>CALHXU010000083.1 GCA_938040365.1 uncultured Acidimicrobiales bacterium
CGTGCTTCCACTATCGAAGAAGGACACACTTACACCAACAGCCCACGAAGTCTTCGACATCGTCAAGGGCACATGGATGTGCGATTACGACGAGACCCAATCGATCGGCAAACGCTACGCCCGTGCTGACGAGATCGGCACCCCGTACTGCGTGACCGTCGACTTCGACACGCTCGAAGATCGCGCGGTCACCGTGCGCGAACGTGACTCACGCGAGCAAGACCGAGTCGCAATCGACCAACTCGTGAATTACCTCTCTGAGCGCCTCCCGAACTAGCTGAGGCTTACATCTGAAGGGCGAACGCGCCCAAAAAGGAAGCATCCCATGTGATGATCCCAGCCGGGTCGCTCGTCTCTGCTTCGACCACTACTTCACCCATCTCGGTGTTAACCGCGCTCAGGCGTATGGCATCGGTGGTGATGTCGCCGCCGGGCAAGAAATCGTCGGTGGCGAACACACCTTCTGGATGAATTGTGAGAACGATCGAGTCGTCGCCCGACGAGTACTGGATCACACACGTTTCCCCGACTCGCGCAATCGAGTCTTGGGTCGCTCCGGGGAGTATTGAGTCCATGCCTTCGTCGAGCGAGGCGAGTCGAGCTTCGGTGAACAGGTCGCAGAGGTTTGCCAGCTGCTCCGTTTGGTCTTGCTCGTCGGTTCCGGTCTCACTTGACCCGCTTGCGGTGCTTGAATCACCGCTTCCGCACGCAGCTGCGATCAACGAGAAGGTCGCCAGTAGGACGATCCACCTCGCCATCTTCTCGACCTTTGGCTTCGCCATTTACGAACCTTAGGCGATTCGGGTGATCGGCTAGTTCAGTTCGAGGACGAAGAGGCCTGGTTCGTTGACGTTGCTATCGCCGTTGTTGAACAGCACGAGGTCTTGCTCACCGTCGTTGTCGGCGAGTTCTTCGAGGGTGAGCCGTAGTTGGATGTGGGTCGCTTCGCGTTCGAGCGCATCTTGGGCTGCTTCGGTCACGTCGCACTCGAGCGACGTCTCGGTTGGGCGCTCGCAGGTAACGACCTCGCCAATAGGTTCTATATCGAACAGCTCGGGACCGAACTGGTCGTAGGAAACAGGAGCGACCTGCAACTCGCCGAGCGCTTCGAAAACATTGCCCCTCGTGCTCAATACCTCCGAGCTGAGCGTGGCGGTATTTGGCTCCAACATCTCGTCGGGGATCAAGAAGCTCAAGAGAATTTGGATGCCCTCGCCGTTCGGAAAGTTGGCGTTGAGGTTGTCGCCAGCGAAGAGCCCGACACCGCTTCCCGCAAAGCCACGGGGCGTATGGCCTTCGAGCGCGGTGGTGCCATCGTTGAGAATGTCGATTGGGTCGCTCATCCGGTCGCCGTCATCGGTCGCCAACATGTCCTCGGGCATACCCGCCGGATCATCATCGCCACACGCAGCGACGATGAGCGCCATCGCAAGAGCAATGAGTAAAAAGCGAAGCCGAGATTTACCGTGCGCCATTGAGAACCCCTCCAGCGGTGTAGCGAGCAACCGTTCTTTCTATTCCAGAAAGTACCGTGCCGTTGGTCCCCGAGAACATCAATGTGCCGGGATCTTCAAGATCGTGGTGCAGTCCGAGGATGTGGCCAACCTCATGGCTCGACACCCGCTCGTCATGCACGCTCGGCTCGTCGATGACGAAAAAGACGCGAGAGCCGCTCGGTGCAAAGCCGTTCGCCCGCCCCGCTGCACGCACGTACAGCCCGTTGAGCGCCGAGGGGTTGGGAAGATCGAAGGTATTGCCGACCTGATCGAAGAACGGGCCGGTGTCGAGTCCGAGTGCGATGGCTTCGAGCACATCTCGTGGTAACTGCACGGTCTCGATGGTGACTGGGTCGAACACGATGTTGGCCTGGGACCACACCTCGCCCATGTCCTCGGCAATGATCGACAAGCCCTCGGGTGTTCGCTGCGATGACAGGGGAGAGTCGGGTGGATCTAAGGCGTCTTCGACTAAGTAGAGCGTCATCGACATGGCGATTGGCTCGTCGAGCGAGTTGGCCTGGTCGTCTGCAGTTGCGAGCTCCTCGAGCGTGGTCGTGGTTTCGGCGCTTGATTGGCTCTCGTCGGTCGAGGTGCCGTCGGCCGAGCTGGCGTTGGTTGTCTGGTTCGCGACGGCTGCCGTTCCACAGCCGGCGAGTACGACGGCCGGCAAAGGTCCGAGCAGAAGGGCGCGTCTATCCACGAGCCCGAAACCCGCCGAGATCGGAAATCATTCGCCTGCTTTGGTAAGCAGTGTCGAAATGTCGGCGATGACCCGCTCGCTGGCGGCGTAGGCCTCGGGGGACAAGCCGCCCATTGCCAAGAACGAGTGCGGCATGGTCTCCTCGATCCGTGAGATAACGGGGACGCCAGCGTCGCGAAGCTTGTCGCCGTAGGCAACACCTTGGTCTCGCAAAATGTCGAAGGCAGCGGTGACGACCACCGATGGCGCAAGCCCGGCGAGGTTCAGATGTTGGGCGGGGCTAAAGGAGGGGTCCTCTCTGTCGAAGCCATCAGGGACCAGCTGCGCCGTGAAGAAGTGGGCGATGTCGATCGTCAAAGGAAAGGCGTCAGCGCAGCTCTCCATTGACCCTCCGGTCGCGGCTGCGTCGACGAACGGGTAGATGAGCGCCTGCACCGCGGGTTGTGGTCGCTCTGCGTCTCGCAGTCGCTGGCAAAGCGACGCGGTGAGCTGGCCACCAGCCGAATCGCCACACACGACCAGCTGGCTGGTGTCGATCGAGAGATATCGAGCCGAGTCGAGAAGCCAATCCCACGCCGCATCGACGTTGTCGTTCTGGGTCGGAAACTGATGCTCGGGGGCGAGGAG
>CALHXU010000084.1 GCA_938040365.1 uncultured Acidimicrobiales bacterium
GTCTCGCCCCTGATCGAGGTGCCATTGGAACAGATCGGTCTTGATTGGTTTCGTAAAGGACTTGAACTCGTGGGCGATAAGCCTGCCGTTTCCGGGTACCGCTTCGAGCGCGTTCCAATAGTTCGTTCGATCGCTACCCCAAAGATCGACATTGAAGCCCATTTGCACTTGCCCGCCCGGGATTGGGATCGGTGCCCGCACCGTTGCTGGACCCACCGGCGCCACAGGGCGTGCGGGCGGCGCTGTTGTCGTCGTGGTGGTAGTAGTCGGCGCGGCAGTCGTGGTTGGAGGAACCGTCGTCGTAGTTGGAGCGGCGGTTGTGGAGGTCGCCACAGTGGTAGTCGGTGCCGGAGTAGTCGGTGCAGCGGTTGTGGCTGGCAGGGCGGTCGTGGACGTCACAGCTGTCGTTGTCGGTGCAGCAGTGGTGGTTGGAGGACCTGTCGTCGTAGTTGGAGCCGTCGTCGTTGAGACGGCGGTTGTGGAGGGCGCCACAGTGGTAGTCGGTGTGGTGGTAATCGGTGCTGGGATCGACGTTTGGTCGACGATCTCGGGGCCAATCGCGGCCGATGTCTCTTCTGTGGTTTCGACGTCGGCAGTGCTGTTCGAGGCACTGGCAAAGGACGCGTTCTGGGAGGCGAAACCAATTGCTACGAGCGCCACGACAGCGAAGGTTGCGCGAACACGCGACGACCGTATGGCCGTTGAGAGCAGTCGTGGTTGGTTCTCTTGACCGTGCAATGGTTTCGTCGCTGCTGTCGAGTAGCTGACAGATCGAAACGGCGACGTGACGGCCGATCTGCTCGGCGACACGCTACCGGCTGCACACCGAGAGTGGTCAATCGAGCAGTTGAAGTGGGTGCTTGGCGGTCAAGACGGTGGTTAGGTCGGTGGTCTACACCGGTGCCAGCACTGCGGTTCCAAAGTCGATGCCAGCAATCTCGTCGAACACTTGGACCTGATTGAACTCGCTCAAGTTGGTAAACGCCGGAATCTCGAACTCTTGTCCGCCGATGATGTCTCCAAGATCGCCGAGGTCGATGACAGCGCCGCTCTGTGAGCGCAAGAAGACTGCCAACCGCTGGCCACGGTTGGTTCGGAAGTCTTCGGTAAAGCGGAGGGACTGGTCGCCGGGCCCCTCGTTGATGATGATCGCTTCACCAACCACCGTGAACGGCCCGTTGCCGCGGAACTCGCCCGCAAACACGGCGCCGCTCGTTTCCTCTCCAACGGTGAGGGCAACTTGGGGTGGCTGAGCGTTTGGCGGCGAGTCTCCTTCTTGGGCAGCCATCGGGCTGCTTGAGAAGGTAAGGATGAGCGCAACGATGATGCCAGCCTGCAGCAGGCCAATGATCGCGATTCGAGAGATGATCTTCATGCTGGAAGAAACGGACCGGTGACACCCCGCCATTCCAGCCCCAGATTAACAAGTGCGTTCGCTGCGGGTCGGCGAGGACCAGAGCGTTGGGAACAAGTGCTCTGGCATTCGATCGCCGTCACTGACGCCGAGATCGTCGAGGGGAGGCGATGTTGCTCCGGTCCGTTCGACATAGGTGACATCGTCGCCGAGCCATCGCGTTGAGAAGGCTCGGCGACGGTGCTCGATGGGGGCTGCAGTGGTGCCGTGAAGGGTGCGGAAGTCAAACGCGAGACAGTCACCGGGAACGAGTGCGGTAGCAAATACCTGCTCACTTTGGCCGTCGATCTCGGGGACGCTATCGAACGTGGAATCGCTTTGGTACTCGCTGCCGTCTTTGAACCGGCGAGGGCGGTAGGTGTGCTCGTCGCGGTGTGAACCACGCAGAAACCTGACGGCGGTCTCGACCGGGGTTGGGTCGAGGGCAACGTAGAGGCTGACCGTTTGGCGCCCATCGACACAGTAGTAGGGGAGGTCGTGGTGCCACGGTGTTGCTTTGGCGGTGCCTGCCTCTTTCGTGAATGCGTGCTCATGGAAAAACTGTGCGGCATTCGACGACATCAGTTGGGCTGCGATCGATGCGGCAGCCGACGACATGATGAAGGTGAGCCACTCGGGAACCCGTTGCCAGTTGCAATAGGTGTCGAAGAATCGCCCCGGTTCATCGCCGGTGGTGCTCTCACAAGGGAATGCGTACTCGTCGGGGGATCGAAGGATTCGATCGAGGCCCGCCGCGAGTGGGTCGACCCAATCGCTGAACAGGTTGGGCAAGAGCACAACGCCGTCGGCCTGGTAGCGGGTGATGGCATCGTCAGGCACTGCGACGTAGGGACGCTCTGTCGCACGTGCCAGCGGCGCTACATCATCGATGACATTCCATCTGACGGTCGATTCGTTTCCGGTGAGTACGCCATCTGCCATGATCTCAGGCTAGGTGTCTTGCGAGCGCCGTTCACACTGCGGCCATAGCTGTCGAGCGAGCCAACCGCTCAGAGGGCAGCGAGTGTGGCGCTGCCGAGGACTTCGTTCGACTCGACATCGAAGATCTCGACCTCTCCATAGACCGAAACATCGGTCGAGTCCGGAATGACATAGTTGTTGACACCAAACTCGGATTCGAGTTGGCCCAAGCTGATGAAGTCGCCGTTGCTTGCTCGCAGGACTACCTCGAGGTCGCCGCTACCACTGCTCGTCCAGAAGTCTCGGGTAAAGCGAAGGGACTGCGCTTCACCTACCTCGCCGGTAACGATGACCGAGCCGGTCACGCGGAAGCCGTCATTTCCGTCGAACAGACCAGCAAAGGACGCAGAGCGCAGTGCTCCGTCGGCTTGCTCTGCGACGAGTACTGGTTCGGGCGAGACCGTCACCGCAGCGACGGCATTGGCGCGATTTACCGCGTCCTCGACCGAGGCGGACGATCCTGAGAAGGCGACGATGATGAGCAGGACGATCGCCACTTGGGCAAAGCCGATGATTGCGAATCGTGTGAGGTGCTTTGGAAGAGTCATGCAAGTGGAATGCGACGGAGGTCACGTCCAATTCCATAGAGGTGATTAACATCTTGTGATCGTGCCGAACACAGCTTTGCTCACAGGTTGGAGAGCAGTGCGTCTACATGAGTGTCGAGGGCGGCGAACGCGAGTGCTGGGTCATCGCTGAAGTTCGGGATCGTCCAGTCGACTATCGGCTCGGTCGTGGGCAGTTCGTCGTGGTCGCAGCCAATGTTGATAATGACATCGGCTGCGGCGAGCGCATCGCCAGATACAAGCTTTGGTACTGCTGTCACGGTGTGGCCGAGCGCCTGAAGGCGTTCTGCGACCATTGGCAACACCTCGGCATCGGGATGAGTTCCGCCTGTTGCGACGCCGACTTCCATGCCAGCTTCGGCGGCCTTTCGACGGAGTGTCATCGAGGCATAGATGCTCTTTGCGGCGTTGTGCGGGCAGAGAAAGATGATGTTGGTAGACATTTGGATCCTTAGGCGAGGAAGAGTTGGTAGACGATCCCGACTGCCGCCGCAGCGGTCACGACCTTCAAGGTCGGGGTCTTGAAGCGAAAGATGGCAATAGCTGAACCGATGGCGATGGCGGCCGCTGCGAGATTTAGCGATGAAAGTTCTGGCTGGTAGAGGAGTGCACCGAATCGACGGTGCTCTGTCACCCGTTCGAAGAGGGTGAAGAGTGCGAACCAAACGGCGAGGTTCAACACGACGCCGACCACCGCAGCGGTGATCGTCGAAAGGGCAGAGGTGAGCGACGGGCGCCCGCGTAGATGTTCGATAAAGGGTGCCCCGAGGAAAATCCATAAGAAGGAAGGGATGAAGGTCACCCACGTGGCGATGGTGGCGCCAAAGAGGCCCGCCTGCATTGCGCCCATAGATCCGGGCGATCGGTACGGACCGACAAAGCCGACGAATTGCACGACCTGAATGAGGGGTCCGGGGGTGGTCTCGGCCATGCCAAGCCCGCTGATCATCTCGCCAGGTTCGAGCCACCCGAACGTGTTCACGCTCTCTTGTGAGATGTACGCCAGCACCGAGTAGGCGCCACCGAAGGTCAGCACCGCAGCGGTAGAGAAGAACCAGGCCACGTCAAAGAACACCGAGCTGGATCCAAATGTGCTCGCTAAGAGCGCGATTGGGCCGAACCACAGCGCGAGTCCGGTGGCGAGTACGCGCAGGGCCCGTCCCCACGAAGGGCGACCGAGTGCGATGTCTTGGTCGCCGACCAAGACGTCTACATCGTCGGTCGCACTGGATTCATCGTGGCCTTGCACGAGATTGAAAAGGTCGGGTCGGGTTTGTCCACCGACCAGCCCAATCAGCGCCGCGACGGCGACGATGAGCGGAAACGGGAGTTCGAACACGAAGATCCCGACGAAGGAAAGGGCGGCGATTGCGAACATCTGGGAGTTCTTGATGACCCGCCTTCCAATGCGAAGCACGGCGCTTGCAACGACTGCAATGACCGCAGCAGAGATGCCAAAGAACAGACCGGCTACCCAGTCGAGGTCGCCATAGGCGGTGAACAGAATGCTCAGCGCCATGATCGAAACGAACCCGGGCAGGATGAACAACGCGCCAGCGAAGAGGCCACCCCGAGGACCGCGTAGGAGCCATCCAAGATAGGTGGCGAGCTGTTGGGCCTCTGGTCCAGGTAGCAGCATGCAGTAGTTGAGCGCGTGGAGAAAGCGCCGCTCGCCGATCCAACGGCGTTTGGTCACGATCTCATCGTGCATGACAGCGATTTGTCCGGCTGGCCCGCCGAAGCTGTTCGCAGCGACGGTCGCCCACGCTCGCGTCCATTCACGAGATGAGATCTCGGCACCTGCTGGAGAGCTGCGCTTAGTGTGTAACCGTGGTTGCATGCTGAGGCACGATAGTATTGCAACCATGGTTACGCAACCGAAAGATCGAACGTGGGTGATGTTGAGCTATCGCATCCCCCGGGAACCCTCGACGCCCCGCATTGCCGTGTGGCGGCGCCTCAAGGAATTGGGCGTGGCTCAAATCGTCGACGGCCTCGTCGCCCTCCCTCACGATGCGCACACCCAAGAGCAATTGGAATGGGTCAGCGCAAAAGTTCGCGAGGCTGATGGTGAGGCGGTCGTGTGGGTTGCATCGCCGTCGGCCAGACGCGATACAGACCGATTTGTCGAACAGATGAACACCGCCCGCAACGTCGAGTATCGCGTTCTTCTCGACGAGATCGAAGCTGCGTCGGGCCGCGATTCGAGGACGATCGCTCGTTGGCGGCGGGAGCATCGCCGCATTGATAAACGAGACTATTTCAACGCAGAACTTGGCGAGTCGGTACGCGTCGCACTGCTTGACGTCGTCGATGTGCCCAACACGGTGACATCGTGAGGTGGGCCACGCGTGCGGGGATTCACGTCGACCGGGCGGCGTCGGCCTGGTTGCTCGCGAAGTACGTCGACACCGATGCAGAATTCGTCTACGTCGGCGACCCCGACGACGTACCACCAGATGCAACTCCGTTCGACATGGTGGGCTGCGATCTCAGCCATCACGGAGACGACGTCACCTTTGAGACGATCCTTCGTCGCTACGAACTTGACGATCCGGTGCTCTGGAAGATCGCCGAGATCGTGCACGAGGCCGATGTCGAAGACGATCGATTCGATGCGCCCGAAGCGGCAGGGCTCGATGTCATCATTCGCGCGCTCGGACACGACCACGACGATGAGCAAGTGCGGGCGATCACCTCGACTATCCTCGACAGCCTTGCGCTGCATTTCAGAGCCAAGTTCGCGAAAGGAACGTGATTGCGATCTGACGACCAAACCTTTGTCGATGACCAGACATTCTTTGACGATATTGAGGGGTACCCCTCGGCGCTGAGTGTCGCTCCGGGCGAGTTGGTCGACATTTTTGTATCGACCCGGGCTGAGACGTGGTCACTCCGCGTTGAACGGTGGGGGGCTGAGCGGGTGGCCGTCTATGAGCGGACGGGTCTTGCGGGCGAACACCATGAGGTTCCAGTTGATGCGGACGCGAACGGGTGCGGTTGGCCGGTCGGCCACCAGATAGCGGTGGGCGAAGACTGGCAGTCGGGGTTCTACCTCGTGACGCTTACTGCAGCGGGCGCCGACCCTGAACGGTCGACTGCACACGCTGGGTTTGTCGTGCGTGGTGGTGCTTCGTCGGATGCGTCAACGCTGTATGTCGTTCCTACAAACACGTGGAACGCGTACAACACGTGGGGCGGCAAGAGTTTGTACACCGGCGGGACCGCCGTGTCGTTCCACCGTCCATTTGCCCGTGGCATGTTATGCCGGCCTGTGCCGCCCGGCGACGAGCGAGACGACCGAAAGGCGCGTCCGACTCGGTTCGGCGAAGTTCCCGATGCCGACGGCGAGGTGTTTCAGGCGTACCGCACGGCGAACAACTACCCATCTGGGATTGGATCGACCGGCTGGTATTCCCACGGACGCCGGTTCGTCGAATGGGCCGAGGTCGATAGGTTTACCTTCGATTACGCCGTGTCGTCCGACCTCGAGACGGTGCCGAACCTCCTCGATCGCTATGACACCGTGGTACTGGTTGGCCACGACGAATATTGGTCTGGTCCAGAGCGGGCAGCGGTCGAACAGCACGTGAATGCTGGCGGGCGCCTCGTCTCGTTCTCGGGGAACACGATGTTTTGGAAAGTGCGCCACCGCACAGGCACAAACTCGGGGCCGACCATGGTGTGCTACAAATACTCAAGCGCGCCCGACCCAGATAGCGGGTCGGAGGGCGACCTCGGCGAGGACGATCCACACCATCCAGGGCCGGTGACCGGCATGTGGGCCGACCCACTCATTGGGCAACCCGAGT
>CALHXU010000085.1 GCA_938040365.1 uncultured Acidimicrobiales bacterium
GCTCGCCCTCGCTTCTTTGTCGGCCAAGGTCGAGATGCCCAACGGTGTGATCAACGTGGTAACGACGAGCAAGCCCGAGGACTTCGGCGCCGTGCTTTCAGGACGCGACGAGGTGCGCGCCGTGTCATTTACTGGCTCGACCGCTGTTGGCAAGCACCTGTACGGACAGTGTGCGGGCACGATGAAACGGTTGTCGCTCGAACTTGGCGGGAATGCGCCGTTCGTCGTCTTTGCCGATGCCGACATCGACCGGGCGATTGACGACGCAATCAACGCTCGGTTCTATAACAGCGGCCAAATTTGTGTTGGAGCGAACCGGTTCTTCATCCACGCGGACGTCTATGACGAGTTCAAAGATGGGCTCGCTGCTCGGGTGTCGATGCTCGTGGCCGGTGACGGATTCGACGAAACATCAGATCTTGGTCCGCTCATCAACCGTCGTGCAAAGGATCACTTCACCGCGCTGCTCACAAATGCGGTCGACGCAGGCGCAACCGTCCTCGCAGCTGGAGCGGCCAAAGGTAGTCCAGATCAGGCGCCCGAGAATCTCTTCGTTGCGCCAACGGTGCTGACAAATGTCGACCCATCTATGGACGTCTATACCCAAGAGATCTTCGGCCCATTGGCGTGTCTGTATTCGTTCGACGATTGCGACGACGTCGTTGCACTGGCGAACGACACGACCGCCGGTCTTGCCGCGTACGCCTATAGCGAGAACCACAGCAAACTCGTCGACGTGGGGGCCAGGCTAGAAGCCGGGGTGGTTGGGCTCAACACCACACAGATCTTCGCAAGCGACCTTCCCTTCGGTGGAACAAAGGAGTCCGGCTTTGGACGCGAGCATGGCGAAGACTGCCTCGAGGAGTTCCTCGAATTGAAGAGCTTCAGCCAGTTCACCGGGAAGGGTGGGTCGTGATCGACAATCCAATTCACTGTCGCGATGCGTGGGAACACATGACCGCGATCAGCGCCGACCAACCGGTCAGAAACTTCACTCAGTTCTTGGACATGTCGGACTATGTGGTCGAGACCGAACTCTTTCCGCTCGAGGTGCTCGACGCCTATAGCGCTTGGAACCTCGAAGCCGACCTCACCGATGAGCAGCGCCAACACTTCGACGAGGAGCGAGGCGGCTCCCAAGGTGACTATCGCTCAGGCATGGCCGCAAAGATCGCCAACGTTGTGGATTGTCTCAACAGTTTTCCAAACTCGAAGCGTGCGGTCATCACGATCTCGAATGAGCCTGGTGCAGATCACCGCAGTGATGCCGATGCGAAGTGCATGCGAGAGATCCACTTCTACCTCGAAGACCCTGCCTCTCGAGACCCTGCCTCTGGCGATACCTCGACGTTGTGTGCGTCGGTGTTGTTTCGGGCGCAGGCAGCTTCGATCTTTCCAAAGAACATTCATTTCATTGGATCGCTTATGGACGCCATTGCGGACCAGCTCACCGGACGACCAAATGTGGGCTCACTGCACTATGTGACGACCATACTCGTGGGTGACAGATCGTAGATCTGCGAGACACAGATCGTAGATCTGCGAAGGGGGCGCGTGATGGTCGAAGTGAATTGGGCAGGGAACTACAGGTATGGGACAACACGGGTCGCCGCTCCCGAATCGGTAGATGAGTTACAGGAGCTGATCGCTCGCGAATCGAGCGTCAAGGCACTCGGAACCCGACATTCCTTTACCGGAGTTGCCGATACCGACGGCGTGCTCATCACGACAGGAGAGCTCGGCGGGGTCGCAGCGGTCGACCATGACTCGATGACCGCGACGGTCCCGGGAGGATGGAGCTATGGCCGGGTTGCGGCCTTTCTCGAAAGAGAGGGCGTCGCGCTGAGGAATATGGGTTCGCTTCCACACATCTCCCTCGCTGGGGGCACAGCGACTGGCACTCACGGCTCGGGCGACGATAACCAGATCCTCGCGGCCGAGATCAGCGGGCTCGAACTCGTGCGCGCCGATGGCAGCCTGTGCAGCGTCGAACGCTCGAACGAGGACCTGTCAGCCATGGCCGTTGGCCTTGGCATGTTCGGGATAATCACGTTGGTCACCCTCGACGTGGTGCCGACCTATCGGGTCCGTCAAGATCTCTATTCGGGGGCGTCGTGGGCGACGGTGCTGCATAATCTCGACGAGATCATGGCGAGTGCCTACAGCGTCAATCTCCACGCCGATTTCTCGTCTTCGGCGACGCGAACGATCTGGCAAAAGACCCGGGTCGAGGTGGACGGCGATGGACAGGCGATTCCGCCGACCGTCCCCGACGAGCGCTGGGGTGCAACCAGGCGCGACATCTATGAGATCGACCCGGGCAGAACCACTCGACTCGCCCCGAGCGGCCCGTGGTGTGACCGACTTCCACACTTCGTCGAGGGCGGCGCTCCTTCGGTGGGCGGAGATGAGCTCCAGAGCGAGTATTTCGTCGATCGAGTCCACGGGGCCGATGCTCTGGCAGCGCTTTTGGACATGGGCGGACGGATCGACCCGCACCTTCACGGCGCGGAGATCAGAACCGTGAAGGCCGACGACCTGTGGTTGAGCCCAACGGTCGGGCGCGATTGTTTGGCGATTGGGTTCACCTGGAAGAAGCATCCCGAGCAGGTTCGGGCGCTTCTCCCAGACATCGAGGCGGCACTCGAACCGTTTGGACCCACTGCGCACTGGGGCAAACTCTTCAGTTTCGATGCGGACCAACTGTTTGCTCAGTTCGGCCGAATGGGGGAGTTTCTCGCGCTGGCACACGAGTGGGACCCACAGGGGAAGTTCTCGCACTCGGCCAACCCGCTCTCAGCCCTGGGGTGATTGAAGAAAGCTCTGCCCGGTCTTTGCCCAGATAGAACGATCCCGCTAGCTTCTGGCGAGCGCGGGAATGTCAAGGTTCGATGAACGAACTCTCGTCGAGCCACAAGGGAACCGCCGTGCCAACTTCGCTGGAGACTAGCCAAGATCCAGTCGTGACCATCCTGCTCAAGAACTGCCACCAATATCGGGTTGGGTTCTACGAGTACCTTCGCGAAATCCTCGACCAAAAAGGCATTCGCCTACGCCTCGTGGTTGGCACTGGTTTGGCCGAAGACGTGGCCAAAGGTGACACGGTCGATCTTCCTTGGGCCGAGACGCGACGGTTTACGACGCTCAAAGTCGCGGGCAAGGAACTTCTCTGGCAGCCAGGGTTCGACCTCGTTCGCGAGTCCGACCTCATCATCACCGAGCAGGCGTCAAAGCAGATCTTCAACGCCGTCCTCGCGTCGCTTCCCGCTCGGATTGGCGCCCGTTTCGCGTTCTGGGGACATGGCAACAACTTTCAATCCTCGATCGAGGGAACCGCCGGTGACGGACTCAAGCGGTGGATGACAAAGCGGGCGCACTGGTTCTTTTCGTACAACGAGCTCTCGACACGAGCAGCGGTCGGTTTCGGGATGGATCTCGAACGTGTGACCGCGGTCATGAACTCGACCGATACCGAGCAGATCCGTGCAACACGAGCGGCGCTGCCTGCCGACACGCCTGAACGGGTGCGTCAAGAACTCGGACTCGGAGCTGGGCCGGTCGGGTTGTACCTCGGTGGGGTCTACGGGCACAAGCGGCCAGAATTCCTCGTCGCTTCCGCCGAACAGATCCGGCGACTCATCCCCGACTTCCAGATGCTCGTGATCGGGAGCGGGAGCAAAGCTAACGTTATGGAAGACGCAGCGCAGCGCCATGACTGGTTTCATCATGTCGGCGCCTGTTACGGCGATGAGAAGGTGGCGCTCGCATCGGTGGCGTCCATTCAATTGATGCCCGGACTGGTCGGGCTCAACATCGTGGATGCGTTTGCGATGGGATTACCGACAATCACGACAAATATCGACTACCACAGCCCTGAGATCGAGTATCTCGTGAACGGCGTGAATGGCGTCGTCACCGCCGAGAATGCAACACCACGCGAGTTCGGCACGGCTGCAGCAGATCTCCTCGATAATGAGACGCTACTCGCCGAACTGTCGGCGGGCGCCGAAGAGTCTGGTCGCTCGTTGACGGCGGAGAACATGGCACAACGCTTCGCCGACGGCGTTGTCCAAGCGCTCTTGTAACGGTGCGTCGGCTAGGTTAGGGCTGTTCAAAGTCAAGAACGCGACCAGCGTTGTGAAATGGAGTGCAAATGAGTGGTGTAGTTGATATGTGGCAGCAGGCTGCGTCGAAGTGGAATGAGGTCTCGGGCCAGATCACCGAAGCCGACTGGGAAAAGCCGTGTGCGACGTGCCCAGAATGGACCGTTCGTGACCTCGTCGACCACGCGATGCATTGGCAAGCACAAGGCGGCAGCGCGCTCGGCGCGGCAACCTCGCCAGGAGACGACTGGTCAACAGTAGAACCAGCACTTCAGGCGGCGCTCGCTGATCCGGCGAACCTCGAAGGAACCGTCGAAGCGTTCGGCAACATGCCAAAGCAGGCCGTTGCCGGCACGGTCATTGGCGACCTTCTCATCCACAGCTGGGATCTCGCTCGTGCAATCGGCGCCGATGACACCCTGCCACAAGAGGCCACCGCAGCGACCCTGATGGGTCTGCAGCGCATGCCAGAGGACATGATCCGAAGCGAAAGCATGTTCGGCCCCGCACTCGAAGCTGCAGCCGATGCGAGCGAGCAGGACCAATTGCTCGCTTTCGTCGGTCGCCAAGTTTGAGCTTCAGCGAGAACCTCGTGTGACAAGTTCCGCGGTGCAGTGTCCAATCTGCACGATTCCTGAACCCCTGATCTCGGCCGACGGCTTTGAGTGCGCAACGTGTGGCCATGAATGGTTGGCAGACCTTGACGACACTCAAGCCGAGGTCCGAGACAGCAACGGAAAGATGCTTGTCGACGGAGACGATGTCGTGATCATTCGCGACCTCAAACTCGACGGAAAACGAGGGGGGATCAAGGTTGGCACCAAAGTGCGATCAATTCGCCTCGTACCGGGCGATCACCCAATCCAAGGCAAGGTCGACGGCCGGACCGTCTTGATCATTGCTGACAAGGTAAAGAAGGCGTAGCACACGCCGTTAGATCGCGGAACTTCTTAGAACGTTGCGGTAGCCGCCATTGCGAGGCCGCCGTGGTTTGTTGTAGCCCAGATATCTGCGCCGTCGGTCGTTTCTTTCCCGTCGATCGAGAACGCACCGTCAAAGATTGGCGACAGGGCGCGGAACGAAAACGTCCGCAATGATTTGCCCATCTTCTCCTCAGCGAGCCCCGCGAGCAGGGTTGCGGTCAGCGGACCGTGGACGAGGAGTCCCTCGTATCCCTCGATATCGCGGGCATAGTCGCGGTCATAGTGAATCCGGTGGCCGTTGAACGTCAA
>CALHXU010000086.1 GCA_938040365.1 uncultured Acidimicrobiales bacterium
GATGCGTTCTTTGAGCACCGCCGACCGCGGCCGAAGGTCGGTTGCGCGAAGCGCAGTGAGTGGATCCGGAGCACCATCGTGCATGCCAGACATCGCAGATTCCTCGAATGGTTAGAGAAGTCAACGGGGAAGCGCCTTCGAGTCCGAAGGTAGAACTCGCGCAGATCTAACGCCAACGCAGAGGCGAAGGCCCTTCGAACGAGCGCGGCCCCACGCGACTCATCGAGGCGCTCTAGAGGAGCGCATTAGAACAGCGCAGTTGCGAGTTTCCGGCGGTAGTCGTTCGTCCGAGGATCCTCGGCGCCGAGCTTCTCGAGCAGTGCCAGATACTCCGCCCGCTTCTCGTCGTCACCCTTGACCTGCGGCAACAACTCGGCCAGCTGTGCCTCGATCGCATCGGCCTCGGCCGCGCTCGGCGCAGGTGCGGCCATCGGGGTCGGCGCCATTCCTGGTTCGGAGATCACTGCGTCGGGCGTGATAGCCGCCGCAGCTGCTGTTGCCGCAGCTGGCGCTGCGATTTGAGGTGCGCTGTCTGCTCCCCCATCAGCTCCCTCAGGTTCTTCACCGGTGTCGTCAGCAGCCTGGCCCGCGCCCGCGGGTCCCATGTCGATCAGCTTCTGCACGAACTCGACAACCTCAGGCTCGCCCTTGGCGCCCATGAAACCATCGACGATCTGCCCATCGACCATGGCGTAGACCGCCGGGATCGACTGCACCTGAAATGCTTGACCAATCGCGGGGTTTTCATCGACATCGACCTTCGCCAACTCCACGAGGCCTTGTGTCTCGCCGATCACCTTTTCGAGGATCGGCCCAAGCGATTGGCACGGCCCGCACCACGGCGCCCACAGGTCGATGACGACCGGAACGGTCTTTGATCGCTCCAGAACATCGGTCTCGAACGTTGCATCGGTTACATCAGCCACGATTTACTCCCAAAGTGATCGAACGCTCGAAAGCGTACCTCCCCAACGCCGTGTCGTACCCTGTGGGTGATGACATCTGAAACTAACTCCGATGCCGAGCGCTCTGATTCGCCCGATGCGCCACCGGGAATCAGCGTTGCGGAGGTAACGAACTGGCTGGGGACCCAGCTCGAAGCATCGGGAACCGAGCTCGTCGGCGAGCTCGACTTTCACCAAATCGCCGGGGGTCGATCAAACCTCACGTTCAAACTCACCGACGAATCTGGAAACAGTTGGGCACTTCGCAGGCCACCCACCGGCAACGTCCTCGCCACCGCGCACGACGTCGGACGAGAACATCACGTCATGTCGACACTCGCTCCGACGCCGGTCCCAGTCCCGACGATGGTCGCCATGTGCACCGACCACACGGTCACCGGCGCCGACTTCTTCGTCATGGATTGGGTCGATGGGTCCGTCGTCCGACACCGAAATGAAGCCGAAGCGTTCGCGCCCGAGATCCAGCGACGAATGGGCCAATCGGTCGTCGAGAACCTCGCGACAATTCACAAACTCGACATCGACGCCATTGGCTTCGGAAACTTCGCAAAGCGAGAGGGGTACGTCGATCGCCAACTCCGGCGATGGAGCCGCCAAGTCGAGAATGCCGACTCACCTCCCGATCAGGTCATCGTCGACGTCTACGAACGGTTGGTCGCCGCAATGCCACAGGAACAACCAGTTCGCCTGGTCCACGGTGACTATCGACTCGACAACACCATCGTCGATGACGATGGCGACGTCGTTGCGGTGCTCGATTGGGAACTCACCACGCTCGGCGACCCGCTCGCCGACCTCGGCGCAATGTTGGCCTACTGGTCACGACCCAACGATGGTTTGATGGCCCTCGATAGCCCCCCAACCCTCGCCCACAGCTTCATCGAACGGGACGAAGTCGTTGCGCTCTACGAAGCAGAAATGGGTAATAGCGTCGGCGACGTCAGCTACTACCAAGCGTTCGCAACCTGGCGCCTTGCCTGCATCATGCACGGCGTTGTCGATCGCTACCGAGCCGGCGCCATGGGCGAAGACGACTTCGACGTAGACATCTGGGCGGGCCGCGTCGGTGATCTTGCTACAACCGCGCTCAGAGTCTTAGAAGGCGGCTCGTGAAGAAGGGCCTGAGCGTACTCGGAGCGTTAGTCGTCCTGCTTTTCGTCATTAGCGTCCTCGCCGGCCGCGACATCATCGACCTGCCCGCGTGGGCGAACCTTCCCGGCGTTGACGTCCCGCTCCTCGGCGATGTCGACGCGATCGACTGTCGCCTCGCCCAAATCGGCGATACCGACCGAGTGCAGATCACGATCGTCGACGGCGACATCGAATCCCACGGCGACTACGTCCATGTGTGGAATGCGGGAAACCTCGTTGAGCCAGACGAGCTCGTTCGCGTCTCAGACAGCGTCATCGAGTCGTCATCGACCGAAGGACTCTTCGAGCAGTTCTACTCAATCTCGATCGAACCAGTGCGCGAAGGTCGAGTCTTTTGCGAATCGATCGTCCTCGAATAACCGGCCGCCCCTCAGCTTTCGCGACGCCCGTTGGCTAGTTGTTCGTGAGCGAACCTGATGTCGCGAGCTCGATCGCTTCGACGAGCCGCTGCGCAAGGTTCAGCTGAGCTGTTGCCCGATCGAGGTTCTGATTCGGCGTCGTCGCCCCGTAGTAGGTATCGCCCGACAGGTGATCGGCCAGAAAGCGGACGGCGTTCTCGACGGTCATCAACGGGCCCGCGAGCAGCATGCAATCCCGCTCGATCGAGGTCATTGCATCGCCGTACCCGGCAAGGAAACCGCGGTTGACCGAGGCGATCTGAGCCATCAGCACCTCTGGCCCGGCATTTTCGAGGTCCCTCGTGCTCGACCGGACCAGCTCGCCGATATCTGCGAGCAAGGTCGACGGCATCGTCGTATCGAGATCGATGATCGTCCGCCCGGTCGTACCGATGATGCAGTTCGGACCCTTCGCGTCGTTGTGCGCATTCCGGACCGGAAGTTCAAGCCACTTCTCGTATGCCGAGGTGAGACGCAACCGGCTAACCAATGCCTGCAGGTCCTCGACCTGACCAATGCAGCCCGCCAACCTGTCAGCAGAATCGTCAGCGACTGCACCATCGAAGGCATCGACCCGCATCGAAAAGTCGTGATACCCGGCCATGTGCTCAGAAAGAGCGAGGCCCTCGATCGCCTTCGCATACCGCCCAAAAGCACGAGCCGTAGCTTGGGCTTCCTCGGTCGTCGTGATCGGCGGCGTCGACTCGCCATCGATAAATCGATAGCACCGCCACGGAACATCATCGAAGAATGCGAGCACGCCACCTTCTACAGTGCGACGCAACTCAATAGCGGGGAGATTGTGCGAAGACATTTCGGCGATGATCAGCTCGACATTTGCCATCAGAGCAACCGGGTCGACAAACACCGACGGATTCAAGTCTTGAAGGACAAAGTTTCCCTGCTCGGTCTGCACAACCGCAGTGCTGTTGATATTGCCAGCACCAACCGCACCGACATCACCAATCACGTCCAAGCCAAATGCAACAGCTGCCAAACGTTCAATTTCTTTAGACATCATCTGCTTCTGCACTCGCCGCCTTTCGGTCATCGTACCGCCTCACCCACGAACAACGAAGCGGGTGCAGACCCCGGCGAGAACCAGTTGTGCCTGCACGAACACTTCTTGATACGCTCAAGCTCTGAAATTCGGGGCTATAGCTCAGTTGGTAGAGCGCTTCCGTGGCACGGAAGAGGTCAGGAGTTCAATTCTCCTTAGCTCCACGCAAACTCCTTCGGAGTTTGGGTCGCCTTTCACTTCGCTTCGCTCTGCGAAACGCGCCGCTTGCTGGTCTCAAAGGTAAACAGCCCTTCGGCCGAACTCGAGTTTCTCGCCTGAGGGCTCGAAACGTCGGCTGTCGCAAAGCCAGCAGTGGCTTCGCTCGTGAAACGCTCCGCCCCGAACCGAAATTTGAAGAGTGCTGATGCTCGAAGCACCAATACTCTTCAAGTTTCGTGGAGCGATCGTAAGGGAGCCTGGCACCTTTACGTTTTGAGTTATTCCTCTTCGGAGCGTGAGGCGTGTCCGTCTTGGGCCCAGGCGATTCTTGGGCGGTCGCCCCAGAGCCGTTCGAGCTCGTAGTACGCGCGATGTTCCTCGACAAAGACGTGGCAGATGAAACTGCCAAAGTCGAGCAGCACCCATTCGAAGGTGTCATGGCCCTCACGGCGCAGCGCCTTTGGACCGCCGTTGCGCACGACCATCTCTTCGATGTTGTTCGCAATTGCTCGAACCTGCCGAGGGTTCGCTCCAGCGGTTATCAAGAAGAAGTCGGTGATCCCGAGCACCTCGCCGACGTCGACAACCAAGGTGTTCGATGCGAGCTTGTCGTCGGCGGCACGGGCAGCCTCGGTCACCCAACGTGTGATCTCTGGGTCGCCGACCGATTCCTCGAGCTCGGAAAGCTCATCATCATCAAGCACTAGGGTCGACCACTTCTCTCAGAGACATCACTAGAAGGCTAGGCGTCGATTCGCCTGGCCGTCGAATAGCGCCTGGCCCAAAGCCAACTCAACCAATGGTTACGGTAATCGCGGTCGGCGCATCTTCGATCAGGACCGAGCGCGGCGGGCTATAACCGAGTCGATCGGCGATCTCTTGGGCAACAGCACCCGCGCTCGGGTCGTGCACCTGCACTTCGAGACCCAGGTCGTCATCGGCTCCAGGGTTCCCGAGAATCGTGACCAACCCTCCGGAGCGGGTGATCGCCGTCGCGGTCGGCAGCGGGTTGGTGACACCAAATTCGGTGTCGAGCACCGTGACCGTCGGCCGGTCACCGGGCGCGGCTGGTTCCGGGAACGGAACGATCTGCGAGATGAGATCGGCAATCGGTTCAACCTGCGCCTCGTATACCGTTTCGGCCGAATCCTCGGCGGAGACCGTCGCCGAATCGACCACGCGATATGAAACTTCGTCGTTCGCGAGGGCCCCGATGACCGTTGCGAACCCACTGTCTTGCGCGAAGAGTTCGGGACGCTCATCACTTCCGGCAGTACGCGAAATCCACGCCCGCCAAATCTGCTGATGCCGCAACGCAATGCCAAGCGATGGCTCGCCAGCATTTACATGCCCAGCGATGGTTGCGACCTCCGAGAGCGAAAACGAACGAGTACCCGCCTCGAGCACGAGGTCGGCCGCTGGGTCGAGGCTTGCAACCCCGTTGTTCGCAACGAGGTCATCGCGCAGCGTCAACATCAACGGAAGGTCGGCCACCATCAGGCTCGTCCACGCCGATGCATCGAGGACGACGACGTCGCCAAAACCTATCCCCAACGTCTCGGAGACCTCGCCGACCACAGCGGTGAGCCCATCTGCCGCGAAGAGACTGCGTAACGTCAACGCTGTCGATTCGGGATTGACCAGCGTTGGAGGAATGGTCAGCACGGTTCCGCCCGCAGCGTCATCGGCTGCTGCCAGAAGGGTCACGCCAACGAGTTCTGCCCCGCTGCCTGCTCGAACCACGGTGTGCAGGACCAGCGCGGTTTGGCTCGACGTCGTGAAGGCACGAAATCCAGGGTCGGTCGGATCGGTCGAAATGGTTGACACCTCGCCCGCTTGTGATTCGAGCACTGCGGTCTCGGCGCGTTCAAACACCCAAAACGCTCCTAACCCAATGAGGCCGAGGAAACAAAGAAAGCCGAGCGAGAGTGCCCGGCTCTTCGTTCGAGTCACCGCTCTGGCTCTCGCTGCTGCGGGTCACCATTTCCTGGTTTGATGTAGAGGCCGCTGCCGATCACCATCTCGTGGATCGCGGTTGGGACGAGGCCGTCGATGGGCTCGCCAGCTTCGACCCGTCGTCGAATGTCGGTACTTGAGACTTCGAGACCGGGAAGGTCCAGCCGTTCCCACTCGAAGCCACTCGGCGGTTGCGCCTGCTCATGACCACGCCGGGGGAACACCGCAATCGTCGCAAGCTGTGCGAGCTCCTCGTAGCGATCCCATGTATCGAGCCCGGCAGCTGTGTCGCTGCCGACGAGTAAGAAAAGATCGATGTCAGGACCGCTGAGTTCAGCCAGCGTGTCGACGGTATAACTATTGCCCTTGCGCCGAAGCTCGATGTCTGACACCTCGACTCCGGCCACGCCACCGAAGGCAACCTCTGCCATCTTGAGCCGAAGTTCGCCGCTCGTGATTCTTCGGCTGCCTACCTTCTGCCACGGCACGCCAGCGACGGTTACGACGAGCGAATCGAGCTGAAGTTGGGCAATTGCATTCGCCGCCAAAACCACGTGAGCGATGTGAGGAGGATCGAAGGTGCCACCGAAGACACCAATGCGCTGAGGCTTTTGCACGTCGACAACCCTAGATGTTCTGCCTCCACCTCCACCCGATACCCGAAGACACAACCGGGCAACCCAGCGCCGAGTAAAAGAGCTCACCGGTCAGCTACGAGGCAGCACCGACCAACCCGACAAACGCCGACAAATATCGGTGGCGAAATTTGGTGGGTGTTGGCCACCCAGCTACAAAAAGCTCAATTTCGTCGTTGGAGAGCCGAAACAACTAATAGGTCCTTAGACCCAGACAGAATCGTCAATAGTATCCCGAAGAATTGTCGGCAACGACACAACAAACCCCATCAATGTACGAGGCGTGACACTTTTCATAGACCTAGCCTTGGGTCCTAAACCGTTTCGTGTACTTGAATATAACTTCAATTCAAACTTGGAAATCGAAATTTCCCCCGATAAAGGGAATCGCAGAGCAGCGATGCCCGTTTAAAGAAGCATCATGAGTGATTCAGTAGGTCAATACCTCAACGAAATCGGACTCGTTCCCCTCCTCACTGCACAGGAAGAGCGGGACCTCTCCAAAATCATCGAGCGCGGCGCTGAGGCCCGCGCAAAGAAGGAGGACGGAGAAACCGGACGCGATCTCGATCGTGCAATCCGCGAAGCCGCAGCAGCCAAGGACCGGTTCATCCGGGCAAACCTTCGCCTTGTTGTTTCGGTCGCCCGTCGCTACCCACTGCCTCCGGGTATGGAGCTTCTCGATCTGATCCAAGAGGGCAACCTCGGTCTCGAGCACGCTGTCGACAAGTTCGATTGGCGCAAGGGCTTCAAGTTCTCGACGTACGCAACGTTCTGGATCCGTCAAGCCATTGGTCGTGCGCTCGACCAAAAGGCCAGCCTCGTTCGCCTTCCCGGCGATCGCTCGGCGAGCCTTCGCGCTGCGCTGCGCCAAGTTTCGGGCGACGGCGATGAACTCGACGAAGAGCACGCACGCCTGCACCGTCTCACGACGCCGACGTCGCTCGATCGCACCATTGGCGATGACGACTCCAACGAACTCGTCGATCTTCTCCCTGACGCAAAGCCAGGTCCAGAAGCCGAAGTCATGGCAAAGGCCGAAGAAGAGATGGTCACCGGCCTTCTCGACATTCTCGACCCACGTGCCCGCTACGCAGTTGAGCAGCGCTTTGGCCTCCACGATGGCCGCAAGCGTAGCTACCGCGAAGTTGGCGAAGAGTTGGGTGTGACCGCAGAAGCTGCTCGCCGTCTCGTCAAGCGCGCCGTCAGCTCGGTTCGCGACCACGCCGCCGAAAAGGCTGCATCGCCTGCCGCGTAAGTCGCGGCGCTCGGCTTAGACCGGACGCAACTCCGCTGGTGGCGGAGCGCAACCGCAACTCCGCCGGAGGCGGAGCGCAACAAGAACAATGGGGAGACCCGGACTACCTCGGTGGTCCGGGTCTCTACGTTTTCAACTACGCTAAATGCCGTGACTAACACATGGAATCCGCAGAGCTGGCGAAACTTCTCGGCCCTTCAACAACCCGCGTGGCCAACCGACGGCGACCTTGAGCAAACACTAAAGATCCTCGGTGATCAGCCGCCGCTCGTCTTTGCCGGCGAGGCTCGCGACCTTCTCGACAAACTCGGCGCTGCGAGCCGCGGCGAAGCATTTCTGTTACAAGCGGGCGACTGTGCAGAGTCCTTTGAGAGCTCGGCTGATTCCATCCGTGATCGACTGCAGGTAATCCTGCAGATGGCGGTCGTACTCACCTACGCAGGTGGTATGCCCGTCGTCAAGGTCGGCCGCATCGCTGGGCAGTTCGCGAAGCCACGGTCGTCAGACACCGAGACCCAAGGCAATGTCGAACTCCCTTCCTTCCGCGGCCACATCATCAACGACATCGGCTTTTCCGAGAGTGAGCGTCGGGCGCAACCCAACCGCCTTCTCATGGCGTACAACCGTGCGGCGGCAACGCTCAACTTGGTTCGAGCATTCACCCGCGGCGGTTATGCCGACCTCAACCGAGTCCACCAGTGGAACCAAGAGTTCGTCGCCGACAGCCCGATCGGCGAAAAGTACGAAACGCTCGCGACCGACATCGAACGCTCACTCGCGTTCATGACCGCGTGTGGCATCGACCTCAACCGCGAGGCGAGCCTGAACGAGGTCGATTTTTACACCTCGCACGAAGCGCTCTTGCTCGACTACGAAGAAGCGCTCACCCGCAAGGACTCGATCACCGGCGACTGGTACGACTGCTCAGCGCACATGCTCTGGATCGGCGAACGCACTCGCCAACTCGACGGCGCCCACATCGAGTTCTTACGCGGCGTCAAAAACCCACTCGGGTGCAAGGTTGGACCAACGGCGACCGTCGACGATGTCGTAGGGATCTGCGAAGCGCTCAACCCCGACAAGATCGAGGGCCGGGTCACGCTCATTACCCGAATGGGCGCCGAGTCGATCCGCGAGAAACTTCCTCCCCTGCTCGCCGCGGTGAAAGAGACTGGCCACCCCGTTCTTTGGGTCTCGGACCCAATGCACGGCAATACCTATACCGCTCCCGATGGCCACAAGACCCGTCATTTCGACGCGATCGTCGACGAGATCGCCGGCTTCTTTGAATCGCACCAAAAGGCTGGAACCATTGCGGGAGGAATACACCTCGAGCTGACCGGCGATGCCGTGACCGAATGTGTTGGTGGCGGCGACGGCCTCGGTGATAGCGACTTGGCCCAAGCCTACGAAACCATGTGCGATCCACGGCTCAACGGCCGCCAAGCGCTCGACGTTGCCTTCCGGGTCGCCGAAATTATCTCGCAACGCTGAGCCCATTTAGGGCAAAATTACCATCTAGCACTAAATCTCTAAACTTGCTATTCCCGTACCGAAATTTCCATCAGCGGAAACGAATCCGCGGGAGCAAAGGTGCCGTGCACCTGGAACAGGAATAGCAATGTCAACCATCGAAGTAACCCTCACAGACGCACTTACAAACGCCATGTCGATCACCGGTGCGCTCGGCGTAGCTCTTGTCGACTTTGGCTCAGGTATGACCCTTGGAACTGCCGGAGGCGCCGGTTTGGACCTCGATGTCGCTGCTGCAGGCAACACCGAAGTCATCCGCAAGAAGCTCGAAACCATGGCGGCGCTTGGTCTTGACGACCAAATCGAAGACATCCTCATTTCGTTGGGGACCCAGTACCACTTGATTCGCCTGCTCGAAAAGCACGACGGGCTCTTCATGTACCTTGCGCTCGACCGCAACTCGGCCAACCTCGCAATGGCGCGCCGTCAGCTCCAAGAGATCGAAAACTCGCTCGTCATCTGATTGCCACCTCGTGAACTATGACTTCAAGGTGGTCGTCGCTGGACCGTTCGCGTCTGGCAAGACCACGATGATCACGGCATCCTCTGATGATCCGCTCGTCGGCACCGAAGCTCCGACTTCGGGCGACGAAGCGGGCGTCAAGGCACTGACGACGGTCGGCGTTGAATTTGGAAGCCTCAGCTACGAAGAGGACGGCGAAGCCGTCGAGCTGAGCCTCTATGGTGTTCCCGGACAGGAGCGATTTAGCTTCATGTGGGACATCGTCAGCGTTGGCATGGACGGGTTCTTTCTTCTCGTCGACGCCAGCCGGCCAGAAACGTGGACGAACTCAAAAGCGATTGGCGAGTACTTCGCTCGGCTTTCGAGATGTCCCGTCGTCGTTGGCATTAACCGAGTCGATACCGACGACCCGGCTGCGGTCAGCCGCGTCGTCGATGAGATTCGACACGCCGTGTCGATGCCGGGGGCAACGTATCTGACTTTTGATGTCATGGATCGCGTCTCGGCGCAGAACGCACTCATGGAGCTGTTGCTCCTCATGCTCGAACAAGAACTTAGAGACCCCATTCTTTTGGAGGCATCGTGACCTCACAGTTGATCACACGAACAGAAGCCCAGGCAGAAAGTGGCGAAATCCTCGCCAGCCTGTGCACCGCACTTCCCCTCGTAAGCGGAGCGCTGCTCGCTTCAGCTGATGGACATCCGCTCGCATCGAACCTTGATTCGAGCCGCGAAAAGTCATCGGCGGCGATCGTTGCATCATCGTTTGCACTTGGACAACGACTCGCCGAGATCGGTGGCTCGTCCGAAGTTCAAGAGATGCTCGTCCGCCATGGCGACGGCTACGTCGCAATCTATGCCGTCGGATCTGACGCTGCCCTCGTCGTTGTGACGATGCAGAACGTCAACCTCGGGATGTTGAAACTTAAGGCAGCGCACACGATCAGTGCACTCGAGCCCCTCGTTCCAGCACTGTTTACCCGGGGAGTCCAATGAGCCCCGCCACCCTCGCCGCAATCAACTTCGAAGGCACCGTAGAAGACCAAGGTTTCGTCCGCTTTCTAAACGACGCGGAAGAGGCGTTTTTTTACGGACGAATCGATGTTTCGATGGGTGAGCGCACCGACAGTTTCATCGTGGCGTCGGGACGGATCGTTCTCGAGAGTGCAGACGATGTTCTCAGTCGCCGCAACGAGCAGAACCGGATCATCGAAATCGTTCGTCACTCCAGCGGAGCTTCGGGGACATATCGATGTAGTCCAATCCACGGTGTACCGGGGCTCGAACTGCTGCCAACGATCTCGATAACCGACATTTTACGAGTGGTTGAACGCCAAGGATCCGTCGGCATTGCCCAGAGCACAGCGTCGGTGCCGCCAGCACCTCCCTCCTCGCCGGTGGGCGAGGTTCACACAGCTGCCGCCCCCGCTCCACCAGCACCAACACCAGCACCGTTGAACGATGCCGCGGCCCAAGCCAACCCCGGGCACGCATCGATTCGCTCGGACGGCTCAGCCACCGAGCGCGCCGAGAAGACTCAAGCGCGCCTCGCTCCTGAGCGTGCGTTCGAACTCCGCCGGATGCTTCGAGAGACGAAGCCAAGCCTGCAAGAGTCAGCAACCGGCGAACATGTCGCAGACGTCGTCTCGTTGGTCATCGAAGACGCCGAATCGAGTGAAACGGGAAGGTCTCGCGCACTCAAAGGCCTGATCAGACGCCTCGCAAGCTAGTGCTCTACTGAGACGAGTCCGGCGTCGAGAGATTACTGCTTGCCAGACTCGCGAAGGTTTGGCGTGCGCGCTCGGCGTCTTCGCGTTTCAACACCTGTTGGACCCGACTATCCGGGTCGAGACACACCCGCCATAGCTCATCTGCGTTCATGCCAGCAATGCTCTTCAGATAGTCGACATCGATACCCGTCATTGCTCGCTCTCGCATCTTTTCGACGATGCGTTCACGATGTGGAGCTGAATAGGCATAGACCAGTTGGTCGAGCTGATCTGTATCGATTGCGAAGAGCGGCGCTCGAACATTCACGAGTCGACCAGCAGCTACCAACTCGGCCATGAGGTAGTCGAATGCCAACAGCAGTAGCGCTCCGGCGTGTACACCGTCGGCGTCGCCATCGGTCAGGATCAAGACACGGTCGTACTTCACCGAATCGAGGTCAAACGCATCGCCACACCACGCGCCAACTGCTCGGACGATGGAACGGAGCTTGTCGTTGTTGAGGATCTCTTTGTCAGAGGCTCGGTCAACGTTCATTGGCTTGCCCCCAATGGCGAGGACGGCCTGGCTTTTGGGATCTCGAGCGATCAGTGCCGCGTTCGCCGCCGAGATCCCCTCGACGATGAACAGCTCTCGCGGCCCTTCCCCCACCTCATTGCTACACGCGGTAAAGGTTTCTTCAGCCATCGCTACGCGAGGTTGTCGGCGAACTTCTCAAGCTGTCGCAGGTTCCGAACTTCGAAGATGCCGTCGCAGTGGCTCGCATACTCACCAATGATCGAGTCGCCGGTGTCCCAATAGCTCTTCGGTTCGGGGTTGAGCCAAAACACGTTCCGCGCGCGTTCTTTGATGTCTTTGATGATCCAGCTATTGGGAGCGTGGTAGTTGTTGCGGGCGTCGCCCAGAATCAGCACCGAGGTCTTTGGCCCGACGTCTTTTCCGTAGTTGTTCCAGAACACCTCGAGCGCGTGGCCGTAGTCGCTGTGGCCATCGACCCAAATGACGTCGGCTTCGCTATTCACCCGATGGATTGCCTCGGTGATGTCGTCGGTCTGTTCGAAGAATTCGGTCACCTCATCGAGGCCGTCGATAAAGACGAACGACCGTACCTGGGTGAATTGACTCGACAGCGCGTACACGAGGTGCAACGTGAATCGAGCAAAGGCAGCGACCGACCCGGAGATGTCGGCGATCACCATAATCTCGGGCTTCTTCGGACGCGGATTGCGGAATTTTGGCTCGGCGGGCACGCCACCATAAGAAAGCGACGTACGGATGGTGTGCCGGAAATCGAGCGGACCCTTGCGGCCGCGACGGCGCTTGCGGGCAAGACGAACGGCCAGCTTTCTCGTCAGTGGATAGATCGCCTTGCGAAGGTTCGCCATCTCCTCGCGGCTCGCATGCATGAAATCAACATCTTCGGGGAGCGGCTTTCGCAACGTCTTCGCCATTGCTTCGACGCCGCGGTCGGCGACGAGACGGCGACGAATCTCCGACTCGATCTCTTTCTTCAGCGCCTCGATCCGATCGTTGAACTCGTCGCGCTTTAGGCGCTGCTCGAACTGGCTCGTCTCTTCGGAGGAATCCTGCTCTTGCTGCATGAGTTGTTCGAGGACGCCGTCGAGATCGAGGTTCCGCAACGTACGGTACAAGTAGTAGGTACCGCCGACGGGACGGCCTGGTTCCATTCCGGCGTACCGGCGCACCGATTCGCGAGCCATTGCCCGCATCATCTGTTGATCGCCATTCGCAAGTGCGTTGTACAACATCTCGGCGAGTTCTTCGGGCGTCATCCCCGAGTTTCCGCCCGACCCTTTTTCGCCGTCAGCACCACCGGGAGGGCCCTGCTCATCATCCTCATCGTCGTCTTCGAGCAACGCGTCGGAGAGCTCGCTGTCGAGGGCGTACTCTTCACCACGAAGCGAGAAGTACACGTCGAAGACAATCTCGAAGGCCTTCCAATGCGAGTTGTTCTTGACCAACGTGGCGGCCAGCGCGTACTTCAGTGCCGTACGGTCCTCGAGCGGGATATGGCGTATTGCCTCCATTGCGTCGAGGTTCTCGGTGAGGCTTACCGGAAGACCCGCATTTCGAAGCTCGACGATAAAGCCCGACAAAAGGTCGAGCAGTGGCGACGGCTCTCCCGCGACATCGTTTGATTCGGTCGGCGACCCGTTTTTTGACACTGTGGACATCGACTAGCCGCTGTAGGTGTCGGCGTTTGCGTTCATGTCCTTGACGGCCTTGTCTATATCGGTGCGGTACTTCAACAAGATGTTGACGGTTTCGGTTGCGGTTTCGGCATCGATCTGGTCAATTCCGAGCAAGACGAGCGTGCGGGCCCAATCGATGGTCTCACTTACCGATGGGTGTTTCTTCAGTTCGAGTTGGCGGATAGATCGCACCACCCGAGCAACCTGATTGGCGAGGTGCTCGGTGATGTCGGGAACCCGTGTCATGACGATCTGCTTCTCACGATCCATGTCGGGATAGTCGAGGTGCAGGTAAAGGCAACGACGCTTCAACGCTTCGGACAGCTCACGAGTGTTGTTCGAGGTGAGGAACACGAGTGGGATCTGCTTTGCCTCGACCGTTCCGAGCTCGGGGATCGACACCTGATACTCGGAGAGAATCTCGAGAAGAAGCGCCTCGGTTTCGATCTCGACACGGTCGACTTCGTCGATGAGCAGAACGACCGGCTCCTCGGCGCGAATGGCCTCGAGCAATGGACGGGTCAGCAGGAACTCTTCGCTGAAGATGTCATCTTCGAGCTCGGACCAGTCGGTCTCGCCGCTGCGGTCGGCTTGGATTCGGAGCAACTGCTTCTTGTAGTTCCACTCGTACAGTGCCTTCGCCTCATCGAGGCCCTCGTAGCACTGCAGGCGGATGAGCTTCGCTCCCGTCATCTCAGCCACCGACTTTGCGAGCTGGGTCTTTCCGGTACCGGCAGGCCCTTCGATCAGAATGGGCTTCTCAAGCCGATCCGACAGGTGCACGATGCCAGCGATGGCGTCGTCTGCCAGGTAGTCGACGGAGGTGAGCTTGTCGCGTACTTCGGCGACGTCTGCAAAGCGATGGTCCATCCAGTGAGGCTATCGGCATCACCGCCGCAGGCGAGGGTCCAATTGGGTCACCCTGGAACGAAGCGTAAAGACGCTGTCCCCACTCAACACTCCCCCTCGGCCGAAGAGGCGTCCAAACTCCCAGTTCGACAGGCCGAGTTCGGGCCGGTTGAACGCATACTGGCCGTCGACCCATCGAGTGAACCCGTCGCCGACGAACGGGGCGTCCACCAGCTGGAAGAATCGAGCGTGCTCGGCTTCATCTTCGCTGAGTAACGAGATCACAAAGCGGGGGGCTTGCGCGTTAAAGAGTTCGACGGCGTGCTCGACCGAGTCCACGATCACGAGCGTGACCTCGGGGCTGTCCTCCCACTCCCATTCGTTGCCGAGGTCATCCCACGTCAGCGTCGACGTGCGCGGTTCGGTGACGACACCTTCGGCCCGGCCGATCTGGGCCTCCTCGAACCACTCTGCGGGCAGCGCATCTGTCTGGTCAGCAACAATGTGGAGCTTTGTCGTGGCATCTCGATGGTCGCCAGCGACGTCGAGCGCCCCGAGGAATGCAGGTACGAGCCGATCCGCTTCGCTGCGGGTAATGCAACACGTGTTGAGCGTGTTGCACACTTTGCGATCGAGGCTGCTCACAACGGCGGCTGCGAACTTGTCGGCGTCGGCCGACTCCGCAGCGACCATCCACGCCCCACCCGTCCCGTGCAGGCTCACCGAAACCCCGGCTTGGCGTGCCACCGCTCCGAGCTGGGCAACTGCGGCGCCGCTGCCGCGGGCAACGGCCAGCGCCAATCGCTCATTGGAGAACATTGCGTGGCCGGCCGCACGAGACGCACTTGCCACCAGGCTGGCTGCACCAGCGGGTAGGCCCGCATCGGCGAGCGCTGGAGCCAGAGCGTGTTCGACTATCGCTTCGGCTGTCCCGAGCGCATCGCTTCCGATGCGGAAGACCACGGTGTTTCCCGATCGCAGCACACCGCACGCATCGGCAAAGACGTTTGGACGCCCTTCGAACACGAAGCCCACGACACCGAGGCCCGCCCGGACCTGTTCGATCGTCCAGCCGTCGTGCTCGACCCGCTCGACGACCTCGCCGCGCCCCGATGGCTGGTCGGCCCAGCCCCGGAGCCCGTCGATCATGTCGTTTCGCATCGCAGTGGTGAGTTCGAGGCGGGTCGTGCTGCGACCCTTCTCTCGAGCCATCTCCATGTCGGCCTCATTCGCCGCAGCGATCGGCGCGAAGGCCCCATCATCTGCGAGTCGATCCGCGAAGGCGTTAAAGAAGTTGGTGATCGCGTCGTCTGAAACGGTGCCCATCTGTTCGAAGGCATCGATCGCTGCTTGCACGGCACCATCGGCAATCGCCGCGACATCGGCGGGAATGTGGATGAGGTCACCCGTTGTCTGTACGACGACGAGCGAGTCACCCGGCGCAAATGCCGTAGCGAGCTCCTCGGGGACGGTCGTGACCTGGTTCCCTCCATAGATGATCGGCATTCCAGCGGTTAGTTCGTGCAGCTCGGCCATAGCCAAACGCTAGCGTCCCGATCTCCAGTCGCTAACCGAACGCTGCCCTTCCACGCTTTTTATCCCGCTAGAAGTACCGTGGTCGAGATTCCTGTGAGCCCCTCCGACACCTCTTTCGCGTCCGCTGACAAGCCGAAACGCTCGGCGTCGGTTCTTGTCGCGGCCGGGATTCTGTTCTCCCGGCTGTCGGGCATTATTCGTGAGGTCGTCTTCAGCGCGTTTATGGGCGTCGGTGGCGCCGCCGACGCATTCGGGTTCGCAACACGCATCCCCAACGTCCTCCAGATGCTGCTCGGCGAAGGAACCTTGTCGGCATCGTTCATACCCGTCTACTCAAACGAGCTTGAACGCGACGAGGAAGAAGCTGGCCGCATCGCCGGTGCGGTTGCGACACTGCTCGCCCTCACCGCGGCGACCATCGTCGTCCTGAGCTGGATTTTCGCCCCGCAGATCACGTGGGTGATCATGCTCGGCCAGACTGACGACCCGCGGTTCGAACTCACCACATCGCTGCTCAGAGTCATCTTCCCTTCCGCCGGGCTACTCGTCCTCTCCGCTTGGTGCCTCGGCATCCTCAACAGCCACCGTCGCTTCTTCCTCCCCTACGTCGCCCCCGTGTTGTGGAACGGGGTGCAGATCGTCGTATTGGGAGCCGCCATCCTGGGCGACTGGGAGGTCGACACCGTGGCCGTGGCCGTGGCCTGGGCGGTGGTGGCCGGAGGGCTCGCCCAGCTCCTTATCCAGCTCCCCACCGTCAAGAAGCTCGTTCCCGGGCTCAGAGTCTCGCTCAGACGATCAGCCAACGTCGACGATGTGCTGACCCGCTTCGCTCCCGCCGTCGGCTCGCGAGGGGTCGTTCAAATCTCCAGCTTTGTCGACACCTTCCTGGCCACCGCCCTCGTCTTCGGAGCCCTCGGTTCCTATGCCGCGGTCCTGCCGCTGTATCTGTTGCCGATCTCGCTCTTCGGGTTCAGTGTTGCGGCCGCCGAACTGGCCGAGATGTCGAGGCGGTCGAGCGAGCTGGAGGCGGTGGCAGCCCGGGTGGTGCCGGCGCTCCGTCGGGTGATCGTGCCTGCCGGGTTTGTGACCACCGCCTACCTCGTCGCCGCTCGGCCACTGGTCGACGGGCTCTACGGCTGGCTGTCTCGATTGTTCGACAAGGGCTTCGGGACCAACGACGTCACCGCTGTCGCCTTCGTGTTGACCGCGTTCGCCATC
>CALHXU010000087.1 GCA_938040365.1 uncultured Acidimicrobiales bacterium
CCCCCCGCCCGAAACCGCGCCACGCCGAGGGACGCACACCCTTCAATCAGGCTCATCGTCCAACCATCTCGAAATTTCCATCACCCACTTATCTCGCTGAGAGTCCCGCATCAGATACGTCGAGTCGAATATCTTCAAATCCTTATCAAAGGAGATTTCAACGTGTTTCGTAGCTTGAATACCCCCACTTTGCACATTCTCAGCGCCTCGAACACGGGATTTGTGTATCCGCCGCCGTCCAAACACCCGGCCATACTCGAGATACTCGCCAACCAACCGGACCCGAAAAGACGACCAATACACGCCGAAGAGAAACAAAACGGCGGCTGGAAGCACCACTTCTGAGGTAAACGAACCCGTCACGAAGCCATAGGCCATGCCTACCGCCGGCGTATAGCAAATTAGGCTCACGCCAACCTCGCCTACCAACACTGAGAACACACCGAATCGCAACCGCGTCACGTCATCGGTCATACGACCACGGCTCCGATCTCCACCCCACAGTCAATGTCCAATTCAAACTCGCCCTGTTGAACATCATTGCAATATTCGCACGGCATGTTGCCTGAAGGGTCGCCGAGCCTCACCGGGTCGTTAGCTGGCTGGGTTGCGTCCTGGGAGCACGCACCGGTTGGTGATCTCGCCGATGCCTTCGATGGTGATCGTGAGTTCGTCGCCGAGGGCGAGCCACTCTTGTGGTTCGCGGGCTGCGCCTACGCCGCCCGGGGTTCCCGTGGCGATGATGTCGCCGGGGAGCAGCGTGATGACCTTCGAGATTTCAGATACGAGGAACGGCACGTCAAAGACGAGTTCGTTTGTGTTCGAATCTTGTTTCACTTCGCCGTTCACGCTCGACGAGATGGCGAGGCCGCTGGCATCGCCGAGTACGTCGGTTGTGGTCATGACCGGGCCAAGCGCAGAGGTGCGCTCGAAGGTCTTGCCGAGGAGAAACTGCGAGGTGCGCTTCTGCCAGTCGCGGACCGAGAAATCGTTCATCGCCGTGTAGCCAGCGACATAGTTGAGTGCGTTTGCTGCACTCACCGAACGAGCCGGTGTCCCAATGACAACGCATAGCTCGGCTTCCCAGTCGTTCTGCACCGACACGTGTGGCGGCGGAAGGTGCAAGCTGTCGTTCGCTCCGATGAGGGCACCGCTGAACTTCGCGAAACACGTTGGATGGGCTGGCGTTTCGTTGCCCATTTCGGCAATGTGATCGGCATAGTTCATGCCGACACAGATGATCTTGTTCGGTTCGGTTACGACTGGCGCCCAATCGACACCATCGAGCGGCAGCCGTTGTCCGTCGGCGCGGCGGCTGTAGTCGAGCGAACCTTCGGTAAGGAGTTCACCGACGTCGGTGAAGCTGAGCAGCACGACCTCGTTTTCCTCGACGCGTACCGCCGTAGTGCTTCCGTTGTGTCGAATCGTTCCAAGCTGCATGACGTGCACTTTAGGGGGCTGGAGCGGTTCTGCGCGCTACCCAGATCGATCGATTCCTGTGAACAACAGAACAACTCGTTCTTTGCTCGATGGCGGTGCGGTCATTAGGCCGCTGAAACCGGCCGCTCCGGTCGAACAGACCGGAATGTTCGTGTGTGCATGTGCGAGTTCATAGGCACTGACGACGAGTTCTTCGGGCGCGACGATCGGCTCTCCCCCAGTGGCGTGGGTTCGTTTGAGCAATGGCAGCCAGTCGTAGGTGACATCGTCGAGAATGCCGGTCGCAAAGCTCTGCGGATCGTCCCATGCCCACATGTAGGCGTCCGGGTCGGCCTCGGCCGCTGCGAAGTCGAAGTCGGGTGCTAGCAGATCCCACGCTCGACGGAGCGGTGCGCAATCTTCTGCTTGAACCGGATGCAGGCGAGCCGATGGAATCGCCATCGACACTGCGGTCGAGAGCGCTCCACCGCCGACCTGGATGTACAGCGCGTCGATGTCGGACAACTGGTCGGCGAGTTCCCAGCCGAGGGTGCGGCCGCCGTCGAACGTGGTCGGCGTGTCGGTGCCCTGCACGCTGAATGCGCCAGCACCTGCCTCGACCGCTTCGCGGAATCGTAGGTAGGCCGGGTCGCCGACCTCACCCTCGCGCCGTTCGCTCGGATGTACCGACGCCGAAAGATCGGTCAGGCGAGACACGATTCCCGCATCCGCCCACGTCGGCACGAACACATCGAGCGGGCGCTGCATCGCTGCAGCGACGACACCAGCTCCCATCGCAGCGTTGCCACAACTCGCTATGGCAAGCCGCTCGGTCTTCGGGGCGCCAAGCGCTTCGGCGACGAGCATGTGAATCGCCGCGCCCATCAGGTGACGGGCCTTGTGCGAACCACCGACATTGTGCGGCTCGGCTTTGATCCATAGGTCGATATCGAGTCCGGCCGCTTCGGCGAGTTCGGTCGCTTGGGTGACGGGCGTCTCGACAAACCCGTGACCTTCGATACCCGAGATCGCGTCGTCGAGCGTGCTGACGATATCGACCCACTGGTCATCGGACATGCGCCCATCTCGGACCGCCGCATAGCTATCGAGTCGCTCCCGGTACCGGATAAAGGGGTTGGCTGAAGTCATGAGCGCACTATAGAGCGGTCAGCGCCAAGACCTAGTTGACGATGAGGAAGGAGGCCGTGAACTCCGAAGCACCGAGAGATTCGCCGTCAGCTCCGAACGGCACACCCTCAGCAGTCACGGTGTAGAAGCCGACCGGTGCGCTGGCCGGAATCAGTACCGCTCCCGGCGTTGGATCCCACCCGTCGTCATCGCCGCCCAACACCTCGTTGGTAACAACAGAGGTTGGCTCGTCGTTGAAGAC
>CALHXU010000088.1 GCA_938040365.1 uncultured Acidimicrobiales bacterium
CCGCACCTACCTCTGGGAAGCAGCCGACAACATCGAAGCCGAAAAGAAGCGCCTCGCATGCACCCGCCGCGAAGCAGCGTACGCCGTGGCCCTCAACCGCATTGGCTGCGTCTTCGATCAACGAGGGGTTTGGCCGTAAGCCTCTGACGACACGGCCTCCGGCCGAATTTTGGTCGTCAGACGCCAACGGCGCGTCGTCCCCTTCGGGGAGAACGTTCGGGCCACGTAGGCCGAACGCCAGAGGCGGTGTTCGCGCCGTGCTCCCGAGGCGGTGTTCGCGCCGTGCTCCCGAGGCGGAGTTCGCTGGTGCGATGTTTCGAGCCCCCAGGCGAGAAACTCGAGTTTGAGGAAGCCCGGCCAGGGCTGAGTCAATACGCGTTCTGTTACTCTGAGGAGATGTACTCCGACTTTGGCGCGTTGCTCTTCGAGGGTGGCAAGACGCTGGCGCGCAAAGTGCAGCGGTGGAGTGATGAGAAGAAATTCGAGCGCGACGAGAAAAAGTATGAGCGCGAGGCCGACGAGCTTCGCCAGGAGGGTGTCACTGGTAACGACCCGGGGCTTCTCGACATCACACTCCCCGAGCCAAACCCCAAATACTCAGCGAAGTAGCGCCGCTTACAGCCAGGCGGAGAGTTCTTCTCGGCGCTGGTCCCAGTCCTCTGCGGTGATCGCGTAGCGGAGGTGGTCTTCCCAGTTGCCGTTGATCTCGAGATAGCGCTCGGCCATTCCTTCGAGACGGATACCGAGCTTCTCGACAACTCGGCGAGAAGGTCGATTGCGCGGAATGATTGCTATCTGGAGGCGGTGCAGTCGCAACTCCTCGAACGCGAATCGCATGGCGACGACCAACGCCTCGGGCGTGTACTCCTGGCCGGCGAAGCGCTCATCGATCCAGTAGCCCACATAGGCGTTCTGAAATGGCCCGCGCTGGATCGAAGACACGTTCATCTCTCCGGCAAACTGACCGTTGACAAAGACCCCAAAGCCATAGCCCGTGCCGAGCTGGCGCTCACGCTGGCGGGCAGCGCACCGAGATGCGAACGCCTGGCGGTTGCGTACGACATCGGGTTGTCCGTTGATGCGGGCGGGTTCCCATTTGGTGAGCCACGCCTCGTTGACCGTGCGCACTTCTCGCCACTGCGGAAAGTCTTCGGCAACCAGCTGGCGCATGGTGAGCCGTCGACCGGTCAACGGAACCGACCCTGGTTCTGGCGTCGAACGAATCATGTGATTTGCGACAGGATCAACCCGTCGAGGATGTCAGACTCAGAGACGAGCACGTCGTCGGCGTCGAAGTAGCGGACGATTCGGGCGAGGATACACATACCGCCGACGATCGTATCTACCCGCCCCTCTTCGAGACCGGGATTGAATTTGCGATCCTCGCGAGACTCGGTGACGAGGGTCCGGTAGACGTCTTCGATGGCGTCTCGTGTTAGGCGGAAGTGGTGGATCTGATCTCGGTCATATTCGGCAAGGCCGATCTCGACCGCAGCAGCGGTTGAAACCGTTCCGGCGAGGCCGACGAGCTGACGAGCGCCCATGGCTATAGGTACTTCGCGTGCCACGTCGTCGAGGTGCGCCTCAGCAACCGAAAGACACGCCACAAGTTCTTCTGGCAAGGGCGGGTCGCTCTCGACATATTTTTCGGTGAAGCGAACGCTTCCCATATCGGTTGAGATGCCACCTTCCATTCGAGAACCGCCCACGGCAAACTCGGTCGAACCGCCGCCGATATCGAACACGAGGAAAGGCCCGTTCGCCGGGTCCAATTCGGCGGTTGCGCCGAGAAAGGACAACTCGGCTTCTTCATAGCCTGAGATGAGTTCGGGGCGGACCCCGATCGTCGTCTCGGAAACATCGAAGAACTCGTCCCGGTTCGAGGCATCGCGTGCAGCTGACGTGGCGGTCATTCGGACGCCAGCTATGTCGTAGCGATCCATGATGTCTCGGTAGTTCACGAGTGCTTCGCGAACTCGCTCGATACCTTCGGTCGACAGGCGTCCAGTCGCATCGACTCCCCGACCGAGGCCGGTGATTGTCATTTCTCGTTCGAATGTGGTTTCACCGTTACCGACGATGAGGCGGGTCGAATTGGTTCCGCAGTCGATTCCGGCATAGATGGGTTTCGTCATGTGAGCGCCAGTCTAGGAATCTGGATCAGTCGTTGCTGGCCAGTTTGGCGAATCGACCTCGTGGAGATGATCGGCTACCCATTGCCCGACCGGGTCATCGCCGCCAGCGAGCCAATATCCATAGTGTGCGTGTAGGCACTTGACTCCGTTGCGAGTTCCGCCGACTCCCCCGCTCGGCACATGTTTAGGTCGGACGGAAAGCGCATCGACGATGGCATCGCGCTCGGCCTCGTAACGTTTGTGCGCCGAATTGATCGCATCGAGCCCGATGTCGGCCTCGGCCCGACGGACGCCCTTCATTGCCTCCAGGCGGCCGATAAGCATCGACTCACGCTCGCCACATAACCAATAGAGCGTCGGCATTGGCCGTCCGTCGACCAGGATCGGGAAGTTCTTCAACACCACCGGTTGACCCTCGTCGTTGCTCACGACGACCTCGAAGGCACCCATTGGTTCGCGACCGAGTAGCTCGCGCACCGCTAGCCGATCGTTGTAACGCCGACGAACCTCTTCGAGGGCCTCGACCGTGTCGACATCGATCGGATCCCCCGCGCTCGGTACCTCGGTGATGCGGTCGGCCGGACCACGAACGAGGTCTCGAGCCCCGGTGTCTCCATCTGTTGGAAGCTCTGACCACACCGAAGAGTGCAAACGGACCGGCGGTCGTTTCTTTCCAGCAAACGATGCACTGGCAATCGGAGTCGATGTTGCGGTGCGAAGCCCATCCCATGTACGTGATCCGACCAGCGGTTGGTCGCCAACGCCGACCACGATCGAGTCGAGTCCCTTCTCGGTCGCCCACTGAACTGCAGCCGCGAGCGACCGACTCTGGCCCAGCGCCCAATCGGGGCTGCTGATCGTTTCGACATCGTCGGTAATGATGTCGGAAAAGTCATCTTCGCCAATAACGACGGCCACCTCATCAAACCCACCTGCGAGCGCAGCATCGATCGAATGCTGCAAGACGGAGCGGTCATCGATGACCGCCCGCAACTTGTGTTGACCTCCGGCGAACCGCGAGCCTGATCCCGCGGCGAGAAGCACTGCGGCGGTTGTGTTTTCCGATTTCATCGTCTCGATCAGCTGGTCTCTCATGTTTGATGGTGGTGAACAGATAGGGTTCGTGGTGTGGACGAACAAGAATCAGATCTAGTTTTCGCGCTGCCGACCTTCCAAGCCATTGTTTTGATGGCCGACGCCGTGCAGGTTACCGACGGAAAGCTCTTCATTCTCGGCGGAGGCTTGGGCATTGTTGGCCCGCGCCCCCAGCAAATTTCTGTTGCAATGCGCATCGGTGTCCCATGGGATCAGGCGAACATCAAACACCAATGGGAACTTTCACTACGCGACGAGGACGGACAGACCGTCACCATTGGCGAAAAGCCAATAGCAGTCAATGGCCAGTTCGAAGCTGGACGGCCACCGGGCGCCAGCGCAGGTACCGAGCTGTGGGTCCCACTCGGCATCAATTTCGGGCCGCTCCAGCTGGCGCACGGAAGGCGCTTCGTCTGGCGCCTCTCGATCAACGGCGCATCGCTCGATCACTGGAAAGCATCGTTTAGCGTCCGAGCACCCGAACAGCAGGCATAAATACCGTTCTAGCTTCGGTGGATAGCGCCTTGTGAATCTCGGAGCGCGGGGATGTCTCGGCCTGTTCGAAGGGCGATGATCTCAGCAACGATCGAAATGGCCGTCTCCTCGGGGGTTCGGCCGCCGATGTCGATCCCGATCGGTGAGCGCAATCGCGCGAGTTCAGCGTCTGTGAGACCCGCATCGATCAAGCGCTTCGTACGGTCGTCGTGGGTTCGGCGCGAACCCATCACGCCGATGTACCCCACCTCGGTTTGCAGGGCGGAGGTGATTGCGGGGATATCGAACTTTGCGTCGTGGGTGAGCACCGCAATTGCATCTCGTTCGCTCAGGTGCGGACCAACCTCGTCGAGGAGACGGTTCGGCCAGTCGACCGCTACAACATCGGCTCGGGGGAATCGTTTCTTCGTAGCAAACATTGGGCGGGCATCACAGACCGTCACCCGATAGCCGAGGAACTTCGCGACGTTGGCGAGTGCAGCAGTGAAATCGACCGCACCAAAGATCAGCATCTGTGGTGGCGGAGCGAAGCTTTCGATAAATACCGACACCTCGTCGCTGCGAGCCTGACCATCAGGGCCATAGCGGCGAATTCCCGTTCGTCCGGCACTTAGCTCGCCGAGCATGTCGCGCCCGGCCACACGATCGAGGTCCTCATTGCCGAGCGTTCCGGCAGACACAACCTCTCCCGACAGACCTGCGGGTTCGATAAGCAGCTTGCTACCGAGGTTCGGCCCCTCGATCACGGTTGCAAGAGCGACCGGACGCTCTTTTCGAATCGCTTCTTTCAGTTGTGCATAAACCGGCGTGGGTGAAGTGACTTCGTCTGCCACCGCTACCAGTCCAGTGGTTCGATGAAGAGGTGAATGGTCCCTCCGCACGTGAGCCCGACGGCGAAGGCTTCGTCGTCGGAGTATCCAAAGGTGACCGTGCGCCGGTCGCCCGTTTCGATGATGTCGAGCGCTTCGGTGACGACGGCACCTTCGACGCAGCCCCCAGATACCGAACCAGCGACCTCGCCGTCTTCGTTCACCGCCATCGCAGCGCCGGGGAGCCTCGGCCCAGAGCCATCGAGATCAACAACCCTCGCAATCGCGATGGCCTTGTCCTGACGTTGCCATCGATCGAGATCGTTCAACAGCTCTTTCATTGCTCACATCTCACTGCGCTATTCCCCATCACCATTGATCGTAGATGCCTCAGGCCCCAACCGCATCGGCGAGGGTGCTTAACGAGTCGAGGCAATGTCCTTCGAGGAAGGTGTCGATATGGGGCATTGCTGCCGCCATTCCGCGAGCGATTGGCTCGTAGCCGGGGGTGAACTTCAATGGATTTACCCAAATGACCTGATGGGCCGCACGAGAAAGGCGCTCCATTTCTTCGGACATCTCCTCGGGTTCGCCACGGTCCCAACCGTCGGACAAGATCACGACGATCGAGCCTCGTGCCATACCCCGAATCCCCCACGTGTCGTTGAACTCCTTGAGACCAGCGCCAAGGCGAGTTCCCCCCGACCAGTCCGAAACGGCGTCGGCCGCAGCCTCGACGGCTTCGTCGACATCGTGACTATCGAGTTGTCGGGTCATCCGGGTAAGTCGAGTTCCGAGACCAAATACTTCAACTCGGCGTCGACCAACGACCGCAGCATGCGCGAACCGGATGAGCACCCGGGCATAGGCTTCCATCGAACCGCTGACGTCGAGCAACAAAATAAGCGAACGGGTTCGAGTCCCAGTGGTCGTCCGGCTGAGCTGGATTGGCTCTCCACCGGTTCGCATGGCGGCCCGTACCGTACGGCGTAAATCGTTGCGGTCGCCGGTAGCCGACCGAACTCGGCGTCTCGAAGCTCGGACCGCTGGTTCGAGACGCATCTTGTTCATCACCTTCTGCGCTTCGTACATCTCTTCGCGTGTGAACTCGGCGAAGTCCTTCTGGTTAAGCGTCTCGGCCGCGCTGTAGCGCAACGCCATCACGTCATCGTCACCAGCATCACCCTCGGCATCTTCGCCGCCCTCGTCGGTGCCGAGCGACGCGGACTCGGGTTCATCTTCGAATCGAACCTTGAAGCCCGTACCGTTTCTATGGAAGTAGGCGAGAAACATTGCGTCGTACATCGCAATGTCTTCTGGCCGGGTCACCAATGTTGCTCGGCCTGCCCAATACACATCGTCGCCACTAGCAACGCCGACCGCCCTCAGCGCTTGGGTGAACTGCAACGACGAGCTGATCGGAATGGTGAGTCCACCGGTGCGCAGCGCGTGGATAAACCCGGTTGCGAGGCGTTCGAGTGGCGGCATTTTCTCTAGCGATGCTCGCCCTACTTCGGCGCGCTCACTAGTTGATTGACTCTCTCCGTCCATACCTTCGATGGGGAGTGGAAAGCTGCCGTTACTCACAGGCGTCTACGCACCGAGCGCTATTTCGATCACGCTCTCGATACCGGCGCGCCGAGCGCGCTCTTGGTCTTCTCGATACTTGAGTAGCGTTCCAAGCGTCGCATCGACCGACTCTGCAGTCAGCTGAGTTTCGGCCAGCAGATGTAACGCATTGGCCCAGTCGAGCGTCTCGGCGATGCCCGGCGGCTTGTACATGCCCATCTCCCGGAACTGCCCTGTCGCCGAAGCCACCTGGCGGGCGAGACTAGCGGGAACGTCAGGGGCCTTTCGTTCGATGATCTGCACCTCCCGTTCGAAGTCGGGATGTTCGACCCAGTGGTAAAGCGCTCTGCGCTTCAAGGCGTCGTGCACGTCGCGGGTCCGGTTCGAAGTGATGATGACCATCGGTGGTTTCTCGGCCTTGAACGATCCAAGTTCGGGCACGGTCACCGAATAGTCGCTCAGCGCTTCGAGAAGAAAGGCTTCGAACTCGTCGTCGGCCCGGTCGACCTCATCGATCAGGAGGACCGGCGGCACAGTCGCGCCATGATCGATCGCTTGGAGCAATGGACGGCGAATCAGAAAGCGGGTCGTAAAGAGCTCATCTTCGAGTTCGGTTGCACCGGAATCTTGCGCGGTTCCTGTTGCCTCTGCGGTACGCAGGTGCAGGAGCTGTCGGGTGTAGTTCCACTCGTACAACGCTTGGGATACATCGATCCCTTCGTAGCACTGCAGCCGAATCAGCTCGGCTCCGGTAGCCGCAGCAATCACCTTCGCGACTTCGGTCTTGCCAACACCCGCGTCGCCTTCGAGGAGGAGCGGTCGTTCCAATTCGGCGGCGAGAAAGATCGACGTTGCGAGGCCACGATCGGCCAAGTACTGGTGTTCGTCCAGTCGTTCGAGTACCGCCTCGACCGACGACAGTTCGCTGCGTCCCATATCTGTCTCCTCGGTTCGTTACCTGCGTTAGCCCTCGGGAAACTTCTTCTGCAGCAAGACTTCCTCGCTAATTCCCCGGTGCAATTATGAGGTAATTCTCTTCCTCGGGCCGTACCAGACCGAACTCTCTTGCTTCGAGCTCGATCTCTACGTCACTGCCGAGCCGGGCAATACGGGCCTCGAGCAGGGCATTTTCTTCACGAAGTTCGGTCAGATCTCGCTCGGCGTCACGCAGTTCGTTGCGCTGTTGTACATAACTGCCGGTCGGGAAGACGCCAAAGACGAAGACCGCGAGGATGACGAGCGCGAGAACGACTCGGGCAAGGACCTTTGTCGCGGTGCGGAGTACGCGACTGCCACGGGTGAGTTCACCACCTGTCGTCGCCTTGGGTCGTTGATACCCGGGCCGGGCCCGCCCGGCCACTCGATCGTGTGGCTGAGGCGAACGGCGCCGTTGCGTCGTTGGCGGGTGCGCTACCGCACCGCGGGCCACGCGGCGTGGCTCGGTCACTGGCCTGCCAAGGCCGAACGGCCAGGGTAGACCGCAGCGTCACCCAGTTCGGCTTCGATGCGAATGAGCTGGTTGTACTTCGCAACGCGGTCTGACCGCGCTGGAGCCCCGGTCTTGATCTGACCGCAGTTCGTGGCGACGGCAAGGTCGGCGATTGTTGCATCTTCGGTCTCGCCTGACCGATGCGACATGACCGAGGTGTACGCGTTGCGCGTCGCGAGGCCAACGGCATCGAGCGTTTCTGAAAGCGAACCAATCTGGTTGACCTTCACCAGAATCGAGTTTGCGATGTTCTCATCGATTCCGCGCTGCAGACGGGTGACGTTGGTGACGAAGAGGTCGTCGCCGACGAGCTGAATCTTGTCGCCGACCGCCTTTGTGAGGTCTGCCCAGCCATCCCAATCCTGTTCGTCGAGGCCGTCCTCGATTGAAACAATTGGGTACTTGTCGGCGAGCTCGGCGAGGTAACCAGCCATTTCCGATGGCGTCAGACTTCGACCCTCACCTGCCAACTCGTACTTCCCGTCCTTGAAGAACTCCGACGCAGCAACATCCATCGTGAGCGAAATGTCATCACCGGGCGTGAAGCCGGCCTTCTCGATTGCTTCCATGAGCAACTGAAGCGCCTCTTCGTTGGAACCGAGGTTTGGCGCGAAGCCACCCTCGTCGCCGACCGCAGTCGAGAGGCCGCGCTCGCCGAGGACCTTTTTCAGCGTGTGGTACGTCTCGACACCCCAACGCAGACCCTCGGAGAAGGTCGATGCGCCGATGGGCATGAGCATGAACTCTTGTAGGTCGATGTTGTTGTCGGCGTGTTCGCCTCCGTTCAACACGTTGAGCATGGGCACCGGAAGCGTGTTCGCGTTTGGACCGCCGACATAGCGATACAGCGGCAGACCAACTTCGTCGGCAGCTGCATGGGCAGCTGCGAGCGAGATACCAAGGATCGCGTTTGCGCCACAGCGGCCCTTATTGTCGGTGCCGTCGGCGGCGTTCATCGCTGCATCGATCTCGCGCTGGTTGGTGACCTCGATGCCTCGCACGGCATCGGCGAGGTCGGTATTTGCGAATCCAACGGCGGTGAGCACGCCCTTACCCATGTAACGATCGCCGCCGTCGCGCAATTCGACCGCTTCGAACTGGCCCGTAGAAGCGCCGCTCGGCACCAACGCACGACCAGTGGCCCCAAGTTCGGTGGTCACGGTTACTTCAACCGTTGGGTTTCCACGGCTGTCGATGACCTCTAGGCCAGTGACGGACTCGATATTGGACACGGGTTGAACTCCTTATTGGCCCTCAGCAGGGCGCGACGAATCGATCACTAACGCTACACGGTTCGGCATCGTCGGATGCCGATGTTGGTAGGCCGGTTTGGCGGTAGCGGGTAGTGCCAATCGTGGTTCTTCGGTCAGCGTTGCTGTCGATCGATTGCGGTTTGGGCGAGATCAGAAATGGTGAAATAGCCAGCTTCGGCCGCAAGCCGCGATTGGCTAACGAGTTGAAACAACAAATCGGCGAGCGCATCTTCGAGATCGAACGGTGCGTCGTCTTCACCATCGAGCACCCCGTCGAGCGCTGAGGTAACTGCCTCGGCCGCTGCCGGAAGCAACGCTCGAACTTCTGCAAACGCTTGTTGGTGAACGGACGGGGCCCCAGCCCTCAACTCGCGAACCGCCTCGTCGAGCGAAACGAAAACGGCGCCCAACGGCTTCGCTAGTCGGGGTATCCAAAGCGAGGTGAGATGATCTGGCTCGACGGCGTCACGCAGCTCTGACCATGAGGTCTTGCGCACGATCTCGTCAGCTGTGCCGAGGCCTTGCAGCACGGTTACCGTTTCGGGCGCAGCGTCGTCGAACACGCTTATGACGTCTTCGAGCACGTCGCCCGAATGCACTTGGGTAACGAGCAGCGGCCCAGATCTCCCAGCTCCTTGTGACGACAACGCCAGCGCGTCGACGATGGTGACGGCCTCGGCCATTGGGTCGATGCCAAGCGCCGACCAGCACATGTCGGTAAAGGCCATTGCCGGCCGAACATCGAGTTGGATATTTCCAGAGACGACATCGGGATGAACCCGGAGCAGTTCGACCGTGCGCTCTGCAACAAAGGGCGAGCCAGGTACGGCGTAGATCACGGCTTCGCCTTGACGGGCCCGTCCAATCAGCTCAGAGACAATTTGCTCATACACGTCCTCGAAGGATCGTGCAGTGTCATAGAGCGAGTCGAACGATCCCTCGAAATCGAGTTCGTCGGCGGCTGGATGGCGTGCGGTCCGAAGCACGACCGGAGCGCCACTTCGAAGCAGGGCTTCGGTCTCTGAAGTCAGGTACTCAACACCTGCTGGCCCAAGGCCGACGACAGTGATCTTGCCGTTCGCCATGGTGCAAACCGTTATCGGCTCACGATGGCGATTTGTTCGGCATCCCAAACGCCGAGTCGAGACTCGACCTCGTAGTCGCTCGTCTCTTCCAGAACGATCGCACGCACTTGGGCTTGGTCGAGTCCGCTCTCAGCGAACAATTGTTGGCCGAGCAGGATGTCGACATAGGTGTTGAACTCGACGCTATCGAACTCGAGCCGTCCAATCTGTCCGGTACTTCCTTGGTCGACGACTACGTCCTGTATCTCGCCGCGAAGCTCCTCTGGGATACCGCCACCTTCGTTCTCAAAGAAGTCGAGGAGCGCCACGTTGACTATGTGTGCTGCAGCGACCTGTCGAAGACTGTCGGCCGAAACTGATGCAACGTCGTCCACCCCTGGAGGGATGTTCGGGTCGAGCGCAATCGTCAGATTGAGGAGTTGATCTCGAGTCAACGAGCTGTCGCCGGCATCGACCGCAACACGGCCAGAGCCGGCACACGCGGTAAGCAGAAGAACGAGAGCGATCAGAGGACTAAGGCGTTGAATCACGAGGCTTATGTTACTCGTCGTCGTCTGGCACAAGGTCGTCGAGAGCCGTGACGATGTTCTGGGCGAGACTCCCCTTCTTCATTCCGAGTTGGAGGAAACCACCGTCAGCTGGTTTGTAGACCGAATGCTTGTAGATCCGTTCGAGGCGGATCTGTTTGGACGTCGGCAACTCGATCGGCGACATCCGCACGACAAAATCGGGACCGCCAAAGCCTGGCCCCTTCCCCACCGTCAGCTCCCGAATACCAATGCGCAGGCACGCTGCCCGAACTCGGCCAACATCGAGAAGGTTGGCGGCTGGTTCTGGAACGGGACCGTAACGATCGGCCCATTCGGCGCCGATGTCGTCGACCTCGGCGGCTGTCTTGATCGACGCGAGGCGCCGATAGGCCTCGAGTCGCTGATCCTCGGTCTCCATGTAACTCTCGGGGAGAAAGGCCTTGACCGGCAGTTCGACCGACAACTCTTCGACGTCTTCGACCTCTTCGCCCTTCAACTCGCTCACCGCTTCGGTCACCATCTGGCAGTACAGGTCGTAGCCAACGGCCGCGATGTGTCCAGACTGTCCCGTGCCGAGCAGGTTGCCCGCACCGCGAATCTCGAGGTCTCGCATTGCGATCTTGAAGCCCGATCCCAACTCGGTCGCCTCACCGATCGTCTTCAACCGTTCGTAGGCCTGTTCGGTAAGCGACTTGTCGGGCGGCACCATGAGATAGGCGTAGGCCCGCTGACCGGAGCGGCCGACGCGCCCACGAAGTTGGTGCATCTGACCGAGCCCGAGCAAATCGGCCCGGTCGACCACGAGGGTATTGACCGAGGGCATATCGATGCCCGACTCGATGATCGTGGTACAGACCAAGACGTCGTACTCGCCTTCCCAAAAGTCGAGTACAACCTGTTCGAGCGTGCCCTCGTCCATCTGCCCATGCGCGATTGCGATGCGCGCCTCGGGCACCATCTCGCGAACCTTGGCTGCGGTGTGTTCGATATCGAGGACGCGATTGTGCACGAAGAAGACTTGGCCTTCGCGCAGCAGTTCTCGTCGGATTGCCTCGGCAATTGCACGATCGCTCTGCTCGCCGACGTAGGTGAGGATTGGCTGGCGCTCCGACGGCGCAGTCGAGAGCAAGGTCATGTCCCGGATGCCGGTGAGGCTCATCTCGAGCGTGCGCGGAACCGGAGTTGCGGTGAGTGTGAGCACGTCGACGTCGGTGCGCAACGCCTTGATCTTTTCTTTGTGTTTCACACCGAAGCGTTGCTCTTCATCGACGATCAGCAGGCCCAGGTCTTTGAACTTCAACTCTTGATTGAGCATCCGGTGGGTGCCGATAAGCACGTCGACCTTGCCCTCGTTGGCTTCTTCGATGATCTTCTTTGCTTGGCCGTTCGTGAGGAATCGGCTGAGCACCTCGACTCGAACCGGGAAGCTCGCATATCGATCGGAGAAGGTCTGATGATGCTGCTGGGCCAGCAGTGTTGTCGGTACGAGAACCGCTACCTGCTTGTTATCTTGCACGGCCTTGAATGCAGCGCGCACCGCAATCTCGGTCTTGCCGAAACCCACATCGCCAACGACGAGTCGGTCCATAGGGTAGGGCCGCTCCATATCCCCTTTGACGTCGGCGATGGCGACTTTTTGATCCGGCGTTGGTTCGTACGGGAAGGAGTCTTCGAGCTCTCCTTGGAAGGGTGTGTCGGCTGCGAACGCAAAGCCCTCGGCGTTGACCCGCTTTTGATAGAGCACAACGAGTTCTTGCGCGATCTCACTCACTTCGGAGCGGACCTTGGCCTTTGCCTTCGCCCAGTCGCTTCCGCCCATCTTTGACAGGCTCGGGCTGTCGCCACCGGTGTAGTGGCGCACCGAAGCGATTTGATCGGTCGGTATATAGAGCTTGTCGTCGCCGCGATACTCGAGCAGGAGGTAGTCGCGTTCGACGCCGCCGATCGCCCGCGTCACCATCCCAGCAAAGCGAGCGACACCATGCTGATGGTGCACCACGTAGTCGCCCGGCGAGAGATCATCGAAGGTGTCTTGCGCGGTGTTTGCCCGCTTTCGCGCCTTGCGATGAGTTCGCCGACGTCCTGTGAGGTCCGACTCGGCCATGATGGCGACCTTCGACGAAGTAAACACTGCGCCGCGTTCGAGGGGGGCTACGACGATGCCCGATTCGCCTTCTTTGGCATTGTTCAACGAGTCCAATACCGGCAGGTGCACACCGTGATCTGCCAAGAGCACGGCAAGTCGTGGCGCCGTTCCCGCCCCATATGCTCCAATGACGATTTGGAAGTCGTCGCGAAGCAGCTGATGGAGTTGGTTCACGAGGGGCGGCGGATCTCCGAGCGGGGTTTCCCAACCCGTCGCTGCAACGACCGAAACGTCAGGGCTTTCAGGGGCGGTCGTGACAGTCCAGACCGGGCATTCGCTGTGCTCGAGTATCCGATCGAATCCAACGTGCAGCCGAGGAAACTCCTCTTGGTCGTCGGCGCCCTCTTCGATTGCACCCCATGTCTTTGCGAGTGTCCGTGCGAGGTCAGCCTCTTCGTTGCCGATATCGGCTGCCCGGTCACGGAGGCGCCTGGGCTCGACGAGGACGACGAGCGCATCGGCTCCGACGTGGTCGATGAGCACAGAGTCTTGGTCGGTCAGCCAAGGGAGCCAGGACTCCATGCCATCGAAGAACGCACCATCTGCGAGTCGTTCCCAGTGTTCGCGTCCCCACGGTTCAGTGCCGACCAATTCGGCAGCGCGTTCGGAGATAGCAGCCGATGCAACAACTTCTCGGGCTTGGTGGATGACGACTTCTGAACGTGTCACGGTCGATCGTTGGTCGTTGACGCCGAACTCGCTCAGGCGATCGACTTCGTCTCCCCACAGGTCGATGCGGACCGGCGCATCGGCGGTGCTCGGGAACACGTCGACGATCGAACCTCGAATCGCGAAGTGCCCTCTCGACTCGACCTGTGGTTCACGTCGATAACCCGAGTCGACGAGCTGGGTTGCTAAGTCGGCAATATCGATCTGGTCGCCAACGCCGACGATGATTGGTTCGAGGTCATCGACGCCGGGTCCGAGCCGTTGCACGAGCGAGCGAGCGCTCGCAACTACGACCTGTGGAGCGCGCGCCGGATCTTGAAGACGCCAGAGGACTTCGAGGCGTCGACCCATCGTTTCGACGTTCGGGCTGATTCGCTCAAAAGGCAGCGTTTCCCACGCAGGGAAATGAACGACCGCGTCGCTTCCGAGGTAGAGGGCAAGGTCCGAGCGAAGACGTTCGGCTTCGGCAGTCGTCGGCACGCAAACGACGAGTGGGATGCGTTCGCTCTGTTCGGCGATCGACGCGAGCGACAGCGCACGCGCTGCTTCGGGCACCGCTATGAGGGCGTTCCGCTTACCGATCGACCCAATAATTCCGGGATCGTCAGCGAGCGCGCTGACGACGCGATAGAGGGGGCCGCGGTCGTCAGCCACGGTTGAAGTCGTTCATGATCGCGTCGATGTCGTCGTGCAGAAACCGTTCGACAACATCGGCTGCTTTCTCAACTTCGATGTCGAGGTCGATGCGCTCGGACTTCCCTGGCCGACGAAGCACGTAGTCAGATACCGATTGGCTTCCCGGTGGGCGGCCAATGCCAATGCGAACCCGAGCGAAGTCTTGGGTGTGAATGTGTCGCTTGATCGATTTCAGTCCGTTGTGGCCTGCGAGACCGCCACCGAGCTTCACCTTTGACGTGCCGGCTTCGAGGTCGAGTTCGTCGTGGATGACTACAAGACGCGTCGGGTCGTCGATGCCGTATCGAGTGGAGAGGTCTCGCACACTCACGCCGGAGTGATTCATGAACGTCTGTGGAAAGGCGATCGCCATCTGTTGCTCGCCGAAGCGAAGTTCGGCGGTGAACGCTGCTTGGCGGCCGAGCTTCAGTTTCTCGCTATGGCGCGACGCGAGCACCTCGATGACGTCGGCGCCCACGTTGTGCCGGGTGCCGGCATACTTTTCGCCAGGGTTCCCCAAGCCGACCACGAGTAGGTCGGCCGGGGAGCCTGTGCGTTCCGGTTTCTTGCGGCGTCCAAACACCGACTGGCTGGGCTGAGCTTCCTACTCGTCGCCGGCGTCGTCGCCGGAGTCGCCGGAGCCGTCGGAGCCCTCTTCGCCCTCTGCTGCTTCGCCCTCTTCGCCCTCTGCTGCATCGCCTTCTTCTTCTTGGCGCATTGCTTCGAGGGTCGAACGGGTAACGAGCGCCGATGCGATCGTGTCTTCAGCGTCGACTTCGGTGCGAACACCGGCAGGCAGCGCAACTTCGCCGACCTTGATGGCGTCGCCGACTTCGAGTTTGCTGATGTCGACGGTGAGTTCGGTCGGAATCGAATCTGGCTTGGACAGCACGGTGAGTGCGAACATGGTTTGGTCGACCATGCCCGATACGGCGGTAACGGCTTTGGCTTCGCCTTCGAGGACCACAGGAACTTCGACCTCGACCTCGGCGTTTGGATCGAGGCGGATGTAGTCGACGTGGATGACGTCACGACGGGTTGGGTGACGCTGGATGTCCTTGACGATCGAGAGCTGTTGTTCGCCGTCGATGTCGAGGGTAAGCAGTGCGTTCACGCCGGCATCGGTGGTGAGTGCCTTGCGCAGCGCTGGCCATGCAACAGCGACTGAAACCGAGTCTTGTCCAAGGCCATAGACCACGCCGGGTACCATGCCCTCTGCTCGGAGCCGTCGGCTCGATCGGGTTCCGGTCATACGACCAGTGTGTGCGGTGAGAAGTAGCTCGCTCATGGCGCCATCCTTCGTCTAGTTGAATTGTGAACTAGGAGATACTACCGGCCACAGACGCAACTAACGCCCCGACATCGAGCGTTTTCCGAGAGCGAAGCGAAGGAAAAGGCGCAGTTTGCGAAGGCGTATTGCGGCGGTCCCGGCGGACCTTCGCAAACCAGCCTTTTCTCCGCTCCGCTCCGAAAACGCTCAAACAAATTCTCACCGCCTCTGGCGTTCGGCCTGCGGAGCAACCGCCGCCTCTGGCGTTCGGCCTTCGTGGCCCGAACGATCCCCCTGAAAGGGAGAGCATGAGAATGGATTCTTCAGCGGATAATCGCGGCGGAGCCGCTCCGCTGAAGAGTCCAGTCGTCACATCTGGTTATTCCCGTCGAAGATCTCCGAGACGGTGGTGTCCATGAAGACGGCTTCGATTGCCCGGGCCAGGATCTTTGACACGGTAAGTACGACGAGTTTGTCGAATTGCTTTTCGGGGCCGAGGGGCAACGTGTCGGTCACGATGACCTTCTCGATGCAGGAGTTCTTTAGTCGGTCGACTGCGGGACCCGACAGGACCGGATGGGTCGTTGCCGCAAGCACTGACTTTGCACCCTTGTCGAAGAGCACGTCGGCTGCGGCGACGATCGTGCCACCGGTGTCGATCATGTCGTCGATGACAACACAGGTCTTTCCTTCGACTTCACCGACGACCTCTTTGGCCTCGACCATGTTTTTCTTTTCGACGACGCGGCTCTTGTGAACGATCGCAAGCGAAGCGCCGAGCTTGTTGGCGTAGCGCTCGGCGACCTTTACTCGTCCTGCGTCGGGTGAGACGACGACCAGGTCTTCGGTGCCGAGCATTTTGAGGTAGTCGACGAGAACGGGCATTGCTGTGAGATGATCGACCGGACCGTCGAAGAAGCCTTGGATCTGGCCCGAGTGCAGGTCGATGCTCACGAGGCGACTCGCACCAGCGGCTCGGAACATATTTGCGATCAGCTTGGCGGTGATTGGTTCGCGTCCTGCTGCCTTGCGATCTTGTCGTCCATAGCCATAGAACGGAGCAACGACGGTGATTCGCTTTGCCGATGCACGCTTTGCTGCATCGACCATGACGAGGTGCTCCATGAGCGAATCGTTGATCGAGTGGTGGTTCCACGCGGTGTGCGTGTTCAAGATAAATACGTCTGAGCCGCGAACAGAGGTGGAGAAACGGCAATGAATTTCGCCATTTGCGAAGTCCTCGACGTTCGACTCTCCGACTTCGATACCAAGCGCTGCGGCGACGTCTTCAGCGAGATCAGTGCTCGCGCGCCCCGCAAAGAGTGCCATCTTCTTCTGCGTTACCTGCTCCATTAGACCCTCAGTGCTGTGACCGCCTCTGGCGACCATACCGGCCGAAAAGGTTTAGGTTTAAATCGCGGATTGAAAAGGGTGTCACATCCCGCCGCAACGGGTCTGTGGGCGGGTTGTGGGCCACCCCGTCTCGCGGGGTAAGCAACACGTTTTAGCTGGCCGAGAAGGGATCGAACCTTCGACCTCCTGGACCAAAACCAGGCGTTCTACCAACTGAACTATCGGCCAATATTTCTACGCGCCCTGTCAGGCTACCGCGGAAAACGCCCGCAGGAGCGGGCGAGTTCTGCCGAAGTGACCGAAATTCTGGTCCGTGGCGAGCAGGTTTTTGAACACGCCCGAAGGCGTGGTGCTAGCGACCGCGCTGACGCTGAGCGCGGGTGCGCTTCAACATCTTGCGGTGCTTGTGCTTACGCATGCGCTTACGGCGCTTCTTAATTAGAGATCCCATACCGGGTCGAACGATACCGGACTCTGGCCTTCGGGGCGACCTTCTGGGCGCGCTTTATCAAAAGAATCTACCGAAGGGTCTGGGGCGCTCACTGCGCTAGTCCAGCGGTTGGATGGCGTGTAAGACCGTGCCGGCCTCGGGGAATGCACCCTCGACGAACCAGGAGCTGCCACTTCCAGCGAGCCGTGGCGTTTGACCAGTTTGGTTTCCGAGCAGCTCACGGGTGGCGGCAAGTTCTGGAGCGATTGCGAGCGCAGCCGGCTCGAGATCGTTGCCCCTCTTTCCTTCTGGGCCACCCATGGCATCCCACTTTGCGTAGACCGCCGGGGTTGGGCACGCAACGTGGGGCGTGATGACCGTGACGGCAAACTCTTCGAAGGCCAGCGGCTCGACGACCTCGCCAATTCCCGTTACTCGGGCCCGACCACCGACGAGGCAGAACGCCACGTCGGCCCCGATCGAAGCTGCCCGCTCGACATCTGAAAAGCCCGCCCACCGTAGGACCGCCGCAGCATCGGCAGAACCGCCGCCGAGGCCCGCTTGGGCTGGGATTCGTTTTCTGACCAATGCATCGACGGGTACTCCAGCGAGGTGAGCAGCGCGGGTGATCAAATTGTCGAGCGGGTCGATATCGATCGGCACTCCCCCATTGCGCTCATCGACGAAACGAACTTCGCCAGCTACTGCTTCGAGGGTGAGTTCGTCATATAAGTCCAAGCTGACCATCTCGGCATCGATCAGGTGGAGGCCGTCGTTTCGAACTCCCGTTACCCGCAGTGTTCGCGTGAGTTTGGCTGGCGCGAGCACCGTGGTCGGCAGCGGCGTTTGTCGAGGGCTTGTCACGACGATGAGGGTACGGCCTTGGCCAACCGAATCCAGTCCTCCAAACTCAACTGTTCGGCTCGTTGGGTCGGTTCGACACCGGCGGCTGCGATCAACTCTTCGGTCAGGACTCCCGAGAGCGAGCGGCGAATCATCTTGCGGCGTTGTCCAAATGCTGGCTTGACCACCGACGCCAATTGCCCATGTGTGACCTCCGGACGCGTTGCGCGCCGTTCGAAGCGGATCACCGCAGAGTCGACTTTGGGTTTTGGAACGAAGACCGACGGCGGCACAGATGCAACAACTTCTGCGGTTGCATACAGCGCTGCCATGACCGAGGGGATTCCGTAAATTTTCGAACCGGGACCCGCTGCGAAACGTTCCGCCACCTCGGCCTGGACGAGCACGGTGATCGTTTGGACCTGCGGCACCTCGGCGAGGATGTCGAGCACGAGCGTGGTCCCGATGTTGTAGGGAAGGTTCGAGACGACGTGGGCAACTCCGCTCGACCCACCGCCAACACCGTGCTGGCGAATCAGCGTGTCCCAATCGAGCGCGACTGCATCGGCCTCGATGACCACGGCTTGGTCGCCAAGTAGCTCGGCGGCGACCGCGGCGAGGCCTGCGTCGACTTCGACCGCGACCACCGTCGCTCCTGTTTCGACGAGTGCGAGCGTGAGTGATCCGAGACCTGGACCGATTTCGACGACGAGGTCACCCTCGCCGACGCCGCTCAGTTCGGCGATTCGCCGGACGGTGTTTGGGTCGGCAACAAAGTTCTGACCGAACTCGCGCCGGGCCGCAAGCCCATGCTGGTCGAGCAATTCGTAGATGTCAGGTCGACTGTGAGTCACGCTGCCCTTACGCAGAACATCACTGCATTAGAGCAGAACATCACTGCATTAGAGCAGGTTTTGACCGCAGACGGGCCATTGATCCCAGCCGCGCATTGCGAACAGCGTGTAAGCCATGATGTCCTGCCATGCTGGCGCGGCCTCGGCCGGGTCGACGCCGACGAGGTGGGGCCAGTGAATCCCAGACACCCAATCCCACGTTTGTTGGGAGAATTGGTAAGCGCCCCGGTACGTGCCGGTGTGGTTGATCGCTTCGTAGTTGTGGGTCGACTCACAGAAGCGGAGTTCGTCCCATTGCTCGGCGGTCGGCCCGCCAGCGGGCGGTGGCACTCGGCCGTTGACTTGTGGCGGCGCTTCTGGCTGGGCTGGCTCTGGCTCAGCTTCAGGTGCGGGATCGACTTCGGCAGGTTCTTCAGCTTCAGCTTCAGGTGCGGGATCGGCTTCGGGTGCTGGCGCTGGTTCGGCCGGTTCTTCTGGCGCCGGTTCAGGTTCAGCCTCTGGAGTCGGCTCGGTGATCTGCACCGAAGGCAGCAGACCAAGATCGGTATTCGACGGCGCCGGTGGGCGAACCTCGACGAGACCGTTCTCGACCGCTTCGTCTCGAGCTTCACCCCAAAGGCCCGCACGAGCTGCGAGCCGTCCAATGTCGGGGCTCACCGGCTGGTCGATGATCACGACCTCGACGGGTACCGGTGCCGGTTCGGCGACGCTCGCCTCGATCGATGGCGCAATGCTGGCCTCCGGGATTTCGGCTACCGCAATGTCGATGGCAGCCTCCGCATCAGCACCGATCGTTTCGATTCCTGAAGCTGATTCGGGCGCGTCAACTATGAGAAAGGGAATGGCAAGTGCAGCCACGATTCCAGCGAGGGCAAAGCGCCACCGCTCGTTTAGCTTTGGTGGATTCAGGATCCAACCCCTTCACTGGCCAGTAGTTCAGGCAGGCGACGGGGAGACCCCCGGCCGCTCGCGACCCACGACGCTAGGAAACCGAGCACTGCCATGCAACCCCCGGAGCACAATCAACCGCCAGATTGCCACTCCGCGTGGCATTTAGTGACCGCTAAAGCGCGTAGAACGATATTGCGCGGCTGCTCGTGGCATATGCCACGGCCTCTACCGGCTCACCTTTGAGTTCTGCGACCGCGGCGCCGACGTGGACGACGTTCGCTGGCTGGTTCTTCTTTCCTCGATGGGGAACGGGCGCGAGGTACGGCGAATCGGTCTCGACCATCAACATTTCGAGCGGTGTCGCTCGAACCGCCTCTTGTAAGTCGACTGCGTTCTTGAAGGTGACGATGCCACTGACCGAAATGATGATCCCGCGGTCGATGCCTTGTTGGGCTTCACTCGGTCCACCCGTGAAGCAATGGAACACCGTGCGTTCGGGAACCCCTTCGGCGTCGAGGATGTCGAAGGTGTCTTCCCATGCATCGCGCGTGTGAATGATCAACGGAAGGTCATTCGCATTCGCAAGCGCAATGTGCTCGGCGAAGATCTGCTTCTGCACATCTCGGGGCGAATGGTCGTAGTGATAATCGAGCCCTGCTTCGCCAACGCCCACAACCTTGTCTGCAGTCAGTAGCGCTTCGATGCCGTCCATCCCGTCGGTTGCGTCGTGGGGGTGGACTCCCACCGTTGCATAGACACCCTCATGGCGAGCCGCCACCTCGATTGCCTCGACCGATCGTTCATGGGTCACGCCGACAGTGACCATCTGCTTTACGCCCGCAGCACGAGCCTGCTCGACCCACACATCACCATCGGCGCCGGGCGGAATGTGGCAGTGGTTGTCTACCCACACGAGATCTGAAGCTCCGACCAAATCTGTCACGACTACCCCTTTAGGCGAGGGAAGAGCGGATCACCAGAAATGAGTGGAACGCCTCCGGAGTATTGACCCCACGTCGCGGCGTCTGGAAGGCGCTGGTCTTCAACCCGGCCTTCCATGCCAATTCGTTCCCACGCCGCTTGCGACGCATTTGTCAGAACTGGCGAGGCCAAGATCGACACGATGCGGATCGCCTCGAGCGCGTCGCCCATCACACGATCGACGTCGGCACCGGGTTCCATCTTCCACGGTTCGTTTGCGGCGAGGTACTCGTTGGTCTCGCGGATCAGTCGCCACGTCGCGTCGAGTGCCATTGGTGGTTGCCCCTTGGCCCACGCTTCGGCCGTTGCGGCATAGGCCTTCGCTGCATCGGCGGCCAGTGGTGAATCGGCCGAACACGCCGGAGCGAGTTCGCCACACTTCTTTCCGGTAACGGTGATGACGCGCTGTACGAGGTTGCCGAACTGGTTCGCGAGGTCGGAGTTGTAGCGGGTGATCATCTGTTCGTAGCTGAAGTCACCGTCGGGGCCAAAGGCTGGGTCTCTTACGAAGTGATAGCGCACACCATCCACGCCGAAGCTGGCGTATCCCGCTTCTTCGTCGCCTTCGACGAGTTGTTTGGGAACGATGCTGTTGAGCTTCGATTTCGACATCTTCTCGCCGCCGATCAGCAGCCATCCGTGCACGAAGTAGTTGGGCAGATCGGTAATGCCCGCAGCGAGGAGCATCGCTGGCCAGAACACGCAGTGGAAACGAATGATGTCTTTGCCAATGATGTGGTGGGCAGCTGGCCAGTACGTGGCAAAGCGCTCGTCGTCGGCACCAAAGCCCACGGCCGTCGCGTAGTTGATGAGCGCATCAAACCAGACGTAGAACACGTGCGCGTCGTCCCACGGCACCGGGACGCCCCAGCTGATCGACGATCGCGAGATGCTGATATCGCGGACTTCTTGTCGGAGTAACCCGAGCACTTCGTTGCGATATCCGTCGGGGGTCACCGTGTCGGTATTGGTCTCGTAGTGCTCGAGCAGTTGATCGGCGAAGGCGCTGAGCTTGAAAAAGTAGTTTTCCTCGACCATATGCTCGGCGGGCGTGCCGTGGACAGTGCAGTTGCCGTCTTCGAGTTCGTCGTCGGTGTAGTACGCCTCACAACCAACGCAGTACTTACCTTCGAAAGTGTCGGAGTAGATGTAGCCGTTGTCGTAGATCCGCTGCATCAACGCCTGCACCGCAGCGTGGTGACGCGGTTCGGTCGTGCGGATGAAGTCATCGTTGCTGATGTCGAGCAGATCCCACGCTTCGCTGAACCGAATGCTCGTCCGGTCGGCCTGTTCGAGCGGAGTGATGCCGTTTTCTTCAGCGGTCCGCTGAATCTTTTTGCCGTGCTCGTCGGTGCCGGTAAGAAACATGGTGTCGTTCCCCAAAAGGCGATTCCAACGGGCGAACGCGTCGGCGTTGATCGTCGTATACGCGTGGCCGATGTG
>CALHXU010000089.1 GCA_938040365.1 uncultured Acidimicrobiales bacterium
ACACTTCGCCAAGGACAACGAGTCCTCTTCGACCTCGACAATGCAGGACTCGCAACGAGCGTTCGATTTGGCTCAGAAGTCGACATGGAAACCCCCGAACTTCTTCCCGACTGAATTTTCCACGTCGCTCGGTTTGTCTAGCCGCTCGATGTGAACGAATGAGCGGGCCGGGAGTAATCTTTCGCCCCGTATGGCCAACACACTCGACGCCGAGACGCTCCGTTCAGTCGTCACAACTTTTCGAGACGCCCTTGTAGAGCACAAGTCGGTGATCAACGCCCTCAACGTCTACCCAGTGCCCGACGGTGACACCGGCACAAATATGTCGCTGACGCTCGAGTCGGTCCTCGAAGGTCTGCCTGAACAAGGCGCCAGCATGGCCGAGCTGTGCAAAGCCATCGCCCACGGATCGCTCATGGGGGCGCGAGGAAACTCGGGCGTGATCATGAGTCAGATCTTGCGTGGCCTCACCGCCGGTTTGTCCGAATCTGAAACCGTCGACGGCACCACGTTTGCAGCGGCCCTCACCGCTGCGGCAACGTCGGCATATGGCGCGGTTGGAAACCCGGTCGAAGGCACCATCCTCACCGTCGTTCGAGTGGCCGGGGAGCGGGCGCAGGCGTTGGCCGACTCAGGAACATCGGAACTGCTACCAATCCTCGAGGCTGCCCGAACCGGCGCAGCTGAAGCACTCGAGCAAACGCCCGAACTGCTGCCCGTGCTCGCCGAGGCCGGCGTGGTCGATTCGGGTGGAACCGGCCTGCTGCTCTTCTTCGACGCAGCCCTCAACGTCATCGACGGACGCGAGATCGAAGCGCCCGTCATGCCCGACGGTGCTGCAGTGCCGAGCCACGCTCCTGAACGGCCCGCTGACGATGATCACTCGGCGCTCGCCGACCTTCGCTACGAAGTGATGTTCCTGCTCGACGCCCCCGATGATGCAATCGAAGGGTTCAAAACGGCTTGGGCCGAAATTGGTGACTCGATCGTCGTCGTCGGCGGCGACGGCATTTGGAACTGTCACATTCACTCCGACGACATTGGGGCATCCATCGAAGCCGCCATCGATGTTGGGCGCCCGCACAAGATCCGCGTCACCGATCTGCTCGAAGAAGTCGAAGAACAAGAGTGGGTCAAACAAGCAACGGCCCAAGCATCGCTCGCTGACATCGAGCCGTGCACGACAGCGGTTGTCTCGGTTTCGGTCGGCGCTGGCGTTGCACAGATCTTCGACTCGCTCGGCGTCCAACACGTCGTAACCGGCGGGCAAACAATGAACCCATCAACACAAGAATTGCTCGCTGCGGTCGATGCTCTCCCAGCCGACGGTGTGGTCATTTTGCCGAACAACAAGAACATCATCGCTGTAGCCGAACAAGTCGGTGCGGAAGCGAACAAGCCGGTCGCAGTCGTCCATAGCAAGAGCATCGTCGACGGCATGGCCGCGCTCGTCGCCTATGACCCCGAGGCAGACCTCGATCAGAATTCAGCCGAGATGAGCGACGTTCTCGAGGATGTTTCGTGCGGCGAAGTAACCCAGTCGGTGCGCGACACCACCGCCGACGGTTTCGAGATAGCGGTTGGCGACTGGCTTGGGCTTGCGGGCGGAAAGATCGCCGCGGTCGAACAGGACGCGGTCGCCGCTGCTGTCGGCGTGGTGAATTCGCTGGTCGGAGACGACCACGAGATCATCACGATTGTTTCGGGCGAAGATGCCAGCAACGACGAGATGCTCGCACTCATCGGCCAGATCGAGCTCTCTCACCCCGAGCTCGAGGCAGAGGTGCATTCCGGCGGTCAGCCGCTGTACCCGTTTATTATCGGCGTGGAGTGACCACCGATAGCACCCCGCAAACACCTGCCACTGGAGCACCTAAGCCCCCTCTGACCCTGCGCGACTACGAAGCCATGGGCATCGAGATGATCAAGGGCATCGGCCCCAAACGTGCAACTTCGCTGCGCAAGGCCGACATCCACAGCGTTCTCGACCTGCTTCGCTACTACCCGCGGCGATACATCGACCGAACGAAGGAGGCAGCGATTCGCGACCTCCGTGAAGGCGAAGAGGGGATGGTCCTCGGCAAGGTCACCTCGGTCGACCTGCGACGTATTCGTGGCAATCGCACCATGGTGAATGTCAAGGTCTCCGATGGGACGGGCACGCTGGCAGTTACCTTCTTCAATCAGCCATGGCGAGCAAAGCAGCTCTATGAGGGTCTGCCCGTCGTGCTGTTCGGCAAGGTCGAGGTCTACCGCAACAGCCTGCAGATGTCGTCTCCCATCGTCGACCTCATTGGCGACCAGACCGGCAAGATCGTGCCCGTCTATCCCCAGTCGGAGAAGGCGAAGATCGCGAGCGCCGATGTGGCGCGCTGGGTGGGGGAGACTCTGCGACGATCCGTCGACCGCACCATTGCCGATCCGCTACCCGACTGGGTGCGGCGCGAACAAAAGTTCATTGGCCGCCACGATGCGACCTTTGCGATCCACCAACCCGAAACGATGGCCGACGTCGCTCAAGCCCGCCGACGACTCGTCTTCGACGAGCTGTTCGCAATCCAGCTCGAACTCGTTCAACAGCAACGCATACGTCAACAAACCGAAGTCGGTGTCGATCACGAAGCAACCGGCACGCTGACCGGCCAGATGGTCGACGGTCTCGGATTCGACCTCACCGGCGCCCAGGAGCGGGTGATCGACGAGATCATCGCCGACATGCACGACAACCACCCAATGCACCGTTTACTGCAGGGCGATGTGGGAGCGGGAAAGACATTGGTCGCCCTCTATGGTCTGCTCGCTGCGGTCGAAGGTGGCTTCCAAGGTGCACTTATGGCACCCACCGAAGTCCTCGCCGAACAGCACGCCATAGGTGTCAAGAAGCTGCTCGACGGGCTTACCGTCGAAGACAAAATGAGCATGTTCCCGACCCGGCCGCTCAAGGTTGAGTTGCTGTCTAACGGCGTGCCCACGGCCGACCGCAAACGCATCCTCGCACAGACCCAATCGGGCGAAGTCGACATTCTCATCGGCACCCACGCCCTCATCTACGACTCGGTGCAGTTCTTCAACCTCGGCATGGTCGTGATCGACGAACAGCACCGCTTTGGCGTCGAGCAACGAGCGGTCCTTCGGGCGAAAGCTCAGGGCGACAAGGAACCCGATGTGCTCGTCATGACCGCCACCCCGATTCCTCGAACCGCAGCCATGACCGTCTATGGGGATCTAGACGTGAGCATCCTCGACGAGCTCCCACCCGGGCGAACCCCCATCGTTACCCACCACGCCGCCGGAGAGATGGAAGAGCACGCGATGTGGGAAGAGGTGAAGGCTGAAGTTGCCGCCGGACGTCAGGCCTATGTCGTGTGTCCGCTCATCGACGCAAGCGACAAGATCGAAGCGCGCTCAGCGACCGAAACCCACGACGAACTGACCTCCGGTGTGCTCTACGGGCTCAAGGTTGCGCTGCTGCACGGCCGAATGACAAGCGCCGAGAAGGAAGAAGTTATGGCCGACTTCCGCGATGGCAAGACCGAAGTGCTCGTCGCCACCACCGTTATCGAGGTCGGCGTGGATGTTCCCAACGCAACGATCATGGTCATCTTGGACGCCGGTCGCTTCGGCATTGCCCAGCTGCATCAGTTGCGAGGGCGTGTTGGACGTGGACAACATGCGTCGAGTTGCTGGCTCGTCGGCGAGACCACAACGACCGACGGCGAAGCCCGAATCGAAGCGCTGGTCAACTCCACCGACGGGTTCGAACTCGCGGAGATCGATCTCGAGTTGCGCGGCGAAGGCACGATCATGGGGGACCGGCAAAAGGGGCAGAACGACCTCCGGCTCGCCAACCTCGCCCGCGACCGCGACACCGTCGTGCTCGCACGAGAGGTAGCGGTCAAAATGATCGATGAGGCCGACCCAGCTCTGTCACTTCTCCTCGATGACAGCGCAGTAATCCTCGGCAAAGAAGACACCGAATACCTTCGGAAGAGTTAGTGGACCGCTGGCAGCAGCGGCTCCGCCGCTGATTTTGCTGCCAGCACTCAACTAACGATTTCGTCCCCTCCGGGGGCCGTTCAGGCCACGGAGGCCGAACGCCGGGGGCGGCGGTATTGCGGCGGTCCTGGCGGACCTTCGCAAACTGCGCCTTTTCCTTCCGCTGCGCTCTAGGAAAACGCTCGCCCTTGTGTGCGCGTTCACGGGGCCTGTCCCCATGAACACGCGTGTATGGGGACAGGCCCCACAGGGTTCTAGAGTTCTTGGCTGCGGTGGAGGATTTCGCGGACGGCGTCGACGTCTTCGGCGCGGACGACAAGACTGCTCGGAAACCCGGGAGCTCCGGCTGCGGCTGCGCCTTCCTCGTGCATCAACTCGACGGTAAACCCTTCGGCGCGAACCGACTCAGCGAGGATCTCGCACTCGAAACGGTCATGAGTGAGTTTGATCTCGACGAAGTCAGCCATCAGCTAACTGTACTTCGCTCCGCGCTTCCGGCGGAGATCTGTACTTCGCTCCGCACTTCCGGCGGAGATCTGTATTTCGCTCCGCGCTTCCGGCGGAGATCTGTGGAAGCCGTAGTTGGGCCTGTACGGTGCAAATCAATGGAATTTGAAGTGCCACTTACCATCGAATGTGTCGACTGCCTCGGAACCTGTCACCGCTTGCCGCGTGAACCCGAAGGTGGATTCGAGCCGGGCGCAGTGATCCCGTATCGCTGCGAAGATTGCCTCGATCGATGGGACATCCAATTCGGCGACGATGTCGGAGGCCAGCAGTAATGCGAGTTGTCGCCGGCGAGGCCGGCGGGCGCGCCCTCGTCGCCCCCGAAGGAACCACTACCCGCCCAACCTCTGACCGGGTGCGTGAATCGATCTTCAACATGTTGTTCAGCCTTGGCGCAACCGAGGATGCTGCGGTGCTCGATCTGTACGCAGGCTCGGGGGCGCTCGGCATCGAGGCGCTCAGTCGGGGGGCGACATCGTGTGTGTTCGTCGAGCAAGACCGGGCGGCGATCGAAGCGATTTACGAGAATCTCGAAACCCTTAGATTCGATGATCGAGCGACGGTCATCCAAGCAGATGTACTGACCTGGATCGATCGAAACGAGCATCGCTTTGACCTCGTCCTCGCCGATCCTCCATACGCCGAGGAGAACTGGCCGGCGTTGCTCGATTCCGTGGGCGCAACCTTCTTTGTGGCCGAGTCAGGAGATGCCGTCGACCCACATCCGAGATGGGATGCCATTCGCGAGAAGAAGTACGGGACTACGTTAGTAACCGTGCTGACCCAAACCGAAGCTGGCCCATGACGGCGGTTCTGTACCCCGGATCGTTCGACCCGGTACACAACGGACACGTCGAAATCGTTGAAACAGCGGCGAAACTCTTCGACCGCGTCATCGTCGCGGCCATGCGCAACCCATCGAAAGCCAACTCGCTGCTGACGCTCGACGAACGCAAGCTCGTTCTCCAAGAGACCTTCGCTCACCTCGACAACGTCGAGATCACCAGCTTCGCGTCGCTCGTCGTCGACCTCGCACAAGAACTCGAAGCCGACTTCATCGTCAAAGGTCTGCGAGCGGTATCGGACTTCGAAACCGAACTGCAGATGGCTCAACTCAATCAGGCCATCTCAGGTGTGCACACCCTCTTCCTTCCGTCGGCATCAGAGAAGTCCTTTCTCGCATCCCGACTGATACGCGAGATCTCGAAGTTCGGCGGCGACGTTTCATCGATGGTTCCCGAACCAGCACTTCGAGCACTCCGAGAAAGGCATTCGCAATGAGTCACGCCGGACCTGATGATTTCCTGTCCGCCGACGAACCGACGTCCGCTGGCAACAGCATTCCCATGGCACGACCGCAGCCGTCCCAACCACAAGCACAGCCACAGCCGAGACCACAGCCAACAGTCCAGAAGGTTCAAGCCCCCAACCATGTTGTGCCCGATGTCGAAGCGCTGCTCATCGATGCGATCGAGATCATCGAAACCGCGCGTCCAGCGCCACTTTCGACCGCCATCAAGATCGAGGGCGAACCGCTGCTCGACCTTCTCTACGAAGCCCGCGATCGACTGCCCGACGAACTGCGTGCAGCGCGATGGCTTCTCCGTGATCGAGACGCGCACCTCGAGACCCAGCGCATCGAGGGTGAGGAAATCATCGCTGCTGCCCGGTCGCGGGCACAGCACCTCGTCGAACGAACCGAGGTCGTCCGTTCTGCCGAGCAGCGAGCCCAACGCATCATCTCCGAAGCGAAGGCCGAAGCTCGGCAAATGCGTCGCGAGACCGAAGACTTCTGCGACTCTCGGCTGGCATCGCTCGAATCGATTCTCGATCGAACCCGAACCGTCGTCGGTACCGGCCGTGCCCGCTTGCAAGGGGTAGAGACCATCGATCTCACCGACTCGGCAGTAGCGAACACTCGAGAAGAACCGCAGGTCACCTACGCCGATCATCAATCGCATCAACAACAGCCGCCGCCTCCGGGTCCCGCCGCGAACCTCTTCGACCAAGACGAAGCGTGAGCGAGTGGCCAGAACTGAGGATCGACGTCGGCCGACTTCGACAGCGCGACAACCTCGCCGACCTCAAGAAGCGAACTCAAGCTGACGCCACGAGAACCGTCTCGGCAGAGGTCGCCGCGAAAGGACTCGAGATCACGACCGCCCGAATTCCCGACGGCGCGATCGTCGGTGTCGAAGGAGTTGTCGATACCGCAATGGCCGGAATCGAGGTTCGGGCGACGGTCACCTCGAGTTGGGAAGGGGAGTGTCGACGCTGCCTCGAACTCGTCACCGAGCCACTCGAAATCGACCTCAGCGTGTCTTTCTTGCCCAACGTTTCTAACGATGACGACGCCGAGGCGTACCCGATCGAAGGCGATTTCATCGACCTTGGAACGGTTGTGCGAGAGGAGCTGATGCTCGCGCTGCCACTGTCTCCGTTGTGTAAAGACGGTTGCGTCGGGGCCGATCCTGATCGATTCCCGACGGCCACAAACTCCTCCGACGAAGTTGTAGATGACGACGCTGAAGCCGAAGATGACCCAATCGATCCTCGCTGGGCTGCACTCTCCGAGCTTCAATTTGATGAAGAGTGAGCAATAGCAGCTAACCTTTCAAGCTTGCGCCGCCGAGGCGCGGTTTGAACTTTTCTCACAGGTGACGTCATGGCAGTTCCAAAGAAGAAGACCTCCAAGTCCAAGAGCCGTAGCCGCAAGGCTTCAGCTTGGCGGATCCGTGCATCGGGACGGTCCAACTGCCCACGTTGCAGTGCGGCAAAGCGACCGCACGTCGTGTGCCCGAACTGTGGCCATTACGCCGGACGTCAAGCAATCGAAGTCGACTGAGCGAGGCATCCATGTTGCCCATTGCCGTTGATGCAATGGGGGGCGACAACGCCCCGCACGCAATAGTTAACGGCGCTCGGCGCGCCCACGAGTCGAACGGCACGCCGATCGTGCTCGTTGGTCGACCCGACGAGATTGGCGATACCGGCGGCCTCCCGGTCATTGCGGCCTCAGAAGTCATTGCCATGGACGCCGACCCTGGGTCGAGCGTGCGCACGATGAAAGACTCCTCGCTCGTCAGGGCCGCCGAAGCTGTTCGTGATGGACAGGCATCGGCGATGATCTCTGCTGGCAACACAGGCGCCACAATGGCGTCTGCGCTATTGCGCACCGGTCGGATCAAGGGCGTAAAGCGTCCGGCAATCGCAACGCCAATTCCAGGGCCGACCGGCACGCCAACCATCCTGCTCGACGCGGGTGCGAACGCTGAGTGCAAAGCCGACTGGCTCGTCCAGTTCGCACAGATGGGAACAATCTTCGCTCGTGCGCGCTTTGGCGTTGCCGTGCCCCGAATCGGCCTGCTTTCGATCGGCGAAGAAGCGGGCAAAGGCTCGCCGCTCGTCAAAGAAGCCTGGGGACTACTCGACGAGGTCGACTGGTCAGCACACGATGCCAAGTTCATCGGCAATATCGAAGGTCGCGACCTCATGGGTATGGATTGCGACGTTGCAGTAACCGACGGGTTTACCGGCAATGTGGCGCTCAAGACGCTCGAAGGTTGCGCTCGTAACATCGTTGGCGCCCTGCTCGAGGCATTTGAAACAGACGAGCAAACAAAGGCCGCTGCAGAACAGCTCTACCCCGCCTTGCTGCCCCTATACCAACGCTTCGATGCGGACAGCTACGGCGGGGCCATGCTGCTTGGTACGAAAGGTCCCTGCATCATCAGTCACGGCTCGTCGGGCGAAGATGCGATGGCAAATGCGATCTCGGTCGCCACCGATATGGTCGAGCTCGACGTGGTTGGCCAGATTCACCAGGCCATCAACGGCTGACGAGATCACAAGCAAATTCGCGACCGAAATCTCCGCCAGTGCGGTCGGTCTAGATCTGAATCGATGCGGAAATAGGCACAAATCGGGCACAAAATTGCTATCGTTGCGCCGTAGACCCGAGGGAGCACAGTGTCAACGGAAAATGCAGCAATCGACCGCGACGAGATTGTCGGGATCATCCGTGATCGACTGGCCGAAATTCTCGAGATCGAACCATCGGCTATTGGCGAGGGTGACTCGTTCCAAGACGACCTCGATGCAGACTCGCTCGCGCTGATTGAGCTCGTTGAGGCAATCGAAGAAGAACTTGGCGAACGCGGGTCCGATATTCGGATCGAAGACGACGACCTCGAAGACCTCAAGACCGTTCGCGATGCGGTCGACTACGTCGTGCGACGTCTTGGCTGATCGCGACACCGACGATCGCTACGCGCCGTTCTTTGATGCGTTGGGGTACACCTTCAACGATCTCGAAATTCTCAAACTTGCCCTAACGCACCGCTCATATTGTGCAGAAAACGGCAACGTTGAGTCGAACGAACGCCTTGAGTTCCTCGGAGACGCTGTCCTTGGACTCTCCATGACTCACACGCTCTTTCACGCTCGGCCAGAACAAGCCGAAGGTGATCTCGCAAAGGCCCGCGCCGAGGTAGTGAGCGCGCCGAGCCTCGCCGAAGCCGCCCGTCGATTGGGAATCGGTGACGTGCTTTTCCTTGGCCATGGCGAAGAGATGTCGGGCGGACGCGACAAAGAATCGATCCTGGCCGATGCCATGGAGGCGGTCATCGCCGGCGTCTACCTCGATTCTGGCTGGGAAGAGGCGTCCAAACTCGTGACCACACACCTCGCAGGAGGGGCGCTCGAAGCGCAAACTTCGCCAGGATCGCGCGATTACAAGACTCGACTTCAAGAACTGGCGGCCGAACTCTCGGCATCGCCACCTGAGTACGAAGTGACCTCGACAGGTCCAGATCACGACCGTAGGTTCACTGCTTCGGTGAACGTTTCTGGAGTTTCTGGATCGGGTTCTGGCACGTCGAAGAAGCTTGCCCAACAGCGCGCAGCCTCGGTTGCGCTCGATCGCTTGCAAGAAATGTCTGAGGGAACTGGGCCCGAAAGTGGACAAGGTGAGGCTGGACCTGTCACTGTTCCCAGCGGAGGCACGCAATGAAGGTAGAACTACCCGAGCTCGAATTGGTCCGTCGCGACCTTGAACGAGAAGTGGTTGGGCGCAAGGTCAAGGAAGCTACAGCCGCTGGAATGGCGGTGCTGCCTCGGTACAAGACTCGAAAGAGCTTCTCGAGTCAGCTCGACGGAATGAAGATCAACGGTGTGCTTCGCCAAGGCGAATTCATTCTGTTTCCGCTCGATAGCGAAGACATCCTCGTCGTTCGGATGGGCAACGGCATGTTGCGCCGGAACGCCAACAAAGACAAAGAGGAAAAGGGCACCGAAGTCATCATCACCTTCACCCAAGGCGGCCAGCTCCGCTTTGTCGATGAGGAGGGATCAGGCGAAGTCGCCGTCGTCCCCAAAGACACCGTCATGTCCGAATTTCCCGACCTCAACGACCCGGCGATCGACGCTATCGATACGCCACTCTCGTGGCTGTCCTTCCGAGACATTCTCGAACAAGAGGCTGTTCCGCTCAAGGAAATGCTGACCAACGGAAAGCTGCTCGTCAGCATTGGTTCGATCTACGCCGATGAGGTGCTCTTCGACGCAGGCCTGCGCTATGACCGCAAGTCGACCGGACTCTCGACACAAGAAGTGCGCCGTCTCTACCGTTCGCTGGTCGAGACAATGCACAACGTCATCAAGTACCGGGGAACAACGCTCGAAGATCGGCCGTGGTCCGACGTATTTGGCGAACCTGGCACCTTTGACCAGCACCTGCAGGTCTACGGCCGCGCCGGCGAACTCAGCCCGCGCTCACGAACCCCGATCCTGCGCTCGAAGTTCAAGGGCGAGTGGACCTACTACTGCGAGACGCAGGTGTGAGCTGATCTTTCAGCGGGCGGCTCCGCCGCGATTCTCCGCTGAAGCCTCAACTCACGTGCTCTCCCTTCGGGGAGCGTTCGGGCCACGCAGGCCGAACGCCGGAGGCGGAATTCGCGAGCCTCGCCGGAGGCGGTGGCTGCGTGCTACCAACGGATTTGGGGTCAGACCCCAAATCGGCCGGTAGTTGCAGCTTGGGTCGATATCGCTCCGCAGGGTCTAACGCCGGGGGCGGTGGTTGCGTGTTACCAACGGATTTGGGGTCAGACCCCAAATCCGCCGGTAGTTGCAGGTTGGGTCAATCTTTGGGCGCCGAATGACAGTGTTGTAATTCTCCTTGCTAGGTTGGGGCGTCGGGGCGGACCCGTTGATTTGCGTGGAGTTTTTCTCTTGTATTTGAAATCGCTAACGATGAAGGGCTTCAAGTCCTTTGCTGATTCGATCGACCTTGCACTCGAACCTGGGGTCACTGTGGTCGTGGGGCCAAACGGCAGTGGCAAGTCCAACGTTGTCGACGCCATTGCGTGGGTGCTCGGTGCCCAGTCCCCAAAGTCGGTCCGCTCCCAAAAGATGGATGATGTCATCTTTGCCGGAACGTCGAAGCGACCGTCGCTCGGTCGTGCCTACGTCTCGCTGACGATCGACAACGGCGATGGCATGTTGCCGACCGAGTTCTCCGAAGTCGAGGTGTCTCGAACCCTCTTTCGTTCAGGCGATAGCGAATACCACCTGAACGGCGTGCCCTGTCGCCTCATGGACATCCAGGACCTCCTCTCCGATTCGGGTGTCGGCCGCAGTCAGCACGTCATCATCAGCCAGGGCCAGATCGACGCAGTCCTCAACGCTCGGCCCGAAGAACGACGCTTGATCATCGAAGAAGCCGCCGGCGTTCTGAAGTTCCGCAAGCGCCGCGAAAAGGCACAGCGCCGCCTCGTCGCTACCGAAGCGAACCTCACCCGCATTCAAGACTTGCTCCGAGAAGTGCGCCGTCAGCTCCGGCCGCTCGAAAAGCAAGCCGACGCTGCGCGCCGTCATGGAGATGTCGTAGCCGAGCTGCATCGCTGCCAGGTCTACCTCGCCGGGCGTCAGGTGGCCTCGTTGCGTAAGGCAATGGCGGGCCATTCGACGAGCCGTCAAGAGTTCGCGCTTCGAGATCGCGAGCTTCGGACACTCCTCGCCAAACTCGATACCGACATCATTGCCTTGGAAGGCGACCTCTCGGCACAAGGCGCGGTCGACCTCGGCGATGCGCTCGCACGCCTCGAAGGTCTTAGCCAGCGAGCAAACGGCGCTGACAACCTCATTGGTGAGCGACTGCGCGGCCTCGAACGGGAGCGCCAAGCCACCATCGATGGCGACGTGGTAGCAGGGCTACGGTCCGAAGTAGCCGAACTCGGCGAACAGCTGAGCGATGTCGATGCGCTCGTCGCAGGGCTCGGTCCAGAAAACGATTCTCTTGCCCAAGACGAGCAAAGCCTCGACGACGATCGCTCGGCGTTCGAACTTGCGATCTCTTCGATGACCGGCGATGGCACCGAAGCCGCAGCAGCCGGGCGTGCAGCAGAAGTCCGCGGCGAACTTGCTGCGCTGCGCAACTCGATCACCTCGGCCAATGCCGAACTCGCCCGCATCGGCGAACGCAACGCGGCGTTGGCAGAGAAACAGCAGGGCCTCGAAGACCGAGCTGTAGGTGAACGTGAAACGCTCGATGCTGCGGTGCAGCTCGAAACCGAGCTCGTCAGCGCGGCCGACGCTGCAGCGAAACAACACCTCGAAGCACAAGAGCGGCTGACCTCGCTCCGAGACGAACGAGCCGAAGCAGACGCGGTGTGCCGCGCGAGCCAAGCACGGGTGGCAGCGCTCGACGAAGCGCTGTCTTCGGCCCGCGCATCGGCCGGGGTCGATGCCCTTGGCGAAATGGACGGACTCGTCGGCACGTTGCTCGACGTTGTTGGAATCGACCCGGGTTGGGAAGACGCCGTCGAAGCCGCCCTCGGCGAGGCGCTTTCCGCCGTTGTAGTCGACTCTCCCGAGGCCGCCCGACGAGCGCTCGAATCTTTCGGAAGCGGCCGCGGGAAGGGAGCGGTCATCCCGCTCGATGCTGCGTTGCCGCCAGCGGTCCCCAACGCCAACTCGATTCTCAATCACATTCAGCCGTTGCGAAGCGATGTAGCTGGCGTTCTGGGCAGCCTGCTCTCGGGCATTGATGCCGTCGACGGCGATTGGCGTGCGGCGGTCGATCAGTCGGTGCAATCAGGTCGAGTGGTCGTGACAAAGTCAGGTGACCGCATCGGCGGTGGCCTCTGGCGTATCGGCACCGCTGGTGTTGGTGCAACTCAGGCTGCATTGGACGAAGCGACCGACGAGGCAGGAAGAGCCGAAGCGCATCGCGATAGGTGCGATTCGAACATCGTGAACCTGAGCGCCGAGGTCGAGCAGTTACTCGCCGCCGACCGAGCCGCAGCAAACCGACTCGATGCAAATGATGCCCAGCTGACCTCAACCACCGAAGCCCTCCACAAAATCGACGCCGAGACTCGCCAAATTGCTGTCGAGACCGATGCCCTCGGAACCCAAAGGGACGAACTCGTTGCGCGACTTGATCGCGAAACCTCGCGTGCGGGCGAGTTGGAGTCGCTGCTTCCCAGCCTCGAATCTGCCGAGGTGCAATCGGCCGAACGAAATCGGGAACTCGAAGCGACCCGAACCGTGCTCACACAGCGTTCGCGTGCACTCGGGGAACGCCGCACCGAGTTCGAGGTCAAGTCTGCATCGCTCGAAGAACGGCGCGGCGTGCTTCGCCGACGCCTTGGCGAAGTCCAAGACCGTCTCGAGCGGCTAGCCGTAGCCCGCACCGAAGCCGAAAACAAGCGGGTGGTTCTCGACCGCTCCGAACGTCTCACTACCCGAGTTCAGGCGATGCTCGCCGACACAATTCACCATCTCTCGGTGCACCTTGAAGCTCGCCGCGAAGAGCGGAGAGAGCAGTCGGCGATGGTTCGAGAACTCACCGAGAAGCTCGAAGGCCTTCGCAGCGAACGCTCGGCGACCGAAACCGAACTTCGCGAGCTGAACGAGCGTGCGAGCCGAATCGAGATCGACGAAGCCGAGACCCGTCTCCGTTTGGAGACCACGACCGAAATGTTGCGGCGCGACCTCGACGTCGACCCCCAAACCGCGGTCGACGCCCCGGTGCCTGAACTTCCCGAGAATGTGACGCCGGCAGCGCGTGCCCGCGAACTCGAACGCGACCTCAAGCTGATGGGTCCAATCAACCCACTCGCGCTCCAAGAGTTCGAAGCGCTCCAAGAACGACACGAGTTCTTGGGCGGCCAACTCGACGATATTCGATCGACCCGACGCGAACTTAACAAGGTCATCAAGGCCATCGATGAAGAGATCGTCACGGTGTTTGCCTCCGCCTACGCCGATGTTGCCGAAAACTTCACCGTTCTATTCGACCGGCTCTTCCCTGGAGGCAAAGGTTCGCTTCGTCTCACCGACCCCGACAACCTGCTCGAGACCGGTATCGAGGTCAGCGCAAAGCCGTCGGGCAAAAATGTGAAGAAGCTTTCGCTGCTGTCGGGTGGCGAACGCTCGCTCACGGCGCTGGCGTTCCTCTTTGCGATCTTCCGCAGCCGCCCATCACCGTTCTATGTGATGGACGAGGTAGAGGCAGCGCTCGACGATGTCAACCTGCATCGATTCCTCAGCCTGGTCGAAGAGTTCCGCACCGAAGCTCAGCTGATCATCGTCTCCCACCAAAAACGCACTATGGAAGCGGCAGATTCGCTCTATGGCGTGACGATGGAACCGGGCGGATCTTCACGCGTGGTCAGCGAACGCTCAGAGGTCGAACGCAACTTCGGAACCGGAGTAAAGCGCGAAGAAGCGCTCGCCGATTCGCTCGTAAAGTAGCCCTTGGGGTGGACGCCCCTTGGCCGATTTGCCGCTGGGCACTACCGTTGAGATCGTGCGCATCCTGGTTGTAGACGACGAAGTTGACCTTGCAAACGCCGTAGCTACTGGCTTGCGGCGTGAGGGATATGCCGTCGATGTCGCAAACGGCGGGCTCGACGCGCTCGATCGTCTGCAGTTCCAGCCATACGATCTGATATGTCTCGACCTCACCATGCCCGACATGGATGGGCTCGATGTTTGCCGCCACCTTCGCGAGAACCCGCCCGAGGGCGGTTCGCCCCGAGTGCTCATGTTGACCGCCCGAGACTCGGTCGATGAAAAGATCACCGGCCTCGATGCGGGAGCGGACGACTACCTCGTCAAGCCGTTCGCCCTCGGCGAACTCTCCGCTCGAATTCGCGTGCTGTTGCGCCGTAGCGCCGAGCAGTCGTCGTCGATCCTCGAAGTTGGTCCGCTAACGCTCGACACTGCGCGCCACGAGGTGTTTAACGGCGACGAGTTGCTCGACCTTACGCCAAAAGAATTCGCGTTGTTGCGCTACTTCATGGCCCACGCGGGTCACGTGCTCAGCCAAGAGCATCTCCTCGAACACGTATGGGACGAGAACGCCGATCCCTTCACCAACACCGTGCGGGTGACGGTCGGAACGCTGCGCCGCAAGCTCAACGCCGACGAAGGCGATCCGCTGATCGAGACCGTTATTGGGTCGGGGTACCGACTCATCGATCGTGAGCGTCTGGCATGACCACGACCGAGTCCTCGCGAGATCAGCAGAATGTTCGACCAGACCCGGGCTCGGTGACTGGCGAGTTTCGGCCGCCCGACGAGGTCTCGACCGCAAAGGAGTTGCCGGTTCGGCGCCCGATGAGTGTCGGTGCAAACACCGATCGATTCTTGCCGTCTTGGGTCGGGTCCATTCGTTTCCGCCTCGCGTTGCTCTACTCGATCCTGTTGTTCGCGCTTGCAGCGATCGTGATCGGCGGCCTCTATGCGGGCATTAGTCGAGAGATCGGCCGGCTCATCACCGAAGACCCGAGCTTCGCAGTGATCATTGATCCTGCGACCGGGGATCAGGTTGCAGTGCCGGTCTTGCAAGATTTCGAAGCCGAGGTCGACCGGCAAGTACTCGACGATCTACGCCAATATTCCTTTGCAGCGCTTGGTCTGTTGTTCGTGACGAGCCTGGCTGTTGGTTGGTATGTGGCCGGGATCGTGTTGCGTCCGATCGAACGAATCACTGCGGTCGCGCGAGCGATCAACGCAACCGACCTCAACCGTCGCATCAACCTCGCCGGACCCGACGACGAATTGGGTCAGCTTGCCGGAACCTTCGACGACATGCTCGACCGGCTCGATATGGCCTTCAGTGCGCAGACCCGGTTCATCCATGAGGCATCCCATGAGCTTCGGAACCCGCTCGCGGTCATCCGAACCAACCTCGAGGTCACGCTCGGCAATCCCGATGCGTCGGTGGAAGAACTTCGCAAAGCCGGAGCCGTGGTGACGAGAAGTGCAGATCGAATGGCGACGCTCGTCGATGACCTACTCGACCATGCTCGACAGGAGACGCGGGCGACCCAAGTTGAGGTCGTCGACATTGCGGGTGTGGTCCAGCACGCCGTCGAAGAGTTCGACATCCCCGCCTCGGCCGATGGCATCACTCTCGTTTCTGA
>CALHXU010000090.1 GCA_938040365.1 uncultured Acidimicrobiales bacterium
GCGTGATCCCGGCAGCGCCGATACACGAATCGGTAGACCTCGTCGACGTGGGCGTCATAGAGCGCGGCGACCGCTTCAGATCGAGTGGCGGGAGCGCGCGTGGTCGGGGTCAGACCCGCAATCTCTCCGATCGCACCATCGGGCCTGTTCATCCCCGCTCAATCCCCTTTTCCAGTACAGCATTCACGATTTAGGATCGCCGAATTCTTCGCGTGGCTTCCTGCCGGGTGCACAAAAGTGCCCGGCTATCTCGTTCATCGCTTAGGTAGGTGAAAACCCCTCGCGGGAGGTCCGATTAGGGGTAGGCGCCGATGCGGTTCATCTTTGAGGAGAAGATCCTCAGCGTTTCGAACGGGTCGGGTTCACTTTCTCGCACCGCTCGGGTTATCGGCGTCGGTGGTCGTCTACCCTCGCGTATGGTTCGTTGGCGGTTGCTTGTTCTGATCATCGTTTCGTGTGTTGTGCTCGTGGCTTGTTCCACTGACGGTGAGGTCGCTATCGAAACGTCGCCGACCGCCGAATCAGAAGAGTCGACTGTCGAGCCAGATGAGCCCGCTCCCGAACTAGAAGAGCCGGCCGTAGAAGAAGACGGTGCGCTTCGGAGCGCCGCAGAGTTCGATCAGCGCCAGCCCCCGCCAGTTGAAATAGTTCAGGGTGAGTCCGTTATACCGATCGCGCCTACTTCCTATTGCTGGGGAGAGGAATGCGCAAGTGGTGAAGAGATAGTGATCGACGAGCTGACAGTCGTTGCGGCTACAGACGGCGAGATTCGATTTAGGTTCCCTATCGACGGTTGGCGATTCAGTGCCTTTGCCTCGGTCGATGGCGGACCAGGTCGCAACGAGATCGATGTTGAGTCATTAGGAGACGGCGAGTTCTCCGTCGTGCTGACGGACCCGACCCAACCCGTCGTCGATCTCTTCGGCCAAGGGCCGACCCCGGGTCTATCCGGCGACGTCGGCGTGACGTTCCTCGTCCAGTAAGACTCGCAGCGAAGGGTTGAGCTGAGCGGAAGCCTCCGCCCGCCTATATCGAGGATGCCGGACTGGCGGGATTGAGCGGACCGGAAAAATCAGTTCTGTTCGCGCCAGTCGGACTTGGGGTAGGTGCCGATTCGTTTCATCTTCGAGCAGAAGAACTGCAGCTCTTCGAGTGCATTTTGTACGGCCGGGTCTGATGGGTGGCCTTCGACCTCGGCGTAGAACTGGGCGGCGGTAAAGCTCTGGTCGATGATGTAGCTCTCGAGCTTGGTGATGTTCACGCCGTTCGTGGCGAATCCGCCGAGTGCTTTGTAGAGCGCACCGGGGACGCTGCGGGTTTCGAACACGAGGCTCGTCATTGCGGGGCCAGCGAGCGGGTCGGGCTCAGATGATGAGCGCGACATGATGACGAAGCGGGTCGTGTTTCCAATGCGGTCTTCGATACGGCTGCGCAGGATCTGCAGGCCGTAGGTTTCGGCAGCGAGTTCGCTCGCAATAGCGCCAAAAGATGGGTCGTTGCGCTCGGCTGCTTCTTTCGCTGCGCCGGCCGTATCACCGAAATCCATTGGCTCGACGCCGAGCTCTTTGATGAGGTCGCGACACTGGGCAAGGCCTTGCTCGTGCGAAGCGATCGTTTTCAGCGAGTCGAGCGTGGCGCCAGCCGGTGCGAGGAGTTGGTGGCGAATTGGCTGGTAGTGCTCGCCAATGATGAACAGGCTCGACTCGGGTAGGAGGTGGTGGATGTCGGCCACTCGTCCACCGAGCGTGTTCTCGATCGGGATCATGCCAAGATCACAATCGCCCGATTCCACGGCCGCAAAAGCCTGGGCAAAAGTGTCGAAACCAACCGGGTTCATGTCGGGGTATGCGGCTGAGCAGGCGAGGTGCGAATACGCCCCTGGTACGCCTTGGAATGCAATACGGTTTCGAGAAGTCACACGATGATTGTACCCACGGAGGAAATCTTCAGGATCTTTGCCACGATAGGGCTGTGGATGAACACGCGCTGAGGGCGCTCATTACCCAAATCCAGAACGGCGAAACCACCGCCGACGAAGCGGTCGCCGAACTTGCACGGCTGCCGTTCAACGACCTCGGAAACGCAACGCACGCCCGAATCGATCACCATCGGGCACTCCGGCAAGGCTTGCCCGAAGCGATCTACGGACCCGGCAAGAGCGCCGACCAGTGCGTCGCCATCGTCGCAGAGTTTCTCGACAACGGCACCGGGCCCGTTGTCATCACCCGCGTGGATGACTCCCAACGCGAAGCGCTCGTCGGTGCTCACCCCGGCGCGGTCGAACTCGGCGGAGTTCTGAGCTGGCGACACGCCCCGCTCGACGGGACGCGCTGTGTCGCGGTTGTGAGCGCAGGTACTGCCGATACCCCCGTCGGCGACGAGTGCGAAGCAACCCTCACCGCATACGGCACACGGGTCGATCGGTTGAGCGATGTGGGCGTTGCCGGCATCCATCGATTGCTCGCCGAAGTCGATCGCATTCGCGAGGCCGATGTGGTCATCGTGATCGCCGGGATGGAAGGCGCCCTCGCATCGGTTGTCGGTGGGCTGTGCGCGCGGCCGGTTATCGCCGTGCCGACCAGTGTTGGATACGGTGCCGGATTCGAAGGGGTGACGGCGTTGCTCGGCATGCTCGCCACTTGCGCAGCAGGAGTCAATGTTGTCGGTATCGACAACGGCTACGGGGCTGCGGTGAGCGCGATCAAGATGTTGCAGCTGGCAGACGACGCTCGATGACCGCGATCTGGATTCATCCGTTCAACGGCATTGCCGGTGATATGACGCTCGGCGCGCTGATCGACGCCGGAGTCGATGTCGAACAGCTGCGAACAGATCTCGGGAGGCTCGACGTCGACGGCTGGGAGCTCAAGGTCGAGAAGATTTCGCGCAACGGAATCGGCGCAACGAACGTGACCGTCGAAACGAACGAAGGGCACTCGCACCGCACCGCTGGAGACATCATCACGCTCGTCGAGGCCGCCGGCCTTCCAACACGAGCAACCGACCGTGCCGTTGCCGTGTTTACCGCACTGGCCGAAGCCGAGGGAAAGATCCACCAGGCCGACCCGGCATCGGTGCACTTTCACGAGGTCGGCGGAATCGATGCGATCATCGATGTCGTCGGCACGTGCCTTTGCCTTGAAGCGCTCGATGTCGACCGCATCGTCGTCGCCCCGGTGGCGATGGGTCAGGGAATCGCGAAGAGCGCCCACGGAAAGATCCCGAATCCCGCTCCGGCAACGGTCGCGCTGCTCGAGGGAGTACCCGTAAAGGGCCTCGATGTCAGGGTCGAACTGACGACGCCTACGGGTGCGGCGATCGTCGCAGCGCTCGCCGATGCGTTCGGGCCGATGCCCGACATGGTCATCTCGGCGTCGGGGTTTGGCGCTGGAGACAACGAACTCGACGAGCACCCGAACGTGCTTCATGTCGTTCTCGGTGAGGGTGTCGCTCACAGCACCGAACAACTCGTCGTGCTCGAGGTCAACATCGACGACCTGAGCGGTGAGTACCTCGCCCATGCCGTGACCCAGCTGCTGGCCGCCGGAGCGCTCGATGCGTGGATCACGCCGATCGAAATGAAACACCGACGACCTGCCGCAACCGTTTCGGCTCTGGTCGAACCCCACCTGATCGAACCGGTCGGCGACGTCCTGCTCAAAGAAACTGGCTCTCTCGGTTACCGGGCCCATGGGGTTGACCGCAGGGCGATCGACCGGACGATCGAGGTGGTCACCTTCGAAGGCCACGACGTTCGAGTGAAGGTCACGACCAACACCGCAAAGGCCGAGTTTGCTGACGTGATCAGGGCAGCAGTTGCCCTCGACCGTCCAGCTCGCCAAGTCGCAGCCGACGTCGAGGCTGCGTGGAACGTACAATCCACCAATGACTGACGATCGCTTCTACTTCCGCCAACTGCTCTCGGGTCGAGACTTCGCAGAGGACAATCCAATGGCAGCCCAGATGGTCAATTTCGTCTACCTCATCGGCGACCGTGAAACCAAAGAGGCAATCGTGGTCGACCCCGCCTATGACCCGGCTGGAATTCTGGAGGTGCTCGAAGCCGACGGCATGACGTGTGTCGGCATGCTCGGCACGCACTATCACGCCGACCACGTCGGTGGATCCATGATGGGATTCGAGCTGCAGGGGGCAGCTGAGCTACTCGAGCAAATCAATGTGCCGCTGCACGTGCAGGCCGACGAGGCCGACTTCGTAAAGAAGGTCACCGGGCTTACCGACGTGAACCTTGTGCAACACAACGGCAGTAGCGCGATCGATGTCGGCGAGATCGCAATCGAACTGTTGCACACGCCCGGCCATACCCCCGGGTCCCAGTGCTTTCTGGTCGAAAACCGGCTCGTCGCCGGCGACACTCTCTTCCTGCAAGGATGTGGTCGAACTGACCTGCCCGGTGGCGACCCCGAACAGCTCTACCGCAGCCTCACCACGGTGCTGTCGAAGGTCCCCGATGATGCGATTCTGTTCCCGGGCCACCAGTACTCGCCCGCACCGTCGGCAACAATGGGCCAGACCCGCAAAGACAACTTTGTGTTCGCACCATCGAGCGCCGAGGAATGGCTCGCGATGTTTGGCGCTTAGCGGCCCGTTTCGGCCCAAATGTGTCCACACAAGTCGCAGCGAATGTGCAACTGACCCGACACGGGATCGACGATGTCGACCTTCGAAACATGCTCGCATACCGGACACGGCAGCGACTCGGGTACGGCGTGCGCGTGATGAACTGGCTGGCTTTGTTGCTGGTTGCGGGCGGCCGCCCTTTCACGTTGGGCTCGGGCCTTTCGCCGCTCATCGCCGCCGAAGAACTTGGGACGGTTCGCCCAGAACGTGATCTTTTCGGGTTCGTTCTTCGGCCGCAGCTGACCCCATGGATCATCGGGGTCGGCCCCGCGAGACGTTGGCGCCGGGGCCTGCTGAGCATCTAACTCGGTCCCATCGACATCTGCTTCGAGCGGCGGCCCGACCGGATCGAACAGGCCAGCAAGGCTCATCACTGCGGCAGGCTCCGGTGGAGTGAACGGCGCAGAATCGAGTACCTGAGTCGTCGGCGCGGTCGACGTGATTTCGGGTTCGGTCGCCTCTACGTCTTGGGCTGTGTGGGTGACCCAACCGTCGTCGTCGTCGAACGAATTGACCCAATCGACCGGATCGACCGTTTCGCCGGTGTCGTCTTCGCCGAACGCCGATTGCGGTTCCACCGACTCGATGGTGTCGATCTCGACGGACTCTTCGATCGAAATATTCTTCGTTGAGAAGGGCTCGTCAAATTTGGCGAGGATTTCGCCCGGACCAGGGTTGTCGAGATCGATGATGTCGTCGTAGAAGTCTGGTTCGACGACCTCGGGCAGCGGCTCGAGTGCAGCCTGAAGATCGGGGTCGTCAAATGCGATAGATGAGTCAAATGCGGTATCTACATCGATGGGAGCGGACGTCGCCTCTTCGATGGCGAGCTCGGAAACACGTTCGCGGGCGGTTGGTGTACCGGGTGCGATTTCGCCGAAGACCGACTCGAACGTCGGCCACTCCGATTGCTCTTGCTCTGACATTCCTACATATCTCCGACAGTCGCCTAAAGAATAGTCTGTCGTACGAAGCCCGATTCCACTATGGGTCGATCGGCTGAGGTGAGGTGCGAAGTGAACACGCCGCGCATTGGCCCACTCGAACCCTGAACCATTGATATCTCGATCGAAATGCCGATAGTCCACGATGTCTTTGTCAACATCTCCTGATGCCGCAAACCAAAGGATCCAACGTCTCGAAGATGCGCTTGTAGTCGAGCGTGCCCGGGCAGATTCTGCTGAGAGGCAACTGCGAGAGGTTCAAGAAGCGGTCCGGGCGTTTGAACAAAGACAAGAGGTCGTCATTCGTGCCCGAAAGGCACGTGAAGCAACGATGCTCGAGCAAGCTCGTCTCGAAGGTCAGCGAGGAGCGCTACGGCCCGCCGGCCATCACGGCTCCGAACAGCTTGTGGACGTCCGAACCATCATCGATGCGGGAGTGGCCGCGGCGTGGGGTGACCCCGATCCAACACTCGATGACCGACTCGATCGGTACCTCGAGAGCAGCTTTGAACCCGACCGTTCTCGCGACTGGATGCTTGAGGGCTGACAGCGCCTACCAGGCGAGGTCGCTCAGCGCTTGTTCGAAGCGCTCCTCGTCGTTGAGTCCCTCTCGGAAATCAAGGACGTCAGAGTCAGTGATGTCAGCGCCGATGTGGACGCGAGGACCCACTCGAGGGATCGTCCAGAAGTCGACCTTGACCTTCAATGAACTCAACGCCTCGAGGATCTGTTGGGTGCATGTCTTGACCACCGTTGCGTCACAAAAATTGCATGTGAAGTGGTACTCAGAGGCGTGGGTATCAACGCACACACGAGCAAGGACATCTCCTGGAGAAACCTCTTGGTCCCCACAGGTTGGACATGTAACTTTCACTTTCGCTGCCACGCTCTGTTAGTCGGCAGGGTCTTAACGTTCTCAAGGAGTAGTCGCCGATTTTTCGAATTTCGCTTCCGAAATCGGCTGTAGACGCGCTAAAACAACAACCATGTTGAACGTAAACGAGTACTTCGATGGGAACGTGAAGTCGATTGGTTTCCAAGGCGATCCGCTGGCGTCGTCGGTCGGCGTCATGGCACCAGGTGAGTACGAGTTCGGTACGAGCCAGAACGAGGTCATGACCGTTATTTCCGGCGAGCTAGTCGTTTCGCTTCCCGGCAGCGACGAGTTTGCCCCCTACCCAGCGGGAAGTTCGTTCGAAGTGGCGGCGAACGAAAAGTTCCAACTCAAGGTCGCCGTCGAAACGGCGTACCTCTGCACCTACGAATAGGGGAGATGAAATGTCGGACGACAAAGCGTTGCAGCGGATCTACGACATGACGTTTGGGTACATGTACCCGTTCTACGTCGCGAAGGCGGAACGTAAGGGGTACAGCAAACGCGATGTTGACAAGATCATCCGTTGGCTAACCGGCTATGACCAACGCCAGCTCATGGCACAGACCCGCAATGAGAAGACGTTAGAGAATTTCTTCGCTGATGCTCCGGCTATGAACCCGAATCGGTCGTTGATCACCGGTGTGATCTGTGGTGTTCGGGTCGAAGAGGTTGAGGAAGCTACGATGCGCGAGATTCGCTACCTCGACAAACTCATCGACGAGCTCACCCGAGGCAAGAAGATGGAGTCGATCCTGCGAAGCGGTTGAGGATCTGAGCTGAACCGTTAGGCGTTGATGTCGAAGCCGTCCAGTGTGAACTCGACTCGGCGGTTGAGGGCCCGTCCTTCTGCCGTGGCGTTGTCGGCAATTGGTTGGCTCTCGCCTTCGCCCGACGTGAAGATACGAGCATCGTCTCCGCCCCGCTCTACGATCCATTCACGGACCGCTTCAACTCGTTGCTGTGATAGTTCGAGGTTCGCTGCGTCGTCACCTTGTGAATCGGTATGGCCGAACACCCACAACGTAGCTTCGGGCTGTTCTTCGAGAAGTAGAGGGCTGAACGCGAGGATCGATTCGAACTCGGGGGTGATGACGGCGCTGCCCGTTTCGAACAGGACGTTGTCCTTCAAGAACACGGCCTGAGAGGCTTCGCTGTCGAAGGGAACATCGGGATCGATCGTGTATTCGGCAACGACGTTTCCATCGCCGAGAATCCGCTCGAATGCATCGACGGTCAGGTCTGAGATTGCGGGCGATGGGACGGTTCCTCGAAGGTAGATCTTCCCATCGGCGAGGATGGCGTGATTTCCCTCGGCATGGGCGGGTGATGGAGGCGAGTCAGTCCCAACCGGAGAGACATCGCCAGGCGCGTCGGCGGAGCTGCCGGACGGATTGCCCGCAGCAACGGCGGCCAGTGCTTCTGGAGGTTCGCCATCGGTGCTTCTGTCGGCTGGGATGAAGTTGGCGGTCTCAGCAGGGTTTGCGTCGGTCCCGGAGGTCACCTCGGTTTGAGCATTGGTCGAACCACCGCAGGCAGCGAGTGCAATCACGAGCGCGGCCGAGGCAGCATACGCTCGCATGCGAGGCGAGAAGCTGAGCTTCGGTACGACGGACTGGTCGATGTTGTTGTTGCTGGTGGGAAGGACGACGCCGATGAAATCGTGGGGTTGCGTTCTCTGTTCCATGCCCGGGGATCGGGCAGAAAAAATCACCGCTTGAGGCTCCCGCCCAAAAGTTCAGAAGTTCGCAACCTCGGGCGTTGACGGCGCGAACGAGTCGCCCTATTCCTCAGGCGTCGCCCCAAAGGTAAGGCCGCTGCTGCTGAAGGTCGTCCCGTAGGTGACCGCCAGAGTTGCGACCTGCATGAGCGCATCGACCAACTGGGTGTCGACGAGTTCGGCGAGCGGGTGGATAAACGCGCTCCACAGGTATTCGCCAGATGCGGCGTAGCGAGCATCGAGGGCGCGATCGAAATTCGCTGACAGACACGTCGAGACATCCTCGGGGCTCATGTCGGCAATCTCGGCAACTGGGGTGATGATGCGCATTCGGTTGGCCCGTTCGTCGGACAGAACGATCAGGGTTCGACCGAAGTAGTCGAACTGCCACGAACCAGGTTGGGCCTGGTGCATAAGGTCGGCGTTCTCATGTAGCAGCGCATCAAGTTGCGTGATGTCCATTGCAAACCAGTCTACGCGTCGGCTCAGTGTGCGAGCATCGCCCCTTCCAGCGCTGACGAACCCGTGCAGCGTCCCGTTTCGTAGGGGCAGGCACCCTTACGAAATTTCCCTAGCGAAGTTGGGCGTTAGAGGTCGATGCGGCAAGCGTCGGTGTCGGTCTCGATATAGGTTGCTCTCTCTCTTGAAGTGAGGAACCCCCATGCCATCACTCGACTTTGACCGTGAAACGGTCGAGCTCACAAACGACAACGCTGCTCGCCTTCGAAAGTTGAACCTCGGAGCTGGTTTGCTGCACCTCATTACCGGTGTGATCATCATCGTGATTGGCGACCTCGACTTCGAACTTCCGGTCGGCGGCTTCAACATCAGTGGTCCACCCGGAACTCCACTAAGCAATGGCGTGCTCAATGAGTTCTTCGGCATTCCGCTGGCAATTGGGGTCGCCGCATTCTCGTTACTGTCGGCGTTCTTCCACTTCCTGATCGCCGTACCCGCGTTCGGTGGATACAAGAGCGAGCTTCGCCGTGGCCGCAATCGGTTCCGTTGGGTCGAGTACTCGTTGTCCTCGACGCTCATGATCATCCTGATCGGTGCGACGACCGGCATAGTCGACCTCGGGGCGCTGATCGCGCTTGCGTTTGCCAACATCTCGATGATCTTGTTCGGCTGGATCATGGAGATGGTCAACATCACCGGCGACGAAGCGCCTTCCGAAAAGGTGTGGTTCACTCCGTTCTGGATGGGCTGCATTGCCGGTGTTGGACCGTGGCTCGCAATTCTCGTGCCGCTGTGGTTCAACGTTTCACAGGACGGAGCGCAAGGCCCGCCCGGGTTCGTGTACGGCATTATCGTGTCGATCTTCTTCTTCTTCAACACGTTCGCGATCAACCAATGGCTGCAGTACAAACGGGTGGGAAAGTGGGCTGACTATCTGCACGGCGAACGGGTCTACATCATCTTGAGTTTCGTTGCGAAGAGCGTGTTGGCGTGGCAGATCTTCGCCAACACCCTGATCCCGGTCTGACCACGGCCCTATTTCGTAAGGGTGCCAGATCCCTTACGAAACGGTGGCTAGATCTCGATGCGCGGTGCGGCGGTTTCGGGATCGCCAGAGTTCGGCGTGTTCGCCCGCTCGATGAGCAGGACCTCGACTTCGTCTTCGCAATACGGTTGGTGTTCAACGCCTTGAGGGACGACGTATAGCTCGCCCGGGCCGAGATGGACGTCGCCATCGCGAAGCCGAATGGTGAGTTTGCCGGAGAGGACGAGGAAGAAGTCATCGGTGTCATCGTGGTGATGCCACGTGAACTCGCCTTTGAGCTTGGCAACCATGAGGTCGTGGCCGTTGAAGCCGCCCACGACCCGAGGAGACCAGTGCTCGTCGAACGTTGCGAGCTTCTCTGACAGGTTGACCGATTGATGCGTCATACCGAAACGTAACACGGCTACCAATTTCGCGATGGTGCTGGTTGAATGAGCGACTACGAAGGGTTGGTAGTTGGTGGCGAACGTTTGGTACGCAGCGTTTGGTTCGAATCTGTTGTACTCGCGCTTTTCGACCTATCTCGAAGGTGGAGATCCAGGACTATCGCCAAGGTCGATCCGCGAAGTCGGGGCGAGGGATCCGTCGCCGCCGACCGGCTTTGATGACTTGGTCGTTGCACACAGGTTGTACTTCGCACATTCATCACCGAAGTGGAACGGCGGCGGGGTGGCCTTCCTCGACAGCGAGAGGAACGAGACCGAGGCAACGATGTGTCGGCTCTATCGGCTCACTCTCGAACAGCTCGCCGATGTGCAGGCACAGGAAGCGCGTCAAGACTCGCCGGCGTTCATCAACATCGATGACGTTATCGCTCGTGGTCATATCGACTATTCGACAGGACTCTACGGACGCCTTCTCTTTCTCGGGCACCACGAGAGCGGCGAGCCGGTTTTCACTATCACCACAGGGCGAGCCGATCTCGAAAGGAACAATCCTGACCCGAGCTACTTGCGGACGATCGCCCGAGGACTCAAAGAAGCGTTCGCCCTCACGAATGCCGAGGTAGTCGACTACCTGAGTCGGACAGAGGGGGTCAACCTCGCGAGTGATCATGAGCTCTGGGCCGACATTGTCACTTAGCGGTCGAAGTCGGTACTCACTGTGCCAAGAACAGTCTCCTCACTTCGTCAGGGTGCCTGGCACCATAACGAAGTGGTGGTTAGTCGTTTTGGGCGAGGGCGATGAGTTGGTCGAGGTTGTTGATCTTCACTCGCTTACGGCCGGTCTCGATAATGCCTCTGGTTCGAAGCGCGCTCAGTCCTTTGCCGGTGCCCTCGCGAGACAGTCCAGACCATTGCCCGAGCTCTTGTTGACTGATTGGCAACTTGAGTTCGATCGACCCGTCGGCGTTGGCTGTGCTCCGGCCGAGGGACTGCTCGATCTCTACAAGGCGCGCCAACCGGGCGGCGACGCGACTTGGCGCGTCCATGATCGACGTCTCGACGAATTGCGACGATTGCTCCCGGAATCGGTGCGTCACGGTGCGCAGCACGGCAGCTTGCAGCTCGCTATCGGCGGCCAGCATCTGACGGAAATCAGCGGCACTGACGATGTGCACTGTGGTTTCGGTGATGGTGACAACGGTGGCAGACCGAGGCTGATGGTCGATCGCTGCAATCTCGCCAAACACCCGACCGACGGTAGCGAGGTCGAAGAGTACGATCCGTCCCGACCGTGTTGAGTGCTCGATTCGAGCTAGGCCAGATTCGATTGCGAACACATCGGTCGGTTCGGCCCCCTCATGAAAGATGAAGCTTTCAGCTGCATACGTTCTGCGTGCACCGACCGAACGCAGACGTTCGGCAACGAGCTGGCGGTCGCGATCGAGCGGGCGGGAGGTCATCGGGATCAAAGATGTCAGAAATTTCTCGTTCTGCGCAATTGTACGCAGACGCATCGGGCAATCTCGGCAATAGTGGTTCTTGGCGGGATGCTCTGAGGCGGGGTGGGCTCTCATATGAGAGGCGCCTCAGGCAACTCCCCCCCACATGTGGTCCCTCCCGATCATTACCATGTGGGGGAGTTCCCGCGTCCGGGCCCGTTTCGCCATCGGCAGGGCCGCTACGCATCTCGAAAGAAGTTGCGGATCAGCTCGCCGAGTCCGACAAGATCATGAGCGTCTTGACATCGCTATGGAAATCGAGTGCCCAGTCCCCGCCCTCTCGGCCGATTCCACTGATGCCACAACCCCCGAACGGTGCGGTTAGGTCACGAACGAGGAACGTGTTCACCCAAACGAGACCACAGCGAAGGGCCCGGCCCACTCGTTCGGCACGTTCTCGTGAGGTCGTCCACACGAGTGCCGACAGGCCATAGTCGGTGCTGTTCGCAAGCTCGATCGCTTCAGCCTCGTCTTGGAAGGTTTGGAACGTCAGGACAGGGCCGAAGATCTCGTGCTGCACGACCTCGCTGTCATTTGAGGCGGGTTCGATCAAGGTTGGTTCGTAGTGCAACGTTCCTTCGACGATGTTGCCGCCGCGCACGATCGTGTCACCGTTCGCTCGGGCCCGTTGCACAAACCCGTCGACGTTGGCGAGATGATCGGGGTGCACCATCGGTGCAATGTCGGTGCTGTCTTCGCGACTGTCGCCGAGCACAAAGCCGTCGACGATGGCGTGGAACTTTTCAAGGAATTCGTCGCGCACGGACTCCTCGACCAACAGGCGAGTGCCGGCAAGACAGATCTGGCCCGAGTCGTCGTATTGCCATGCCGCACGATGCGCTGCTTGGTCGAGGTCGGCATCGGCGAACACGATCAGCGGACCCTTGCCACCCAACTCGGCGGTGAATGGAACGATGTTCTCGGCCGCTGCCTTGCCGATGTGGCGGGCGGTTGCTGGCGAGCCGGTGAAGGTGATCCGCCGAGCGCGATCGTCGGCGACCAACGCAGCACCAACTTCTTGTCCAATGCCCTGCACGAGGTTGAACGCACCTGCCGGCATGCCAGCCTCGTTTGCGAGCCTGGCGAGGATCGCGGCGGTTAGGGGCGACCATTCGGCAGGCTTGTGAATCACGGTGTTGCCCGCTGCGAGGGCAGGGGCGAGTTTCCACGTCGACAACATGAACGGCGCGTTCCACGGGGTGATCACGACGGCCGGACCAGCAGGCATGTGTTGGACGGTGTTGTCCATGTTCTTCGCGTCCCAGTGGCGCTCTTCGCGCTGCACGATGAGGTCGGCGTACAGTCGGAAGTTTGCCGCGCCGCGGGCGACCAAACGGTCCCGCATCGACGCGTACATGAACGCCATGTCGAGCGTCTCGACCGTGGCGATCTCCTCGTTGTTCGCTTCGATCAGGTCGGCGAGACGATGCAAAACCTCGGAGCGTTCGGCCGGACTGTAGGCACCCCAGGTTTTGAATCCCTCGGTGGCGGCGGCCATCGCTGCATCAGCGGCGGCGGCGTCGCCGCGAGCGACATCAGCAATCGGACCCGCATCCCAATCGAGAGGGGAGCGGCTCTCAAAGGTGTTCGGTGAGCCAACCCATTCGCCGCCGATGAAGTGGTCGACCGGGACGTCGAAGCCGCCGATGGTTGCGGTCCGCACGATTAGGCCTCCGAATCGCCCGTTGCCGCATCGGCGGCTGGCTTGTCGTCGAGCGTTGAACCGTACAGCTTCGCGCCGAGTCCCATTGGCTTGCGGATGCCGCGGAACTCCCAATCGCCGCCTTGTGCGGTAGAGAGCACCTCTTCAGAATCCGATGGCTGTGCGCCGACGTCGGTGCGGATCGGAGTCGGGCCGCTGACGATGGTGTTGGTGAGTTCACCCAGGCCTTCGACGCTTACGGTCACCACATCGCCGGGGTAGACGGTGCGCGAATTCGCAGGTGTACCCGAGAGCAGAACATCACCAGGCACGAGGGTGATCGTGCGGGCAATGTCGGAAACGAGGTAGTGCATATCCCACTTCATTTCAGCGGTCGACGCGTCTTGCTTGACCTCGCCGTTGACGATGGTCTGGATTCGCTTGTCACGGAAATCCCAATCGGTCACTAGACCTGGGCCGAGCGGGCACAAGGTGTCGCTGCCCTTCACCCGAAGCATGGAACCAGCGTCGGTGTCTCGAAAGTCGTGTAGGCCGTAGTCATTGGAGACCGTGTAGCCAGCAATGTAGTCGCCCGCTTCCTCAGGGGAGATGTTTCGGCACGTCTTCCCAATAACTATTGCGATCTCACCCTCGTAGTTCAACCACTCACAACCCTCGGGGCGCACAACGTTGCTCTGGTGTCCCGTGAGCGCCGTGATCGGCTTGTGAAAATACGTCGGCGCTGCGGGCAACTTCGTCATGAATTCGTCCACCCGACTCGCGTAGTTCAGATGCACGCAAATGATCTTCGTCGGTTCAACGGGGGCGAGGTGCACCGCGTCGGCAATCGCAACCGAACGGCCGTCACCAGAAATGAGCGTGTCGCCATTGCGTTGGACTTCGGTTGGGTAACCGTCGAGAAGGATCCTGCGTGTTTCGGCCATGGTGAAGTTCCCTACGTAGAAGATCGGCTTGGGCCGTGACGGGGTGGCCCAGATGTCTGGTCAGCGCTGCCTCGTTAGCATAGGGCAAACAAAACTAGTTCGGTACCGAACGAATATGGGATGCTGGCAGCGCGGGTTGACCGAGTCAGGTATGTCTATTGTGTGGGGCGCCATGAGTTCAGAGAAACAATCGACCGAATCTGCGTGGCTCCTTGCTGCTGAACGCGACGTGCAGGAGCGGCTCGGCGACAGCGAATTCGACTTCGCCTCGCTGGACGCCATCTCGAATCTCTACCGGGCAGCCGCGGCGATCCGCCGCCGTGCCGAGGGCGAGGTGCTGGCGCCCTACAGCCTGTCGTTTGGCGCGTTCACGATCCTGTGGGTGCTGTGGATTTGGGATGACATGGAGACCGCCCAGCTCGCTCAGGAATGCAACCTTGCCAAAGGGACGCTGACCGGAATGTTGAATACCTTGGAGAAGCGCGGCCTAGTCGAGCGAAACCGCATGGAGGCAGACATGCGTCGGATGATGGTGTGCCTCACCAGCGAAGGTCGAAGCACCATCACCGAAGTGTTCCCAAAGTTCAACTCGTTCGAGGGAGAGATGAGCAACGGGCTGACGCTCGCCGAAAAGGCTCAGCTCGCCGACCTTTTGCGCCGGGTCACCAAGAACGCCCAATAGTTGCTCGCTAGGACAGTGAAGCGATCGCCTTACCGATCGCATCTAGGTATTGCGGCGGTCCTGGCGGACCTTCGCAAACTCGCCTTTTCGCCTGCGTCGGTATTGCGGCGGTCCTGGCGGACCTTCGCAAACTCGCCTTTTCGCCTGCGGCGAAAACGCTTCCTAGGGCAGCGTTCCGATTGCGGCGGTTATGGCGTCGAGGGCGATTTGGATCTCTTCTTCGTTGACGGTGAGCGGCGGCATGAAGCGGATCGTGTTGCCCTTCGCCCCTGCGGTCATGAGAAGCAGGTTTCCCTCGTGGAAACAGTGTGCGAGTACAGCCTTTGCGTCCTCTGCGCTCCGTAGGTCACAGGCGATCATGATGCCGGGACCGCGGACATGTTCGACGATGGGACCATTTGCCATAAGTGCCTCAAGGCCGGCACGAAGCTGATCGCCACGAGCGTTCACGTTGTCGATAAATCCATCGGTGGTGATGACGTCGATCGTTGCGAGTGCGGCAGCACAGCCAATGGCGTTGCCGCCGTAGGTGCCGCCATGTGACCCGGTCGGCCACTTGTCGTCGAGCTCTCGGCGAGTACCGAGGGCCGAAAATGGAAACCCTGAGGCGATGCCTTTGGCCATGCAAATGATGTCGGGTGCAATGTCGAAGTGGTCGATAGCAAACATCGACCCGGTGCGAGCAAAGCCACTTTGCACCTCGTCGGAGATGAACAAAATGCCGTGGTCGGCGCACCGTTGCGCAATCCCTTCGAGGAATCGCTTTGGTGCGAGTTTGTAGCCACCTTCGCCGAGGACCGGCTCGACGATCACGCACGCCGTTTCGCTCGGTGCGGTCGACCCGGCGAGCAGACGGTCGAAGCCGGTCAGGCATGCATCGATTTCGGCTTCGTGATCGGCGGCGCGTGGGTCGGGAAATGGTGCGGTGAAGACGCCACCGGGCAACGGCGCATGGCCAGCTCGGTAGACGTTCTTCGAGGTGGTCATCGCCATTGCCATATGTGTGCGGCCGTGAAAACTGCCTTCAAAAACGATGGTGTGTGGTCTCCCGGTCGCTTGCTTCGCGAGTTTGATCGCGGCTTCGGTGATCTCGGCCCCAGAGTTCGCGTAGAAGAAGGTATCGATGCCCGGGGGAGTGATCGCTTCCAGCCGAGCCGCCAACGGTTGCATCATGTCGTTTGTGAACACGTTTGCTTGAAGGTGAATACCTCGGGCTGCCTGGGTCGCGATCGCCTCCACAACCTTTGGATGGGAGTGCCCGGTCGAGATGACCGCAATCCCCGAAACGAAGTCGAGGTACTTCTCTCCGTCTGTGGTCGTGACCCACGAGCCAGATCCCTCAGCAACCTCAAGGTCGGTGAGTTTGAACCAGACGTTCGAAAGGTTCTTGGTGTCTGCAGCCATTTGGTTCTTCCAATCACTAGGCCAACCGTCGAGCGGTGACAAAATCATTCGGCACCGAACAACCTACCGCGGTTAAAGTTTCGCTACCTCGGCGGGCGGTGACCGCTGCCTTTTGAGATGCAGTTGCCGCTGCCTTCTGAGAGGCAGTTACCGCTGCCTTCTGAGAGGCAGTCCGCCACCAACGAACAGGAGTGTTCCATGTCGTTAGGATCCGAAATCGATCTCGCTGCACTCGAAGCAGACCCCGACCCAATACTCGCCCAGCTACGGGCTGACGAGCCGGTGGCCTACATCGATGCGCTCGAGATGTGGTTCGTCACCCGCTGGGATGATGTTGCCGCGGTTGAGGCCGACTACGAGACGTTCCGTTCCGCGACCGAGCCGTCCTTTCTCGCACGAGCGCTCGGCACGAACATGTTGACGCTCGACCCACCCGAGCACACAAGGGTGACCGCCATGATTCGGCCCGAGTTTCGATCGAGCGGAAGAAGCGGATCCTTCGTGACCGAGGAACTCACAGCTATGGCAAATCACGTTCTCGACGCGGTCGAGCCGGGTGGCTTCGATGTGATGACCTCCTATGCCCAACCCCTTGCAGCAGGTGCGTTGGCGACGGTGCTCGGGCTCGATCATCACGGCGCGAGCGTTATGTGGAGCTGGTGCGAGGGCTTGTGCGCCGACATCGCAAACTTCGAGAACGACCCCGATATCAGCAAACGAACCGAAGTCGTCAAGGCCGAACTCGGTGAAGCGATTCGTGAACGGATCGCTGAAGCCAACGAAGGCGATAACTCGGCGATTGCTCGCTTCGTACAGGCAGGGGCGACGCCCGAGGAAATCATCAACAACGTGCGGCTCATGATCTCGGGCGGCATCAACGAACCGCGCGATGGTATTGGCCTCGTGACGTGGGTCTTGTTGAGCCAGCCAGAGTTACGAGAACGCGTCACCGCCGAACCAAGCGACATGCGACGCCTCATCGAAGAAGTGTTCCGCGTGTACTCGCCGGTCGGGACCGTAACCCGTCAGGCCACCCGAGACGTCGAGCTTGGCGGGGCACTCATCAAAGAGGGCGATTTAGTTTCAGGTGTCCTCCGTTCGATCAACCTCGATGAAGCGCATTGGACAAATCCAATGGTGATCGATCTCGATCGTCGCGAAGGCGCACACGCCGCCTTTGCGCTCGGCACGCACCGCTGTCTTGGCGAGTGGCTCGGTCGTCAAGAAGTCAAGGTTGGTGTAGAGCGGTTGTTCGCTCGCTTCGAGAATCTCCGCCTCGACCCAGCCGCCGGCCCGGTCGAACTGACCGGCTTCGAGTTTCGAGGACCGAAGTCGGTGAACGTGTTGACCTAGCGGTTTGCCTTACGCACCATTTCGACGAGCTGCCATTCTGACGATCCAGGAAAACGAAGGGTCGGTGTCGCGCGTGTCGAGCATCTCGGGATGCCACTGGACCGCAATCATTGGAAGCTCACGATGTTCGAGGCCCTCGACGGTTCCGTCGCCGCTGCGCGCCGTCACGACGAGATCGGTGCCGGGGGTATCGACGGTTTGGTGATGGAGCGAGTTCACCGAAACGCTGCCGCCATAGATTTGCGCGAGCGTTGACCCGTCGGTGGTGGTGATCGTGTCGCTTAGCGTGGACGGGTCGATGTCATAGCGTGCGTGTTCGGGGACGTCCTGGTGGAGTGTGCCACCAGCGTGAACGTTGAGGAGTTGTAGGCCCCGGCAGATGCCGAGCATCGGCAGCTCTCGTTCGGCGGCAAGATCGAGAAGCGCCAACTCGTACGCGTCGCGAATGTCTTCGAACTCGGTGGTCGGGTCCAGCGCCGCGCCATATCGGTCGGGGTTCACGTCAGCGCCGCCACTGATCAGCACACCGTCGAGGTGATCGGCAAACTCGTCTGGTGCTGCATCGAGGGGAAGATGAACGGGTAGCCCGCCTGCGGCGAGTACCCCGCGCGCGTAGTCCGCGTAGTACCAATCGCCTTCGAGGTGCCGAAGCGATTCTGGAGTGCCCTCGAGTTGGCTCGCGACCTTCCGTCGGCCGCTCAGTCCGATGAGGGGGCGTCGGCTCATTGTTCTTCTCCTGTGGTCGTTTTTGTTTGCAGCGAATCAGCGTTCGCCGGTTCGGGTGGGGAGCTCTCTGGAAAGGCAACGTCATCGAGGAACCAGTCGACGAGACGACGACATTGTTCACTATTGCGCGCCTCGTTCTCTGCCATCTCGGAGGTAACGAGCTCCCGATCGACACCGTACTCAGCAAAGTACTCGTCGTAGCTCGGGTCGGCGTTCGATAGGAACTCGGTGACTTGAGCCATGTTGGCCTCGGGGTGAAACTGTGTTCCAGCGAAGCGTCCGATTGTGAACAGTTGGGGAGCCGTCTCGTTTTGGGCCAGAACCGTTGCATTGGGCGGCGGGATGATCCGGTCGTGATGCCACTCGAGCCAAGGTCCTGGGCCAACCGGGTTCGACTGGCCGGGAGCGTCGTCGATCGTGAACCACCCAATCTCGGTTTGGGGTGAGGCTTCGACCGCACCACCGAGTGCATCGGCAATGAGTTGCGCGCCGAAGCACACACCGAGCAGCGGCTTGTCTGCCTCGAACGTTGCTCGGATTGCATCGAGCTCGTCGTATACCCACGAGGCAATCTCGTCTTTGTTGGTCAGTGAGCGAATCGATCCCATGACCACAATGAGGTCGTAGTCAGCGAAGTTGGGGAAGGACTTGTCGCCCTCGACCGGGTCGGCCGGATGAGAAATGAGGTGGGTGTGTATCGAGAATCCGCGATCGCCTAGGCATCGGGCGACTTCTCCGCCGATCTGGTCAGCTTCGTGGGCAACGATCAGGCAAGACCTATCAAACCGACGCATTCACGCTCCTCCAAAAATCAACCGTTAGCTACCGAACGATTTCGATGATACTGTCACCGTCCAGCTGTTCGGCAAACGTTCTTCGCTTGCTGCCTAGACCTTGCCTAGCTCTATGGCATAGCTTTACAAAACAAGTTTGGATACAAACTACTTGGACTGGGTCGTAAACCGCGACCCGCCAAACGAGGGGGAAAACCGTGAAATATCGCCAATTACTGGCGGCGCTCGTTGCGCTAAGCCTTATTGCTGCTGCATGTGGCAGCGATTCGGGTGACGGAGATACCGCATCCACATCGGGGAGCGACACCGAGGATTCCGGTGGCGGCGCGGCTTCGGCCGGCATCGATGTCGACGCCATCTTGGCCGCCGACCTCGACAACTGTGTCGACGCACCGACCGGCGACTCCATCCAGGTGGGTGCCGTACTCGACTTCAGTGAAGCTGCTGGCTTTGTTGATATCCCTGGCGCCGACGTCATGCCTTATGTCGCAGACCTCATCAACTGCACCGGTGGCATCGACGGCCGCCCGGTCGAGGTGAACGTTCGTGAGGCGGGCGACGATCCAGCTCTCGCAACCCAAGAACTCATCGACTGGGGCGCACAATTCTTCGTCGGCCCACCGTTTGCCGACGCAACCCTTCCAATGGCACAGGCCGGCGGCGGCGAGTACGCCATCTTCGCTGCTGCATCGACCGAGCCAACGCTCGCCGATGCCGAGAACAACACCTTCCTCGTCACCTTCGATGACGTTGGCCAGTCGAGCGCATCAGCGCAGTTCGCATGGGATCAAGGTTTGACCGAAGCGATCATCTTTACCGAGGGTGAAGGCGTTCCGTACTCGGGCGTCAACCCTGATGCGTTCATCGAGACCTTCGAAGGACTCGGCGGCACGATCATCAGCACCCAAACCTACGGATGGTTCGTCGATACCGACTTCTCGTCACAGGCAAATGACGTCGCTGGTGTTGCCGACGGCGACGAAGTGTTCTTCTCGGCTGCAGCGAACTTCCAGATCACCGCACTCAAGGCGCAGCTCGAAGGTCAAGGCCTCGAGGGAATCACCTACATGGGAACCGATGCCTTCGACGCAACCGGAACCCTCTTCGACCCAGAGGCGGAGGGCTTCATCCACACGCCACACGCCATCGTCGAACCAGGAAGCGACCTCGAAGCCGTGCTCGCTGGATCGGGCACCCTCGAGAGTGATGCTCCGAACTTCATGCCGCTTTACATCGATTCGATGCTGCTCGGTATTCAAGGCATCCTCGATTGCGGATGTGATGAGCCTGCAGATATTGCCGAGGCCGTGAAGAACATCTCGGGCTTCCCAGGAACCTCTGGTGAGATCACCTACGCCGGCACGAACGGTATCCCACCAAAGGCCGTTGACATCGTGCAGAACAGCGACGGTGCGTACAACGTGCTGGGAACCATCGGCGGCTAATCCACCCAATGCTTGAAGTACGTGGGCTCACAACCAAATACGGTGCGATCTCTGCACTTCGAGATGTAAGCCTGTCCGTGGGGGCCGGTGAGGTAGTAGGCCTCATCGGCCCTAACGGGGCAGGAAAGACAACACTTCTCGGATCGATAACAGGGCTGCTCGAGAAATCGGCGGGAACGGTCACCTTCGACGGAAACGACATCACCAACACCGCTCCGGAAAAGATTCTGCGCAGTGGTCTCGCGCTCGTTCCTGAGCATCGTCGAATCTTCGCCGACATGACGATCGAGGAGAACCTTCGCATTGGAGGGGCGGTACGGACCGCTGCTGAGCGAGCCGAGACCATGGAAGAGATGTACGAACTGTTTCCGGTGTTAGGCGACCGGCGTTCGAACGCCGCTGGTTTCCTCTCCGGAGGTGAAGCACAGCAACTCGCCATTGCGCGGGCCTTAATGTCGCGTCCGCGGCTGATCATGATGGACGAGCCGTCGCTCGGGCTTGCGCCGATCCTGGTCGACCTTGTCTTCGACCTCATCGACCAGCTTCGAGATCAGGGAAGAACGATCCTCGTGGTCGAACAGAATGCAACTCGCATGCTTTCTGCCGCGGACCGTGCCTATGTATTGCGCAGTGGCGACGTCGTCGCAGACGGAACTGGTCGAGAGTTGCTCGAGCGTTCCGATCTCTTTGACACTTTCATTGGAGGCTAGCTCTCGACATGGTCGAACTCCTGCAAAACATCATCGACGGTTTGGGACGGGGCGGGATCTACGCGCTCCTCGCCCTCGGTATTGCGGTGGTCTTTGGCATCATGCACCTGCTCAACTTCGCGCACGGCGAGTTGATTACCATCCCCGGATACCTCACGTTCTGGGCGTTCAACAACGGGTTCAACTGGTGGACGGTCGTGCCGCTGATCATCATCTCGGCGGTGATCACCTCGCTGGTGATCGAACGCATTGCCTTTAGCCGGGTCCGAGGTGCCACCGACTTCACACTCTTGTTGACCTCGTTCGGTATCCACTTCATCGTGTCCGCTCTCTTTTTGGTGTACGTCTCTGCGTCGGTGCAGAGCATTCCTCGGCCGTCGTGGTTTGCCGACACGATCGCAGTGGGCCAACTCAACCTCGAGGTCTTTGACCTGCTCGTAATCGGAGTCACGATCGTCGTTCTCGCCGGTACGACATGGCTGCTGCAACGCACTATGTTCGGCTTGGCGCTTCGGGCTGCCGCAGACGACTTCGACACAGCCCGACTCATGGGAATCAATTCCGACTCGGTCATCCGTGGCGCCTTTGCACTCTCTGGCTTTCTCGCTGGTGTCGCTGGCATCTTCTGGCTGATGCGGGCAGGTTCGGTTACTCCGAGCGCCGGATTGAACCCGATGATCAGCGGTGTGTTGGCCGCCCTCATCGGCGGACTCGGAAGTCTGAAGGGTGCGGTACTTGGAGGTTTGGCCCTCGGTATGGCCGAGGTGCTCATCCGATCGTGGCTGCCCGGCGGCATTTCGCAGCTGACCGATGGCTTTGTATTCGTGTTGATCGCGCTGCTGTTTATCTTCCGGCCCGGAGGCTTGCTGTCGGTGCCGAGCGTGGAGCGAGTCTGATGTTTCCGGACAAGCGACGCGACATCCTCTCGCCGATCCTCGGCTCGGTCGCGCTGTTCGTCCTGCTCGTTGGCGGCGGCCTCATCTATCAGACCATCCTCGGCTCGGGTTCGGCCGAGCGGCTCGTCACCACGATGCTGATCGACGCGATCATCGTGATCGGCATTCAGGTGTACATCGGGAACACCGGGATCTTGTCGTTCGGTCACATTGGGTTTGGAGCGATTGCCGGGTACGCCTTTGCGGTCTTTGCGATCTCGCCCGAAGAGAAGGTGAAACGTATCCCAGATGCTCCGTTCGGGCTGCTCGACGTGCAGCTCCCACCGGTCGTCGCCATTTTCATTGCGATCGTGGTGGCGTTGATCGCTGCGGTCATTATCGGGATTGGTCTGGCTCGTTCGGGAGCAAAATCTGGCGCCGTCGCTCCGACTATCATCACGCTCGCGCTGCTGTTCGTTACCCACGAGGTCACGCAAAATTGGTCCGATCTCACCGGCGGTAATCGCGGTGGTTTGGCCTTTGGTATTGGTGACTCGCTGAACTCTCGCTGGCCAATCCTGCTCGCACTCTTCGCAACGTTGTTGGTTGCTCGCTTTTTTGGCCAGTCACGGGCAGGCAAGCTCGCGGTGGCGGCACGCGAAGACAACCTTGCGGCCCGCGCAATGGGTGTGAACCCCTTGGTACAACAGATGAGCGCGCTGTTGGTGTCTGTTGCCATCGTGGCTGTTGGTTCTTCGCTGCGGGTATTCGAGATCGGGTCGATCCTGCCCGATCGCTTCTTCTTCGACTACACGATCCTCACCGTCGCCATGCTGATCGTCGGTGGGCGCAACAGCGTGACTGGCGCAGTGCTTGGTGTTGCGGTCATGACCGCAGCACTCGAGCTTGCCCGTCGTCTCGGCCAAGATGGTTTCGAAATCTTTGGAATTGGCCTCGACGATGCTCCGCTCGATTGGGTCTTCCGAGAGAACCTCAACACGGTGGTTCTCGGCGTGTCGATGGTCGGCTTCATGATCTGGCGGTCGAAGGGCTTGCTCGAAGATTGGGAACTCGACCAATGGCTTTTCGACAAGTTCCGTGGTGAGGACGACCCCGAACCCGATCGGCTGGCCGAGCTCGAAGATCCAGGCTCGTTTGAGTTTGCGGCCTCGGGTATCCACGTGAGTTTCGGTGGCTTCAAGGCGCTCAGCGACGCGGGTATCACCGCGAAGAGCGGCGAAATCGTCGGAATCATCGGTCCGAACGGTGCGGGAAAGACGACGTTCGTAAACGTCATTACCGGCATGGTCGAGGCGCAGCGGGGCGACTTTAGAATCGACGGCGAGGACCTCTTTGGTAAGCCGTCTTACGCGCTTTCTCGCCGAGGCCTCGTCAGAACGTTCCAGAACCTTCGTCTCTTCAATGCCCTCACCGTCAGGCAAAACGTCGAAGTCTCCGCGCTTGTCGCCGCGCAACACCGCGACGGACGCGTGCATCGCGACCCAGATGCGCTGGTTGCTGAGGCGGGGCTTTGGGAGCACCGAAACCGACGAGCTCGGGAGCTCGATTACGGCAATTCGCGCAGACTCGAGCTTGCCCGCGCTGCCGCGATGTCACCAACATTTCTCTTGCTTGACGAACCGACGAGCGGAATGAGCGACAGCGAATCGGTGGCCATGATCGAGCAGGTCCGTCACATGGCGCGCACGGTCGGGGCGGGAGTGATTGTGATCGATCACGATCTTGCCTTCATCACCGGTATTAGCGATCGCATCTACATGTTCGATCAAGGCGAGGTTCTGGCCGTTGGTACCCCCGAGGAGATCCAAGCAAACCCTGCGGTGAAGGCCGCCTACCTCGGATCTTCTGCGGTCACATGATGGTCACGATTCTGTTGAGCGAATCCTAGAAAGGTGGAAGTCATGGTCGATCGTGCGAACGAACCACTCGATGAGATTCGTTCTGAGGTCCGTCGCTTGTGCGACAAGTATGGGAACGAATACTGGCGCGGCCTTGAGCCGTCGACGTACCCCGAAGAGTTCGTTCGCGAGTTGACGACGCAAGGTTGGCTCGGGTCGCTAATTCCCGAGGAGTACGGCGGTGGCGGGCTCAGCCTTGGGGGAGCGTCGGTCATCCTTGAAGAGATCTCGGCCAGCGGCGGAAACCCGAGTGCCTGCCATGCCCAGATGTATGTCATGGGCACCGTGCTTCGCCACGGGAGCGACGAACAAAAGGAAAAGTATCTTCCGCTCGTCGCGAACGGTTCGAAGCGATTGCAAGCATTTGGCGTCACTGAACCGGGGGCCGGCTCGAACACGACAGCGATCACGACCAAAGCGGTTCGCGACGGCGACACCTATCGGGTCAGCGGCCAAAAGATCTGGACTAGCCGCGCCGAGTACTCCGACCTCATGGTGTTGCTCGCTCGCACTACACCGGCCGATGAGGGGAATGACCGGTTGGCTGGCTTGTCGGTGTTCTTGATCGAGATGCGAAACGCCGATGGTTCACTCATCGATGGGCTGACGATCAAGCCGATCGAGACAATGATGAACCACAGCACGACCGAGGTGTTCTTCGACAATGTGGTCATTCCTGCTGATTCGCTGATCGGCGAAGAGGGTCAAGGGTTCCGGCACATTCTGAGCGGCATGAACGCCGAGCGGATTCTCATCGCAGCCGAATGCATTGGCGACGGCCGGTTCTTTCTCGAACGTGCGTCGGCGTATGCCAACGAACGGGTCGTCTTCGATCGGCCGATCGGCCAGAACCAAGGCGTGCAGTTTCCCTTGGCGAAGGCCCACATTCAGCTCGAGGCTGCCGATTTGATGCGGTGGAAGGCCGCCGATCTCTACGACGCGGGCGAGTCCTGTGGTGTCGAAGCAAACATGGCGAAGCTCCTCGCGAGCGAGGCGTCGTGGGCTGCTGGTAACGCTGCGGTCGATACTCATGGCGGGTTTGGTTTTGCGGCCGAGTACGACATTGAGCGAAAGCTTCGCGAGACCCGGCTGTATCAAGTCGCACCGATTAACAACAATTTGATCCTCGCCTTCGTCGCACAAAAGTGCCTCGGACTTCCAAAGAGCTACTAGGAGGAACTCCCATGCGCGCTGTCATCCTCGACCAACACAAGACCCCACTTCGGTACTCGACAAATCATCCCGAACCCATCGCCGATGGGGGAGAGGTCCTCGACGTGACGGCCTGTGGCGTCTGCCATTCCGATATTCACGTGGTCGACGCCGATTTCGGCAAGGAACCGCCAATCATTCTTGGCCATGAGGTCACTGGAGTGCACGACAAACTCGGTCCAGTGATGCTGTACGCCCCGTGGGGATGTCGGGATTGTGAAGAATGCGCCGAGGGCAACGAGAATATCTGTTCGAATTCGAGCGAGGCGGGCCTGTTCGTCGATGGTGGGTACGCCGAGAAGGTACGAATTCCAGGTCTCGAGTATCTCGCTCCACTCGATGGCCTCGATCCATATGACGCTGCACCTTTGGCGTGTGGAGGCCTCACGGCATACCGCGCCGTGTTGCAGGGCCTCGCTCGGCTTCGTGAGCGCGGGCCGGATGCCCGGGCGTTGGTCATTGGTGCCGGTGGCTTGGGGCAGTATGCGATTCGGTATCTTCGGCTGCTGTCCGATGCAACGGTGACTGCGCTGGATCTCTCTGAGTCGAAGCAGGCCAGGGCGGTCGACATTGGCGCTCACGTCGCAACCGGCGAGCTCGAAGCCGATGCGCGGTTCGATTTCGCGATCGATTTCATTGGGGCGGAGTCCACGTTGAAGATTGCCGCAGACAGCATTGCGAAGCTCGGGGTGGTGGCCCTCGTTGGCTTGGCGGGCGGGACGATCCCGTTTGGGTTTGGTGCTGGGGTTCCGCTCGAAGCGAAGCTGGTGGCGAGCGCGTGGGGAAGCCGTAGTCAGCTCGACGAGCTGCTCGATCTGGCGCGCCGGGAGCCGTCGATCGTGCATCCGGTGCAGGTGTTGCCGCTCGCCGAAGCCGAAACGGCACATCAACGGTTGCGTGCCGGCGACTTACGTGGCCGGATTGTCCTCGACATTGCAGGACAACGAACATGATTTTGGACAGACAGTTAGCGAAACAAAGACACTAGGGGGATTTTGTGGCTGGAATTGCAAAGACACTCGATGAGCTGAAGAAGATGGCCGAGGCTGCGAACGTTCATACGATCGAGCTCGCCGCGGTAGATACGCAGGGGCGCCTGCGTGGGAAGCGAATTCCGGTCGATCGTTACTTCGCTGATAGTCATTCGGCGGGGGCGAATATTTGCGAGGCGATCTTTGTCTTCGACGTTCTCGATGACCTTCCCGACAACGACTTCGTCAACATGGACACGGGCTACATCGATTGTCACCTCACGCCCGACAATGCGACCGGTCGCTTGCTCACGCATCGGCCCGGTTACGCACTGGTCTTTGCCGACACCGAGAACGAACACGGCGAGCCTCATGAGCTGTCGCCACGGCAATTACTTGCGAACCAGATCGAGCGATGTCGAGCAGCCGGCCTGGATCCGGTCGTCGCAACCGAGTTGGAGTTCTATCTGTGCACACCGGATTGGGAGCGGGCGCAGAAACACATTCAGTACAGCTCGCTCACCGATGCGTTGGGCTTTGAGTCGGCGTTGGCCGACATGCGTGAGGCACTTCTCGGCGCCGGTATTGACGTCGAGAGCTCGAACGCCGAGTACGGACCTGGCCAGATCGAGATCAACGTCAGCTATGACGATGCCATGACGACCGCCGACAACACGGTGTTGTTTAAGTCGATCGTGAAGCAGGTTGCGGTTCAGCACGGCCTGCGGGCGACCTTTATGCCGAAACCGTGGGCCGACCAGTCAGGGTCGGGCATGCACGTGCACACCAGCCTTAATGGTGAGGGCGGCAACCTGTTTGCCGACTGTGTCGAGGGTGAGCCCAACGAGCTGATGAGTCAGTGGCTTGCTGGACAGATGGCTCATGCCGAGGCGCTGACCTTTCTCGGCACGCCGAATGAGAATGGTGCGAAGCGCATCCGTCCGTACACCTTTTGCCCATCGCACATTGCGTGGGGGCTCGACAACCGCACGGTCTTGGCACGCTGTATTACCGAAGCTGGTTCGCAGGCGAACCGCGTCGAGTATCGCGGTGCGGGCGCGGATGCGAATCCGTACCTGATCATCGCCGGCCTCCTCGCTGCGGGTCTCGATGGGGTTGAGAACACGCTCGACCCGGGCCCGATAAGTGAGGGTGATTTGTACACGAACCCCGGCGACGCGAAGCCGCTACCGGCCGATCTCACCTCAATCCTTGCCGCCTACCGGGGGAGTGCGCTCGCGCAGGCAATTGGCGAGAAGTTCTCCACGAGCTACGCGAGCATTTCCGATGCCGAGGTCGCACTTGCCGCAGAGAACAACCCAGACCCCGACGATGTGAATGACTGGGAGCGCCAGCGCTTCTTGGAGCATTCCTAAATCGATGGCCGACATTACTTTGCCTCAGTCGCCGAACGTCACCGATGGGTCGTTGTATCTAGACGGCATTCCACACGAGCGGTTTGCCGAGTTACGCGATACGCCCGGCCTGTTGTGGCACGAATACGACGGCGGCGGCTTTTGGGCAGTTGCGCGCCACGCCGATGTAAAGACGGTCTCGAAAGATGGTGGGGTGTTCTCGTCTGCGGTTGGTCACACCAACCTGTGGGACCTCGAGGCCGATGCACTCGAGGCGCGGAGGTCATTGATCGACACCGACGCCCCCGATCACACCCGACTTCGACGACTTGTTGCCCGGGCGTTTACGCCCAAGAACATTCGCAGGTGGGAGTCCACTATTCGAGAGATCACCGTCGAGCTACTCGACGATTTTCTCGCGAAGGGGTCGGGGGATTGGGTTGCCGAGGTTGCTGCGCCGCTCCCGATTCGAGTGATTTTGTCGATGCTCGGAATCCCGCTCGAGGACGCCGATTACCTCGTGGACTTGTCGAACTATCTCGTCGAAGGCACCGCAGAGAAGCAGTCGATCCCACCCGATGCTTTTGGCAACACGACCGAGCTGCGCTTGCTGCCGTTCAACAGTCCGGCGAGCCATGCCTTGTTTGAGTACGGCGAGAAGATCGGTGAAGCCCGACGGGCAAACCCACAAGATGATCTGGTCACCTCGCTGGTCCAGGCCGAGGCCGAAGATGGCGACCGGTTGAGTGGGAGCGAGTACCGAAACTTGTTCCACCTGTTGATTTTTGCGGGAAATGAGACCACACGGACCGCGATTTCCCATGGGGCGATGGCGCTTGCTGATTACCCCGATCAATGGCAGCGCGTGCTCGACGACTCGTCGTTGGCCGATAGTGCGGTCGAGGAAGTTCTTCGTTGGGCGACGCCGGTTCTGCACATGCGGCGCACGACGACCGAGCCAACAGAAATCGCCGGCACGTCTATCGGCGCAGGCGAGAAGGTAGTGATGTGGTACGCCTCGGCCAATTGGGACGATGCGGTGTTTGCCAATCCGAGTTCGTTCGATGTTGGCCGCGCCGACAACCCACACTTCTCCTTCGGCGGCGGCGGTCCGCACCTGTGCCTCGGCGCATTTCTTGCCCGCTTAGAGGTCTCGGTGTTGCTCGAGGAGATGGCCGCTCGCAATATCTCGCTCACTCGGATGGGTGATGCGCAACTCATCGCGTCGAACTTTGTGCGCGGCGTGCTTTCGGTCGAGCTCGCAGCTGAGGCTCGGACATGAGTCCCGTACCGAGGTGCACATGAGTCCCGCACCGAAGTGCACATGAGCAATGAGAATCGCGACCTGATGGTCCGCCGGATTGAATGGAGATGACCACATGACAGAGACAACCCCAACCGATGAGGTCGGGCTGGCCGTCGATGAGGAGAAGTGCATTGGCGCTGGGCAGTGCGAGATGCTCGAAGAGGAGATCTTTCTCATCGATGACGACATGGTTATCGCAAAGGTCATCGGTGCGGGCAAACTGCCCCGCGACCGAGCCAACGTAGTCGTCGAACGGTGTCCGTCGCAGGCCATCTCGATCATCGGCGGCGACTCCGATGTCGACGCTGATTCGGAGGTCGTCAGCTGATGACTACCGAGACGTTTGATAATTGGATCGACGGTGCGTTCTCAGCGCCGAGCAACGGCGAGCGAATGGCGACGACGAACCCCTTTACCGGTGAGGTTTGGGCTGAAGTTGCCGATGACCCCGCTGCGGTTGACGATGCTGTTCGGGCTGCCCGCGTGGCGTTCGAGGAGGGCCCGTGGGCCACGATGCCGGCCAGTGAGCGAGCACGACTCATGCGGGCACTCGGCGCGGCGCTGACCCGAGACGCAGATGTCCTCGCCGCAGCCGAGACCCGCGACAACGGCAAGATCATTCGCGAGACAACAGCGCAAGCAAAGAGCCTCGAAAGCTATCTCGACTACTTCGCCGGAAGTGCCGACAAGCTCGCAGGCCAGCAACTCCCGACCCCGTCGCCAAACTTCTTGGTGTACACCGAGCGCGTCCCTAAGGGCGTGGTCGGTGCCATCATTCCGTGGAACTCGCCGCTGTCGCTTCTCGTTTGGAAGCTCGGTCCGGCGCTGGCCGCTGGGTGCACGGTGGTCGTGAAACCTTCAGATATCACGCCGGTTACGGCGTTGATGCTGGCCGAGCGCGCAGGCGAAGTGGGCTTCCCGCCAGGCGTCATCAACATCGTCACCGGAGGTGGCGCGGTTGGGGCAGCGCTCAGCTCGCATCCCGGAATCGACAAGCTCACGTTCACCGGCGGTGGAACTACCGCCAAGCACGTGGCTCGTGCAGCTGCCGAGAACCTCACCCCTGCAGTGCTCGAATTGGGCGGCAAGTCGCCGCAGATCATCTTTGGTGACGCCGATATCGAGGCGGCGACCAACGGCTTGCTCGCTGGCATTTTCGCGGCGAGCGGCCAGACGTGCGTCGCTGGTTCGAGGGCCTATATCCACACTGATGTTGCCGACGAGATTATCGATCGTCTCGTGGCTCGTGCGGGCGAACTCGTGCTCGGCGACCCGGCAAGCCAAGCGACCGAGATGGGTCCGGCGGCATCTGACGATCAACGCGACCGTATCTTGGCCATGATCGATGCTGCTCGCGATGAGGGGGCGACGATTGCTGCAGGTGGTGTGGTCGACGCGGAGCTCGGTGGCCGATTCGTTCGACCGACGATCATCACCGATGTCGATAACCAGTGTTCGATCGTCCGAGAAGAAGTCTTCGGACCTGTGCTCGCCATCATGACGTTCGACGACGAAGACGAGGTTGTGGCCCTCGCGAACGATTCTGACTACGGACTCGCCGCGGGTGTGTGGACGAACGACATCCGTCGCGGACATCGCATGGCTCGAAAGCTCAACGTCGGCACGGTCTGGATCAACACGTATCGAAACGTCAGCTATATGGCGCCCTTCGGTGGCTTCAAGCAGAGCGGCTATGGCAAGGACAATGGCCTCGAGGCAATCGATGCGTTCTTGCAAACCAAGACCGTCTGGGTCGAGTTGGAAGGCGCAACTCGCGATCCATTCGTCATTGGCTAGTCCCGCGGCACGATTCCAAAAAGGGGGGGAGAACGGTAAGGGAGGGTCTGACCCTGGCTTACCGTTGTTCGGTCTTGGGCTGATGGACGATGACCGATTCGAGGAGCTCGGCGAGCTGAGATTGTTGCCCTTCGGCAAGTCCGCCGAATCTGTTGGCGGACCATTCGTTGAACTTCGGGAGGAGCGCTTCCAACATCGTTGTCCCCGCAGCTGTCAGTCCAACGTTGACGACGCGGCCGTCGGTCGGGTCTTCGCTCCGGTCGACGAGGCCACGAGCCTCCAAGGTCTTTCGTACTCCTGTGAGGGTCCCGAGAGTGAGGCCAACTTCTCCGGCGAGCCTGCTCGAATCCATCTCACCCCAAATCCAGAGGACCCACAGGACGACAAAGGCGCTCCACGACAACTTCTCTTCGCGCAGAAACTCGCGCTCGGCGGATCGGCTGACCACAGTCGCTGCTCGGTAGAGGTTCGAGATCGTCCGCTGCACTTCGAGGTCGACCTGGTGGCCAGCGAGACGTTCGCGAATGTCGGATTCAGCTTCGCGAAGTGAGTCGGGGTTGTATTCGAATGGCATCAGCTCTTGACGATAGTTTGGGCCCAAAGTATCGTCAAGAAATGGTCGATCTTGCAAGCAGCTTGCACGACCCGCACGCATTCTCGGCGGGGATTCCCCATGAGCTCTTCGAGACGATGCGACGCTCTCCTGGGTTGACCTGGTCTGACGATAGCGACGACGGCACCCGCGGTTTCTGGTCGGTCACGCGCCACGCCGACCTCGTCGAAGTTTCACGCGATGCGCAGACCTATTCGTCGGGTGTCGGCCACATTCAGATCTATGACATCGACGAGGACGCGCTCGACGCTCGGGCGTCCATGATCGATATGGATCCCCCGATCCACACTCGCCTTCGGCGCATCGTCTCATCCGCATTCACACCGAAACGAGTGCAGGACTACCAAAGATCAGTGCGCACCCGAGTCGTGGCTGCGCTCGACGAGCTCGAGGCTGCGGGCGGTGGCAATTGGGTCGACATCGTCGCAAAGCCAATCCCGATCGGGGTGATCTGTGACCTCATGGGAGTCCCATCTGCCGATCACGACTATCTCATCTCACTCACCGACCATCTCGTCGCCGGTACGAGTGCCGAGCCGCTCGAACCGAACGCCTATGGCAACACGATTCCGCTCCGGCTCTTGCCATTCAACAGCCCGGCGGCGTTCGCCATGTCGCAGTACGCGACCGAACTCGCCGAGCTCCGCCGCGACGATCCGCAGGACGACTTGGTGACGGCATTGATCAATGCCGAGATCGACGGAGAGAAGCTGACCGACGAAGAGTTTGCGAACTTCTTCCGCTTGATGATCTTCGCCGGAAACGAAACGACGCGATCGACAATGGCGCACTTAGCACTCCATTGGGTCCAGTACTCCGAACTATTCGAACAGGTAAAGACCGATCGAAGCCTGCTGACCGCAGTGACCGACGAGGTCATTCGCCACGCCAGTTCGATTCTCTACTTTCGCCGGACCGTGACCACTGCAACCCAACTCTCTGGGACCGAACTTTCTCCCGGCGACAAGGTCGTGATGTGGTACTGCTCAGCCAACTTCGATGAAGACGAGTTCGAAGCTCCCCGAGAGTTTCGACTGGACCGGCCTGTGAAGCCCGCGCACGTCGCCTTTGGTGGCGGGGGTGTGCACTTCTGCCTCGGCGCGTCGCTCGCTCGACTCGAGGTCGCTGAGTTGATTGACGAAATGCTGGATCGCGACCTTCGTTTCGATTTCGGATCGGTCGAGTACACCGAATCTAACTTTGTGAACGGTCTCGAGGACGTTCAGGTGAAGTGGTGATTATCGACCGCTGGGGTACGCCGTTGGCAGCGAGTGATGATGCATCGGCCATGGCGTGGAACGATGCTTGGGAACAGGCGCTGCATTTCATTGGTGACCCGTTCGCAACCCTTGCTCCAGCGATCGAGGCCGATGAGACGTTCGCGCTCGGTTCGGTGTTTTGCGCGGCGTATCGAGTGCTCGGTGGCCTCCCCGGAAACGATGCCGATGTTGTTCGCGACATCGAATTGGCCGAATCGCGGGCAGATGCAGACCGAGAGCGGGCGCACGTCGACGCGGTCAAGCACCTCGCTATGGGGAACTTCACGGCGGCGGGTATGCAGTGGGATTCCATTGCACAAGAGCATCGTGACTTCGCCGCCGTTCGCTTCGCCCACGATGTGTACCTTCACGTCGGCGATGCAAAGCGTCGACTCGATTCTTCGACCTCGGCCGTGGCGCTCTTCGGCGATGCGGAGGGCTCGAACTTTATTGCGGGGCAGTACGCGTTTGCGCTCGAGGAACTGCAACAGTTCGCCGAGGCAGAACAGGTCGCCTTCGATGCGTTCGACGCCGACCCGCTCGACCTCTGGGCGTTGCACGCGCTCGCTCACGTCTATGAACACACCGAGCAAACCAAAGAGGCGATCGAATTCTTGGACAGCCGCGCAGCTACCTGGTCGGCCCAAGACGGGCTCGCCGTGCACATTTGGTGGCACCTCGCGCTCCGTTTGATTGCCGATGGTCAGTTCGATCGGGTCCTACAAATTTGTGATGATCTCGTTCCGGTAGCGACGACCCCGTTTCGCCTCAGCGACCTCATCTCGATCTTGTGGCGTCTCGAACTACAGGGCGTCGACGTGGGTGATCGTTGGGACCACGTTGCCGATGCAATGGCGGATCGACCCGAGTGGCACACGACGGGATTCTTGGACCTTCACTCGGCGCTCGCGTACATTCGCCGGCCATCCCATCGCGCTGCTGGAAGTTTCTTTTCGGGCGTCGCTAACGCCCACCAAGGGTCGACCTCGGAGAACGCCGAGATCTTTCGCGACGTTGTTCGTCCGCTCATCAACGGGTTGAACATGCTCGACGATGACCCGGCCGCCGCGCTCTCTGCGCTTACCGACCTCGATCATTCGCTGCACCGGATCGGCGGCAGTAACGCCCAACGCGAACTGGTGTTACTCACCTGCGCGCACCTCAACGCAACAACCCCCGAAGTGGAGACCCCATGAGTGCCTTCCAGTTGACGAACGACCAAGTGAAGTTGCAAGCAAAGGCCAAGGCGCTCGCAGAAGAGGTCATTGCGCCCCGGGCTGCCGCTGTCGATGAGGCCGAGCAATACCCGTGGGAGAATGTGCATGCCCTGCGCGACGCAGGGTTTACCGGCATGACCGTCCCGAAGGAGTACGGCGGCCCCGGACATTCGTTCCTCGACGCGGTCCTCGTGGTCGAGCAGATGGCCAAGGTGTGTGGCGTGACCGGCCGAATTTCGGTCGAGGCCAACATGGGTGCGATTAGCGCCATCATGGCCTACGGCACCGAGGAACAGAAGCGACTTGCGGCAGAACTGGTGCTCGCCGGCGACAAGCCCGCAATCTGCATCACCGAGCCAGGCGCCGGAAGCGCGGCCTCGCAGATGACGACCCGCGCCGACCGCAAGGGCGATACCTACATCATCAACGGCACCAAGCACTGGATCACCGGTGGCACGGTCTCGAAGCTTCACCTGATCTTTGCTCGCGTGTTCGACGAGGACGGAAACGAAGAGGGCATCGGCGGTTTTATCGCCATCCTCGACGAGACACCTGGCCTGACCTTCGGCGAGCGTGAACCAACGATGGGCTTGCGGGCCATCCCCGAGATGGAGGTGATCTTCGACAACATGGAGGTCGGCCACGACATGATGGTGATGCCACCGTCGGGGCTGAAGCGCGGCTTTGGCGACCTGATGAACGCCTACAACAGTCAACGCGTCGGGGCCGGAACGGTCGGCCTCGGAATCGCTGCTGGTGCATACGAACTCGCCATTGCCTTCGCTAAAGAACGAGAGCAGTTCGACCGTCCCATCGCCGAGTTCCAAGGGCTCCAGTGGATGCTGGCCGACATGTCGGTGCAGCTCGAAGCTGCTCGAAGCCTGACCTACCGGGCTGCCGAGTCTCGGGGGCCGGGCGGTTCGCCGTTCCCCGATGCAACGATGGCTGCCCAGGCGAAGATCTTCACCGCCGAAGCTTCGATCAGGGTGGTGAGCGACGCACTTCAGGTCTTTGGTGCTGCTGGATACAGCCGCCGCAACCCACTAGAACGCATGTACCGAGACGTCCGAATGTTCACCATTGGCGGTGGCACGGCGCAGATTCTCCGCACGGTCGTTGCATCTCGGATCCTCGACATGAAGCTGCCGCAAGGTCGCGGCGGCTTTCTCCCCAAAGATGGCGGAGGCAGCCAATGAGTAAACCTCTCACCGGAGTCCTCGTCGTTTCGCTCGAACAGGCGGTGTCGGCCCCATTTGCCACCCGACAGCTCGCCGACCTTGGCGCTGAGGTTCTGAAGGTCGAACGAAAGGGTGAGGGCGACTTTGCGCGCCACTATGACACCGCCGTTGGTGGGTCCGCGTCGTTCTTCGTGTGGGCGAACCGTGGCAAACAGAGCATCGAGCTCGACCTGAAAGACGCAGCTGACCGGGCGACGTTCGATGAGCTGATCGCCGGTGCCGATGTCTTTGTTCAGAATCTGTCTCCTGCGGCTGCTGGTCGGATGGGTGTGCTTGCCGACCAGCTCCGAGAGAAGCATCCTTCACTCATTGCGTGCGATGTGTCGGGGTATGGAATGGGTGGTCCGCGCACCGACGACAAGGCATATGACCTGGCGATTCAGGCGGAGGGCGGCGCAATCGCGCTCACCGGAACGCCCGAGCAGGCAAGCAAAGTGGGGCTCTCGATCGCCGACATTTCGGCGGCGATGTACTCGCTCTCGTCGATACTCGCCGCGCTCTACCGCAAGCAGGCAACGGGGGAGGGCGCTTCGGTCGAGGTCACGATGCTTGAGAGCCTCGCCGAATGGACCTCGGCACCGACGCTCTATGCGGTCGGCACGGGAGCTGTTCCGCCTCGATCCGGTCACCGACACACGACGATCGCACCGTACGGCTTGTATGGGTTGAGCGACGGGAGCGATGTTCTTGTTGGCGTACAGAGCAATCGCGACTGGGCGGCGTTCGCCGAGCATGTGCTGGCTGATTCTTCGCTCATCGACGACGTTCGGTTCGCGTCGAACCCGGATCGCATTGCGAACATCGACGAGCTCGAAGCGGTGATCAACACCTGTTTCGCTTCGGAGTCTGCAGACGAGATCTTGGCTCGCCTCCGGGCCGGTGGCATTACCCACAGCAAGGTTCGAGACCCGCTCGGGCTTTGGGAGCACGAACAGCTTCGGGCGCGCGACCGCTTCATGACGGTGACGACCCCGACCGGTGAGGCCGAGGTATACCGATCGCCCTTCAATATCAGCGACATTGGCGAAACGCAGGACTATGTCCCTGACCTTGGTGAGGACCGGACCGGGCTGGTCGAACGACTTGTTGAACGAGGCCGTGAGGGCGACGTATGAAACTAGTCGCCCCGGTTGAATCGTTAGGTACCAAACGATTACAGTAGCCGAATGGGTGAACATTTTGGGCTGATGTATCCGCGCACGCCGACCGGAAAAGGTTCGATCCTGCCTTCGCCGCCGTGGCACTACAGCGGCGAGATGTTGACCATCGAGTTCCGCACCGACCCTGCCAATGTCGCCGAGCTGTTACCGCCGCGACTCGAGCTCGCCGATGACGATCCTGGAGCGGTAGCGATCATCTGGGCCGACTGGCAAAGCTGTTCAGACAGCTTCGACGAGCTGCTCGACCCTGCCCGAGCGCAGTACAAGGAAGTTTTTGTCGTCGTGCGCTGCAAGTACGAAGGCCAAACCTATAGCCGGGCTGCCTACATCTGGGTCGACAAAGACTTCGCCATGGCGCGCGGTCACATTCAGGGCTACCCAAAGAAGATGTCTGAAATCTGGATGACCCGCCCGGTTGCGTTCGGTAAAGCTGGGCCGCGCCTCGAACCCGGCGGTCGGTTCGGCGCAACGCTCAGCACGTGGGGGCGACGAATTGCCGATACCCGTTTCACGATTACGGGAATTGCCGAGACCGCAGGCTTTGTGAACGGTCATCCCATGCTGCACAGCAGGCAGATGCCAGCGATCGAGATGGACGGGCGCGACTCGCTCGACGAACTTGTCACGATGCGAGGTTTCGATGCTGAGGTTGGCCCGGTGTTTTCCGGCGATGCCGAACTCGAACTCTTCGACACTCCAACAGAAGAACTCACGCGCTTTGGTGACATCGAGGTCATCGGCGGCTACTACCGCCAAGTCGGAACGTCGATGCACGAAGGAACAACCGTGTGGGCCGCGCCGAACCCAATGGCGGGGGAGTAACCGTGGAACTTACGGGAACGACACACGTCGATGACTACCTGGCCGACCTCGGCGACGACGACGTCGACATCACGAGCCACGATGCTTATACCTCGGGGGTTCCCCACGCCACGTTTGCTCGACTTCGAGCAGAGGACCCCGTCCATTGGACCGAGGAGACGGACGGCTCGGGGTTCTGGTCGATTCTGAAGTATGACGATGCAATCTCGGTGAGCCGAGATGTCGACACGTTCACCTCAACGGGCGGGATACGCCTCGAGGAGATGGACGCCGAAGAGTCCGAAGCTCGTCGCACCATGATGGAGATGGATCCGCCCGAACACACTCGTTACCGGCGCTTAGTGAGCAAGGGGTTCACGAGGCGCAGCGTCGAGTCCTATGAGGAGACAATTCGTCAGCTCGCGGTCGAGGTCATCGACGCCGCGTTGGAACACGACGAGTTCGACTTCGTGAAACTCATTGCCGAGCAGCTCCCGATGCGAATGCTCGGACGCCTGCTCGGGACGAGCGACGATGACGGCCACAAACTCGTCGAGTGGGGTGACGCGCTGCTCGGCAACACCGACCCCGACTTCACCGACTACCCGGTCGACCTCGTCGACACCGAAGAGTTCCGGATGGTCCCGTTTCGTAGCCCTGCCTCGTTGCAGATCTTCCAGTTCGCGCAAGAGCAAGCCGATCATCGGCGAGGATGCCCGACGACCGATGTAATCAGCCAGCTCCTTGCGCCAACGACCGATGGCACAACAATTACCGACCACGAGTTCAATAACTTCTTCACCTTGCTCGTCGCTGCCGGCAACGACACCACCCGCTACACGTTGACCCACGGCCTGCGGACGCTCGTGGAGCACCCCGAGCTCTGGTACGCGTGGAAGGCCGACCCCGAGCTCACCCTGTCGGCAACCGAAGAGATTCTTCGGACGAGTTCGGTCACGATGCATTTCCGTCGCACGGCGACCACAAACGTCGAACTCGGTGGCAAAGAGATCAAGGCCGGGGACAAAGTCGCTATCTGGTTTAACTCGGCCAACCACGACGAGGATCGATTCGACAAGCCCTTCCGGTTCGATCTCGAACGGCCCGACAACCTGCACATGGCGTTCGGTCGAAACGGGCCGCACTTATGCTTGGGCGCGTGGCTTGCACGGATGGAGGTCCGGTTGGTCTTCGAAGAACTGATGAAGCGGGTCGATCGTTTCGAACCGAACGGCGATGTGTCGTACCTGCGATCGAATTTCATTGCGGGGATTAAGTCGATGCCGGTGAAGGTGGTTCGCTAATGGGAGAAATCGTTGGCGCTGCGCTGGTGTCCCATGTCCCGCCGCTGGTGCTTCCTGAGGAGATTCGCCGTGAGCTAAACGGCGGGGACGACACGACGCTGTTTCAAGGCCTGCACGACATGCGCGCAGAAAAGCTGGGCCCGCTCGAGGCCGACACGGTCGTGGTGATCGACACGCATTGGTTCACCACGATCGAACACATCGTGGCAAGCCACGAACGACGTGAGGGTCTGTACACCAGCGAAGAGCTACCCCGGGGCATGAAGCAGATGCCCTACGACATGGCGGGCGATCCTGAGCTTGCCTTGGCGTGGGAAGCACAAGCCAATGGTCGTGACGACACCTGGATTACTGCGATCGACGACCCGTACCTTCCCGTGCACTACCCGACGATCAACTTGTTGGGTTTCTTGCAGGGAGATGAGAATTGGATCTCGGCCGGTGTCTGCCAGACCGGCGAGCCTGCTGACTTCCTGCTCTTTGGGCAGTTGCTCGCCGAGGCAGTAGCGAAGACGGACCGACGTGTTGTCGTGCTTGCGAGCGGTGGGTTGAGCCACCGCTTCTGGCCGCTGCGCGAGTTCCGTGACCATGAGGGCGCCGACCCCGACCTTCACATTCGTACCCCCGAAGCTGCTGCAGCCGACCGGCGTGTGCTCGGCCACATGCTGGCGGGTGAACACAAGGCGATTCTGGACTTCCTTCCCGAGTTCGCAAGGCACGCTCCCGAAGGATATTTCGCGCACTATCTCACGATGCTCGGAGCGCTCGGCGGCGGCGACTGTACGCTTCGCGGTACACAGTTCGGGGAGTATGAGGCCGTGGCAGGTACGGGACAAGCACATGTGTGGTTCGATGTCGCCTAACGCTGCTTCGGCCACCGATCGCTTCGCGGGATATACCGCGCTTGTTCTTGCACACGAACCCGACGGGCCGGCAGGTCAGGTCGGCGTGCGGCTGGAACAACGCGGCTTTACCGTTCATACCCACGTCATCACGTCGGATTACGACAACCCGCAAGACTTCGAGCCGTGGCCCGACCTTTCCGACTATGACCTCGTTCTTCCGATGGGTTCGGTGCGGTCGCTCACCAGGAAAGACGAAGCCGACTGGCTCGAGGCAGAGATAGCCGACCTCGCTGCCGCCCACGATGCCGGGACGCCGATCCTCGGCGTGTGCTTTGGCGGACAACTCATCACCGAAGCGCTCGGCGGTTCGATAGAACCAGCCCCTTCGGCCACGATTGGCTGGCGGCCGATCGGTGATGGCCGGGATGGCCCGAACCCCGCTGGACCCGGACCGTGGATGCACTGGCACCACGACCGCATGGTTCCGCCCGAGGGCGTTGACGTGTTGGCCGAGACCGACGAGGCAGTGCAAATAATTCGATCTGGGACGACGGTCGGCACCCAGTTCCACCCAGAGGTCGATGTTGCACATATTGCCGAGTGGGGCAACGGCGCTCCCCAGGAGTATCTCGACGAGCACGGGATCGACTTCCCAGCGGTGCTCGCCGAAGTTGCCGAAAACGAAGCGCGAAACATCGAACAGTGCGCCGCTTTTGTCGACTGGTACCTCGACACGGTTGCCTTCCCCGAGGCCGCCGTAACCGGAGGCGCCGAATCCAACAGCAACGGCAGTACTACAGAGGAGAGTGCGATGGGGTTCAAAGTTGTCGTCGACTACGAGATGTGTGAGGGCAATGCCATGTGCCTCGACGTCGCCCCTGAGGTCTTCGATCTCGATGATGAGGACGTCGTTGTTCTGCTCACCGATTCGCCAGGGGAAGCTCTGCGCGAAAAGGTTGCTTCAGCGGTCGAACGGTGCCCAAAGCAGGCGCTGTCGATTTCTGAATCGTGAGTGGGTCGATGGAATCTATTGCAGTCATCGGGGCATCACTCGCAGGCCTGCGTGCAACCGAAGCGCTTCGTAGAGAAGGTTTCGAAGGCGAACTTCATCTCGTTGGTGATGAGGGTGAGTTGCCCTATGACCGGCCGCCACTCTCGAAGAAAGTGCTCGATGGTGAGAGGAATGTTGAAGAGACCGGCCTTGTCACCAACGAGGCGCTCGACGATTTGAACGTCACCCGCCATCTCAACGACACTGCCGTCTCTCTCGACAGCGCGACGCTTGTAGTCACGCTCGGATCGGGTCGTGAGCTCGATGTCGACGGGGTAATCATCGCTACCGGTGCGCGGGCGCGGACGATCCCAACCGAACTCGACGGGGTGTACGCGCTTCGGACAATGGCCGACTCAGCTGCGATCGCGGCGGCCTTCGACGCTGCGCCTTCCCGAGTCGTGATCGTCGGCGCTGGCTTTATCGGAGCCGAAGTCGCTGCCGCAGCTCGGGGTCGCGGTCTCGACGTAACTCTGGTCGAGATGGCCAACGCGCCGTTCGAGCGGGTGCTGGGTGCCGAAGTTGGCCAGGTAGTGGCTGATATCCATTCCGAACATGGAGTCGATTTACGGACCGGTGTTGGGCAAAGGGCCTTTCACGGCGACGGATCGATCGAAGCGGTCGAGCTCACCGATGGATCTTCGATCGACGCCGACCTTGTCGTCGTCGGGGTCGGCGCGATCCCAAATGCCGAATGGCTCGAGGGCAGCGGCCTCACCATCGATGATGGCGTTCAATGTGACGAGACATTGTCGGCTGCTCCAGGCGTCGTCGCTATTGGAGACGTGGCGAATTGGTACAACCCTCGCTTTGATGCGCGCATGCGCGTCGAACATTGGGAGAACGCAATCATCTCCGGTCAGCATGGGGCGAAGCGTCTGTTACATGGCGAGGCTGCCGGGGCCTATGACCCGGTGCCGTGGTTCTGGAGCGATCAGTACGACCACAAACTTCAGCTCGCCGGGCGCACTGCCGGCTACAACAGCTTCGAGATTGTCGAGGGCGACGTCGAGAGCCGCCGCTTTGTTGCGCTCTATGGCCGCGATGGTGTTTTCACCGGCGTCTTTGGCATGAGCCGTCCCCGCCACGTCATCAAGTACCGCCAGCTCATCGCCGCCGGCGCGACGTGGGCCGAGGCGCTCGCCGCCGAAATCTAGAGTTGTCGAACTAGTAGGTCTCGTAACGGGCGGAAAGCATCGACATATCGTCGGGGTCGCCGGTGAGCACGAAGGTGCCGAGCATTTCTGCGACGACAACGAGATGGGCGTCCACCACGTCTGCGGTTTCGGAATCGGCGAGCTTGAGGCCTACCGATACGGCGTCGTCGAGTGCGTGTATCTCGAAGTTCCGTAACGCCCTTGCGAGGTTGGCTTGGCGTCTTGGCTGTCGCCAGACTTGAGCAAGCACGGGGTGTGTGGTGTGCAGCTCGCCTCCGCGTTCGAGGTTTCGCTTCACCAATGCCCAGAGCCGCGAATTGACGCGCTCTCCGTCGACGATGAATGGTGTGGCATCGACGATCACGCTTGCAGCCCCTGACGATCGAGTACTTGATCGGCCCAGTCCAAATGCTCTTGATCGATAGGGCCTTGCTCATCTTCCCAAGTAGCGATGAGCCCGAGCATGGCCTGACGCCGACGCCGTCGTTGCACCTCGGCGAGAAGAGATCTCTTGATGGCGAGGGTCTTCGTGCCATCAAGCTGCATCAGTTCGGCGAGCGCTGCTTCCATTTCGTCGTCGAAATTGATTGTCGTCTTTGTTGCCATATTTGTATGGTATCAGTGCCACACAAATATGGCAAAAGTGTTGATGCTGCGCTGGTGGTAGGCAGGTAGCGGTCTGTTTCCCAGTCGTTGCGCATTACGGGCGCGACGATGTCTTATCTCGAGCCGTAGCGACCGGCCGTCGCGTCACGTCGTAAAATACCCATCAGGTATCTGACCTTGGGCGTCGTGATATGTGACCTTGACGGCCGAGATCTAGCTTGGTTTTTCGTTTCTGGGCCGTTCGCCGACCTCATTCGCGGGGCGTAATTCCTGGGGGCTCAAAACTTTGTGCCCGTGCGATTTGAGGCCGTTGATCGGCGCGAGGCCGTTGGTGCGGGATCTCGTCGGGGGTTGCTTGTCTGAGTTCCCAGCCGCCGTTGGCGTTGCGGAACAGTGTTTGGTTGGTGTCGTGGATGAAGTGGTGGCAGTCGGTGCATACCAACGCCATGTCTTCGATGTTGGTTTCGCCTTCGCGAGGTGCGTTCCACGGGATCAGGTGGTGGGCCTCGCACTCGCTGATGTCGGCACGACAGCGGACGCATCCTCTGTCTCGTGCGATGAGGCCACGGATTTGTGCAGGCGTGGCGTAGCGGTGCTCGCGTCCGTGGTGGATGACTTCGCCGTCGGCGTCGAACACGGTCGCGGCGATCGTGCCGTTGCAGGCGTA
>CALHXU010000091.1 GCA_938040365.1 uncultured Acidimicrobiales bacterium
TACGCTGGCGATGGGTTGCTCGTCACGAGTCGTTGAATGAGTTGGCGCGAAATGAATGGCGCAACATTGGGATGATTGGCGATTGTGTCGAGCGCGATCTGCATGGATCGTTCGGCACCGGTGTTCGCCGGAATGGTCGTCCCGAGGAATGACTTCGACTCTGGTGAATGCCACTGCGGGTTGTTCACCATTGGACGTCTCATCCGGGCGGGTCGTTCAATTGAGGTGTCGGGATACCAACCGGTGAAGACGCGAGCAAGGCCGAGAATGTCGTCTTGGCCGTAGGTCTCGATTGGGTTGCCGGCGCTGTCATGGCGCACGGTTCCGTCCAGATTCAGTTCGACAAGCCCGATGCTGAAGAGCTGCAGGATCTCTCGGGCATAGTTTTCGTCGGGGAGCTGTCCGGTGACCCAATCAGCTTTGAAGTTGTAGGTGTAGGTCAGGTACTGACCCATCGCCACGCTCTTGCTTATGACTTCGAGCAGTTCTCGGTACGTCCCGAAGCAGTTCTTCTCGAGCAGATCGACATACTCCGCGACCGCGAAACCATCGGCTCCGTCAAATGAGGTCACAAAGATCTGCGACAGGGCGTACCCGAGTCGCTTTCGGAGCAGTGCGTTTCCGGTGAAGTAGCGATTCCACAACGTCGGGGCCCGCACGCCGTCCCGAAGAAACAATGCAAAATTGCTTCGCCCCGGCATTTCGGCGACTTCGCGCTCCCACCAGTCTTCGACGCCCTCGGCGATCAAGCTTGCAACCTCGCTCGGCGAGCCGCCAAAGGTCGCTCGCTGGAGAAAGCGAACCGCTTCGCCATGAGCGAGCGTTGCAGGTGCGGTTGCGAACACAGAAATCTCCCCTTTTGCGAGCGTTCCTCGCACCATCGGAGCAACACCACAGGTCCTTATGGGCCGAACGGGACCTCGCTATGGGCCGTCGGACTTCTCACGAGCAGCTGCGTTTCACGTGCTTGTGCAGACACCAAACGGACAGTTGGGGTCTGACCCCAACCGTCCTGTCACCGGCCCGATGGGGTCAGACCCCAACTGTCCCGAAAATATTTTTCGATCTTTTTGCGACCTTTTGGGTTCGCCAGCCGTCCTTGTATCTGTAAGCCCTGCAGGTATCCCGCCACCTGCAGGGCTTACCTATTTTTCGCCCTACAAGCCGATCGGGGTCTGACCCCAACCGTCCTGTCACCGGCTCGTTGGGGTCAGACCCCAAATCTGGCGGTGAGGACGATGGCGTATACGATCGCAGTATTCGTCATCACCATTGGGGAACATCATGCGAATCCACATCAGCGGCGTTTTTGTCGACGACCAGGCGTCGGCGCGCACGTTTTATACCGAGACGTTGGGGTTTCAGATAAAGCACGATGTTCCTATGGGTGACGACTTTTGGTTGACGGTCGTTTCTCCCGAAGATCCCGAGGGCACCGAGTTTCTCCTCGAACCTTCGGGGCACCCTGCGGTCAAGCCCTATCGCGATGCGCTGAAGGCCGATGGGATTCCACAGACGCAGTTCGCCGTCGACGATGTACAAGCAGAGTACGACCGACTTGTTGGGTTGGGTGTCGAATTCACGATGCCGCCGATGGAGATGGGCGAACAGACCATGGCCGTATTCGACGACACGTGCGGCAACCTCATCATGATTATCCAGGGCGTGTAGGCCACCACACCGGCAGACCTGCCTGCCCCCGACGATCAACTCTCGTCGGCGAGCAAAGTGTGTAACCATCTCACCCATGGCCGACCTGCTGACCGAACTTCGCGAACGGCTTCCCGAAGCGCGCATCAAGACCGACCCCGATGTCGTCCTCGCATACAGCCAAGACCGCGCACACTTCGAACGCCATGGCACAGCTGCGGTTCTCGTCTCGCCCCAATCGACCGACGAAGTCGTCGCGGCGATGAAAGCTGCCGAAGCAGCCAATGCCATCGTTGTGCCGCGCGGCGCGGGCACAGGCCTGACCGGCGCAGCGAATGCCATCGATGGCTGCATGATTCTGTCGGTGCACAACATGGCCGAGGTGCTCGAGATCGATCGCACGAATCGGATGGCGCGAGTCCAACCCGGCGTCATCAACAGCGAGCTGAAGAAGGCCGTTGCAGCCGAAGGGCTCTATTACCCGCCCGACCCGGCGTCTTATGAAATGTCGAGCATCGGCGGCAACGTCGCAACGAACGCGGGAGGCCTGTGCTGTGTGAAGTACGGCGTGACCCGTGATTATGTGATCGGCCTTGAAGTGGTGCTCGTCAACGGCGATGTGATCCGCACTGGGCGCAAGACGCTGAAATCGACCACCGGCCTCGACCTGACCGGGTTGTTCGTCGGATCCGAAGGGCTGCTCGGCATCATCACCGAGATCACCGTCAAACTCGAACCTGCACCCTCACCACCGGAAACCGCCGTTGCCTACTTCGCTGAACTTCCCCAGTGTGGTCAGGCCATTACGGCCATCTTTGACCGGGGCATGCAGCCGACGGTCATGGAGATCATCGACCGGGCGAGCCTCGAAATTGTCGAGCGCCACTATCCAATGGATCTCGACACCGATGCGGCATGTCTGATTCTCATGCAGGCGACCGCCGAGGATCAACCGATT
>CALHXU010000092.1 GCA_938040365.1 uncultured Acidimicrobiales bacterium
GATTGGGTATTTGCGCTTGCGAGCGATACCCACGTCCAACAAATCACGCGCAACGCGCTAAGCGGGCCAGCGCATTTGCGCGCCTAGTTCCGGCTTCTGAACGACCCCCTGAGCTACGTTCGGTTTGTTAAGGAATCAATACCTCAGGAGATATGTAATGTCAGTAGCACGCGTAACAGAAGTCATCTCATCATCGGACAAGAGCTTTGATGATGCCGTTCAAGCCGGCGTCGAGCGCGCATCTCAAACGCTTCAGAACGTGACCGGGGCCTGGGTAAAGGACCAGAAGTGCACCGTGACCAACGGCAAGATCACCGAGTGGCGAGTCACCATGAAGATCACTTTCGTCTTGAACGACTAACGCCAAATAATGACGGTCGAGGGCTATACGGGTGATAGCCCGCCGGAACCCGCTTCACTTAGTGCGGCGCAACGACAGCAGGTCGATGCGATCTTCTCGCTACTCATCACGCCCGACCGCGGGTCGGTGCTCCAAGGAATCGAGCTGGCAGCAGCCCTCGACGATCAGGCGGTTTTCGATGCGTTGCTCGACGGTGTTCGCCAAGTTGGTCCGCCACGCAAAGGACAGGCTGAGAAGAGCAAGGTTCGACCTCGGAGCAAGTGGCGCCGGTACTACTCGATCGAAGGCGGGTCGCGCTTTGCAGATGTCACCGACCGAAACGCCTGGATCGCCGTAGCGCTCACCTACCTGATCGCCGCATCAGAACATCCGCTTCGCACCTCGATGACATCGCTCGCGCTCGGTGAGCCGAAGCGGAAGGCGTCAGGCCCGATTCCGCCGTTGTGGCTTTCAGGACTCGAACGTCTGACCTCGCTCACGCACCTCGATCTGTTCTTAGGCCCCGACGACAAGGACATCGATTTGGGTCCGCTTCAGGCGCTGACGAACCTTACGCATCTCCGGATCCGGGGTGCAGTGCAGCCGCCGCCAATTCCTTCACTCAACCGCCTCGAGGTGTTGGACGCTATGACCGTGCGGCTGCCGACGACGAGTAGCTTTCCCGAGTTGATGTCGTTGAGCGGCCAAATCGGCGTGGACGGCGCGCTGACGCCGGCGCTGGCCCCAAAGCTGTCCAAGTTGTCGGCGCGATCGACGCTTCGAGTCGAGGGCTTTACGTCGTTTGAACGGCTCTGGTGTAACGGGGGACCGATCGAGGTGTTGGGCTGCGAACAGGTTGGAAACCTCCGACTGACAAGCCCGAGTTTTCATGCGCCGGACCTTCGAAGGGTCGGAACTTGCGAACGGATCGGCACACCGTTCGATGTTTCCCAGCTCGAACGCTGCGACGAACTCCGGATGAATCAGGTCTCGAAGTTAACGAAGGCGGTGTTCCCGCCTGGGACAACGCTTTCCCATCCAGAGGTTCGATTGTGGGGGCCCGGCCTCACCGACCTTGGCAACATCGGCGAGCTTTCGGGGATGGAGGTTCTATCGATCCGACGAGCGACCAACCCGTTGTCGCTCGAAAGCTTGCGCCACGCTACCAATCTCCGGGTGCTCGACATTGCACTCTCGACCGGGATCACCGACCTCACGCCGATCGTCGACCTTCCAAACCTCGAGACAATCGTGGTGCTCGGTTCGGGCGTCGAGGCCGTGCCCGAGTCGCTCGAACCGCTCGTCCGGACAGAATGGCGAAAGGCGCGCCGGCTCGCGGTTCAGGGGACTCCAGCTGCAGCTGACGACGACTAGATCGACGTTTTTACCCGAGTTTCTCAGGGGGTGAGCCTGACGACGCGATGCCCTTCGAGCGCGTCGCTCTTTCCGTCGTCTGGGAGCACCCACAAGATCTTGCACCCGGGATTGACGGTCGGCGCTTGGGCCTTGCCATCGGTGAAGTAAATGACCGCATCAAAGCGTGGTGCCGCGTCGGCGACCCACTGCAGTGCGGGGTCGAACTTCGTTCCACCACGCCCCGCGAATTGTTCGGGGGCAACACCGCGATAGGGCCAGCTCGTACGAACGATGTTGTCGGCCTCGACCACCGTGACCTGCGAGCCCTGCCTCCAGATATCGCGAATCTCGTTGAAGAACTTGCCGAGCGCATCCTTCTTGACCGACCCGCTGGTATCGATCACGACCGCGACGGACTGGAATCGTTTGACCTTTGTCCCGGGGTAGGTTCCGTAGCGTTTGGAGGGCCGCCGGAGCGTATTTGAGATTCGAGTTCGTCGACTCGACGTTGCGAACAGTCGTATAACCCGCCGCCAGTCGACCGACGCCTCGCTGTGGCCAACAAAGGAGTTGGCGAGCGCTTGAATTTCGGTCGGCAGGAGCCCAAAGGACTCGCTTGCACGTTCCTTGGCCTCCCGAACGGCACGAGACATCTCGTTCTCGGCGATCGCTCGGGCTGCCTCGTCGTTTTCTTCCCAACCGTCGTGATCACTGTGGCCCGACCCGAGTTCGGGCGGGATCTCTTCTCGATGTTCGACGAGCACCCGGTAGTACCACTCGAGGGTCTGGCCCGGGGCGAGTTCGAAGTTGAACGAATCGAACGTGATCGCGCCAGGTGGCAGTGGCCAGTGACTGCCCATGAGTTGATTGACGACCAGGTCGGCGGCGAGGTCGAACAGTTGCTGGTCGTGACGTTGTGCGTCTCGTCGATCGGCGTGGCGCAACAGTAGGTGGAGGACCTCGTGTTTGATGACAGCGCTTCGTTCACCCGAGTCTCCCAATTCCTCAAGGTAGAACTCGGGGTTCACGCTGAGGGTCGGCCGCCCGTTTCGCAAGGACACCCCGACGGTTTCGACCTTGTCTCCAACGTCTCGGTTGATCGCCGAAAGGAGATGGCCAAAGAACGGCTCGTGACGAATGAGTGCAATCGCGGCGCGCCCAAGTTCCCGCTCGGCAGCAGCTCGCCGCTCATGGGACGGCGAAGATGAGTTGGGCTCTGCGGTCACAGCGACGCGAGCGTGAGAGCAGCCAAGGCCTTATCTCGAAGGCAAGCCTTGAGTTCGGGGCCTCCATCACGAATCAGTTCGCGATGCAACATCATCTGAAGGTCGCTCGGCAACGCATCGTGGAGCAGCAGCGAGACCACATTCTCGCCCTGCTGTTGGGTGGGAATGAAGTCGTCTGCGGTCACTGCCAGGTACAGGCGGGCGGTCATTGCGTTAAGTCGGTCGAGGCGCTGGCCGTCCTCGTCGAAGGCCATCTCAGAAATGCGCGTCGCTGTGTCGTCCCAATCGTTGTTGAGAATGTCCCCGGGCGGCACTAGCTCGGCGAGGTCGTCGTTGATGAAGGACATGAACGTGGTGGCAGCTTCGGGGTCGAGGGCGCTCAATGCGAGCGCATGCACGTGATCCCAGCTTGCGACGAGGTCGGAAATTCCGGCGATCTGGTCGAAGAAGTAGGTCAGCGATCGTGGTGTCGTTCGCGACTTGCCGACCATCTCGGGGTAGGTCAGCACGAAGGCGATCCCTCGCTCGTCGACGCCAGCCAACGTTGCCCACTTTGCCCAAACCTTTGGCTCGAACTCCATGCTGACGTGAAGCATTCGGGTCAACATTGCGTCGTCGAGTGGGGTGACGCTGTAGTCGGCCCCCTCGGGATTGGCGGTAACGACGATGTGCCAGCCATCGGGAAGCGACCAACTCATCAGCTCGCCGCGCTGGAGCAACTGCATGATGCCGCGCAAGATTCGATCGTCGGCACGGTTGAAGTCGTCGAGGAGAAGAATGCCCGGCCCTTCCTCGGTCGGGACCCAATCGGGCGGTGCGAACTCGGTTGTCGAACCATCGATCACCGGCAGCCCATGGAGGTCGCCCATCTCTTCGAACTGTGCGGGCGCCACGTACGCGAAACGCCAGCCGTTTCGGGTTGCGATCTCCTCGACCAGGGCGGTCTTTCCAATGCCGTGGACACCCCAAATGCAGATCGGAGTTGCATCGCCGGTGTTGTTGCCGTCGGGTTCGAGGGCCTTTGTAACGATGCGCTCCACGAAGTTGGAAACGCCGTCGGCGGTGAGCGTGGCTCCAAGTAATGACGGTCCGTTTGCTCTCATTTGATCTCTTTCTCGCTCCGCCCGACCGCCTCAACGCTAGAGCAGACGACATATTCCGGCATTGCTCAAGGACTCCACTCAACACCTCACAGCCGGAGCGGGTCTAGCCTGTACGCCATGGCCGTCGCTTCACTTTCTGTCCTGCTCAATGAATATGATCTTTCGACTAGCTACAGCCTTGCGCTCGTCGAAGGCCTCGACTCGGACAACCTTCACTGGCGACCCGATGAGAACAGCAGCGCAATTGCGTGGCATCTCGGGCACCAAGGTGCGGTTGGACATTTCATGCTTCGTAACCTCACCGCCGCCGAAGTTTCGTTCAACAAGGATTTCGACGCCGTGTTTGACTCGGCAACGCCCGAACCAGGTCGTGGATCACTCCCACCGATCGATGAGATCATCGGCTATCGGCGGTCGGTGTCCGAGAGCGTTCATTCGGTAATCGGCCGGATCGACGCTGGTGATGTCGGCGCTCCCGAGCAACTACATCTCATCGCGACCGGGTTGATGTGTGCTGTGGTGAACCACGAATATCAGCATGCAAAGTGGGTGGGTGAGGTGCGCGACACGATGATCGACACACCGCTGCCTACACCAGGGTCAGACCGGCTCATCGACGTCGACGGCTACTGGATGATCGACGCCACCGGCACCTCGTAACCGACATTGACATCGACCCCGACCTCGACATTGACATCGATATTGATATTGCCATCGTCGGTGCTGGCATCAGCGGCCGTACGGTTGCGCGCACGCTCACCCATTTCGTAAGCGTGCCAGGCACACTTACGAAACGGACAGGTTCTCGATGAGTTGGAGTGGCCCGTCCGGGCCATCGGATTGAATGAAGGCTCGGTCGGCGTCTGCGAAGAGGATTTCAGGAGATGACCCAAGCGCCACCTCAACCGTCCGAGTAACGCTAGTGGCGAGGTCGACCACCGAAACTAAGTCCGCCGCGACGCCGATGCCGCGCTCACCGTCGAGGAAGACAAAGTCGTGCCAACCGTGCTGCGCGACGGGAAGGTCTCCCACGGTCATCGCCGGACTGCCGCCGAGCATCAGGTCGTATCTCCATACGCTCGCCTCATAGAGGACGAGCAGATCATCACCCTCGGCATGCACCACAGATAGTGGCGCGACGCCAGCCTCCGCCGGATCGGCGCCCGAGACAACACCAAGACTTCTCGTCTCCCCATCGGGGGTGAGCCACTTCAACAACGTCGGCCGGGGATTCTTGAACGCATCGGGAAAGGCCTCACAGGCAGCAAAACCCGGAAAGTACTCGTCAGCATCTGCGACGCCAGCGATCGTTCCATCGCTGAGGGCGACATAGGCCGCGGCGGTGAGTAAGCCGAGTCGGTCTCGTTCGACCACACCGTCACGAGAGAGGATCATCGAGGTGTTTCGCCGCCGAGTCACTTCGGTGAGTAGCTCGGCACAATCGAGGATGGCGTTCGCGGAGTGTGGGTCGGAAATCCGAAAGGAATCGACCGCAGCGATTCTCGCGTCCTCGCTATCACCGCATGGGACCGTTCGAAAGCCGGTGCTTTGTGTTTGAAACGTGAAGAACCGGTCGAGGCCACATATCCCATCTGTGGGAACACCCGAGTCGGCGACGAGCGCATCGGCGAACAACCCATCGAGCGGAATCGGCACCTCGTCGGGGATGACGGTGACTCCAACGACATCTCCGAAGTGAAATGCGGGTGAGACGTCTCCGCTGCGTCGAATTGGTGCGAAACTTTCATCGAGAGACCAACTCACCCCGTCAGGCGAAACGAGCCGTTCGACGATGGTTTCTGCCCCGGCGCTGGTTGAATCTGTCTCCCCAAGCTGTGTCGTCCGCAAGAGTGCGAATCCGCCCGCGACTCGCTGAAGATGACTGAATTCGGCCTCGCCAACCACCGGCTCGATTCCGTTGACCGTTGCATCGACAGCGGCCCATTCGATGCCATCGAATGACCGAAACAGGGCGAACGGATGGGAGGTCGTAACCTGCCCAAGTCCGAGGAATCCGTCAGCTGTCGAAGTGATTCCGTTGGGAAGCGGAAAGAACCCGACCGATTGGGCATTGGTCGAAATGAGGCTGGCTGTCGACACCTCCGCGGCTAGTGCGGTGCTGGTCGTAGGAGGGGTTGTAGTCGTCGTTGGCGCCTGTCGCTCGAGTCCGTCGGCTGCTCGGCCGTCGGATGGACGCAGGAGTACCAAGCCAATGACCAGCGCAATGATGGCAAAGGCCGCTGCCGAAACGCCGACTCCACTTCGCCCCGGCCCGCCAACAGGACCCGGATTACCTTCTCTCTCAGTAGCGCGGACGTCTTCTACCTCGATGCGGACCGAAGGCGAAGACTCCATAGTTCCCGAGTGTACGAGCACACCACACGGTGCTGCCTCGGACACGTCGACATGGCCAGCAATGATTCACTCCACCGGACAGGTGGTGCGAATCGAAGGTCTCGATCGCTGCGAACCGAAGCGGCCTTTAACGGAGGCACCCTCAACTAGCCCATACTGGGTTCATGAACATTCACGGCAGAACCGGGCGCACCTCTACCAGTAAACGCGCTCGGTTCGGAGCGGCTGTCGGCGTCTTTGCACTGCTCGCTGCTGCGTGCGCAAGTACGGCGGGGGAGGACTCGTCAGCAGAGGCGACGGTCGAGGAGCGTAGCGATGCTTCTGCAGATGAGGTCTTGGAAATCACGATCGGTGGAGGGTTGACGGTGGTGGTCGATGTCGCCGAGGTGCCAGATGGCCAGTTAGATGTTGAGGCTGCAGAAGGCGGGACATGTGCAAGCGGTGCAGACGCTCGAACCCCTTTCACGCTGCCAATACCTTCTGAAAGCGCTACAGCACAGCTCGGACCGACCGACACCGTTATCTTTCAACGACTCATGTTCGGCTCTACTGAGGACGCAGCGGTTGCTCTCGAGATGTTCGGGCCAGGAAATTGTGAAGCCGTCGTAGAAACGGTTGATGGGGTGCCGGCTGACGGTTTCACCATCGTCGAAGATCAAGCGCTCGAGCTTGCCGCTGCACCTGCGTTCCCGACCGCCACGGCCCTCGTCTCCGACCCGGCTGTGAGTACAAATCCGGCGGGCCTTCTTCTCATGCAGAACGGTCGGGAAATTGTGCTCGTCGTGGCGATCGCCCCGACCGTCGACGAGATCACCGCAGCGCTCGAGGCTGCAGCGGTTCCATATAGCTAACGCCTAGACGGGCTCGTTAAAGCGGTGGCCATTCGACGTTGCCGGCAGGATCTTGCGGGTCGTACAGCACCCAGATCAAATCCCCCTCTTCTATCTCACCAATGGCTGCACCCTTGGACAATCGCTCGC
>CALHXU010000093.1 GCA_938040365.1 uncultured Acidimicrobiales bacterium
GTACTGTTTATACAATTCTCTTGCGATTAATAAAGACATGTACATAACATGTTTAATAGTTTTCTTTACTTTGACAAATGAAAACCGAGTGAACAGTTCTGGACTGAATCCAGGAACAGTTTTGGGAAGTGCTGAATCTACGTAAAAGAAAATATCTAGAAAATATCTAAAATTCTTAACCAGACACAGTGGCGGATCCAGACATTTTAAAAAGCGGGGTTCCCAACCAAGGACAAAAAGGGGGAGGTGTTCTAACTATATGCCAGCAAACGGCGCCTCAGCGAGCGAAGCAACCACGGTGTTCATCGCCGCACGCGACACCGACAACCAGTCGGCAGTATCGCCGGTCCTGTTGTTGAGGTGCTCGCCCGAGGTCATAGATACCAAGCTAATCAAGGGGTGTGACACTCAATGTTTGGCAGGAGGGACAAGCTTCAAGACGTCCCACTCGATCAGTTTCGAGCCTAACCAACCGATAGATCCAGATGACGATCGTTCGGCACCGGACACACAGCGCTACTCACATTCGTCACGCAACCTTGGACGAAAGCGGTCGGTACGCCGATGGCCACTGACCGGATGCCGGCAACCCGCAAGGTACGCGACCCGATCTGGCTACTGCTATACCTCGGTGCGTTCTTTCTCTTCGCTGCAGCGTCGTTACTCTTCGGCGCCGCCGAAGACTACGCAGAAGGACAGGTGTTGGAGCCCACCTTCTTTGTTGGCTTCACGGTCGTCTTCCTGGTCGGCGCTGTGCGAATAATTCGAATGGGTCTCGACCTGCACCAAGATCACATGGTCGTCCGAACGCCTCTGTCCACCGAGAGGCTAGAACGGGACGCGATCCAAGGGTTTTTTAAAGGCAAAGCGATCGCGAGTTCCAGGAACCGGCTAGGTATCCGTTTCGTCGATGGGACGGAACGCGAGTTCCGGGTCGAGCTCAGAATTGCTCGTGACAAACGGTTCGACGACTTCTTGGCGATCTGCGAGCAATGGCTAGCCGGGCCCGACGCGAGCTCATCGTCAGAAACCTCTCAGAGCCACCCCGTCTAGTAACGGGGACAGGCCCCATCAACGGGTTGTCATGGTGAACGGTAAGGCAGGGCAGACCCCGGTTAGGCAGCTTTGGGGTTGCGGGGCGATAGCTCGACCGCTACTGGTGCTGGGGCTTCGTTGTAGAGATCGGGCATCGGTTCATTGCGCCAGTCGTCGTTCCATTGTTCTTCGACGATCTCGAACTTGCCGAAGTCATAGGGCACGCCAGGGGCCTGTTCGGTTTGTCTGATGCTCTCGCGAATTCCCTGCTTCTTGAGCTGGGTCACTCGGTGATAGCAGAACGGGTTGTTGCCTCGTCGTCCGAACGTCGTGTGGGTCATGAACGAGCAACCGCCCTGACAGACCTCTTTGAAGTCACACGTCGCGCAGAAACCCCACAGCTCGTCGATCCGTTCTTCGCGGGTGAACCCAAGTTCGGGCGAGTTCTTCCAAACCTCTCGAAGGTCGAGATCTCGGACGTTGCCGACTTGGTACGGCGCTGTTGGCAGCGATGGGCAGCCCTTGATCGTGCCGTCGGATTCGATGCCCAAGCTCGTCGAACCAGCGCTACAGCCCGAATAGTGGGTCGCGTACCCACCGATCGGGGTTCGGAGAATCTGCTCGTGCGGACCGTAGTACCCGAGGTTCGAACCGATCTTGAGGTCGAGCACTTCACTCAACGGCACCCCGTTGCGCTTTGCAACAGCGGCGAGGTCGAGCTGGATCTCGGCGAGCGTGTCGAGCACATCGACCACCCGCCAGGGACGGAGGATCCACTCCGGCCTATCTGCAGCACGCCCCATAGGAGCGGTGAGGTGACATCGCCAGACCTCGATGTCGGTAGCGAGCAGATCGGGTAGCAATTCATGCAACCGGTCAGCGTTGAGCTCGTTTACCTGGGTGTTGACCCCAGAACGGATGCCGAGGCCGCCGACGGCGTGCAGCGCTCGCATCGCATACTCGAAGCTTCCAGGGTTGTTCCGAAGCAGGTCGTGGGCGTCTCGTGGTCCGTCCACACTCACGCTTACCGCCGATATTCCGGCGTCGGCGAGCCGTCGGGCAAGTCGGTCGTTGAGGCTGCGTCCACCGGTCTGCAGTGCAACATGAATCTCACGCTCTGCAAAGAACTCGATGACGTCATACATCCCAGGATGTAGGTACGCCTCGCCCCCGATCAGGGTGACCGACCGTGACCCAATATCGACGAGGGCCGCTGCAACATCGAGCAGTTCATCGGTCGAAAGTTCGTCCGAACGTGGGTCGGCCGCTCGCGATCCGCAGTGCGAGCATGATTGATCGCACCGCATAGTGAGCTCCCAAACGGTCTGGTTTGGTCTCCAACTCACGAGTTTCGCCTCATGTTTTACATAATCGGTGCCGAAGAACTCAAACATGAGAAGTTGCGCAAAGTGCGATTACCTCGTTCCCTCACACCGACTGGCGTGCCAAGAATGCGGTGCGAGGACACCGGCAGGAAAGGCGACCTCGGTCGTGGCCGTTGGCGCTGCAGGAGCACTCGTCGGGATCATGGCGCTAGGTCTCCTTGGCCAGACGGTCTCGGGCAACTTCTCTGAAATTTACGGCTCGTCTCTGAACGTAGTAGTCGAACCGTAGGCCGCAGCTATTCGCGAAGCGCCTTCGCTTCGTCGAACAGCACTTGAATGCGGTCTCGCAAGATTTCGGTGTGTTCTTGGACCGCTCGGCGGCTGACACGACCGTTCTCGTTCGGCGTTGGCGGGTCGAGTGGTTCGCCGATGACAAAGACAATCTTCCTCGGGTACACGAGCTTCGAGCCCGTCGGCATTGCCTCTTCCGAGCCCGCCATGCCGATAGGGATGATCGGTACCTGCTGACGGCCTGCGATAAAGCTCGGACCGCTGTGCATGTTCTCTTCTTCGACGATCGGGCCGGTGCGACGAGTGCCCTCGGGGAACATAACCAATGGTTCGCCGTTCGCGAGGATGTCCTCGGCCAAGCGCATGGCCGCACGATCGGCAGAATCGCGTTCGACAGGGAACCCGCCCATCGTGTCGAGGAACCATGCAGCAAATCGTCCGGCCTTCCAAAGCGACTCTTTGCCCATAAAACGAATAGGTTCGAATCGGATCAGCGGCAGTAGCGGCGTGTCGAGGTTCGAGCGATGGTTCGGGCTGAGGATAAACGCACCATCTTTGGGCAGGTTCTCTTTGCCGTGCACCTCGTAGCGAAACCACACCTTGGCAAAGGTGGTAATGAACGCCCGAACGACCATCCACGCCGCAATCTGCAACTTGCCCATCCCAGGCCGGTGAAGCACCGATGTTCCCGTCATCTACTGTCCTTGCTGTCCTTGCTGTCCTTGCTGTCCGTCGTCGCCATGGGCCCAAATATCGGCGACACGTCCAACCACATCGTCGACCGTCATCGCCGTCGAATCAATTTCAACGGCATCATCGGCAACCATCAGCGGGTCGGTTTCACGTGTCATATCGAGATGGTCTCGCTCGGCAATTGCCTTCGCCATCGCTGCGATATCGCCCTCTCCGGTCTCGGCAGCGCGACGCCGCGCCCGTTCCTCGACCGACGCGTTGAGATACACCTTGAGTTCGGCGTCGGGAAACACCGCCGTTCCAATGTCACGACCCTCGATGACCGCTCCCCCACGTCTCGTCGCCCACGCCCGTTGCGCGTCCACGAGAACCCTGCGCACCTCCGGATTCGCAGCGACGACCGACACTGCCGCTGTCACTTCGGCTTCACGGATCGCAGTCGTTACGTTCTCGCCATTCACGACGACGGTATTTGCCCGCATGATGATCTCGGCATCGACCGCTGCCTGCCCCACTTGGTCAGCCGCATCGAGATGCACCCCAGCCTTGAGAACCGCATAGGTAACCGCTCGATACATCGCTCCGGTATCGAGGTGCGGAAGGCGTAAACGTTCCGCCAATCGCTTGGCGATCGTCGACTTTCCGCTGCCCGCTGGGCCATCGATCGCGAGCACGCGTGGCGTCGTTCGCGCCGTCGCCCGAAGCTCGTCGAGCAGCTCCCAGAAGCCAGGGAAGGTCTTTCCCACACAGCTCGGGTCGTGAATCGTCACCGGACCACCCGTCAGGCCGACGAGCGCAAACGCCATCGCCATCCGGTGATCCTCATAGGTCTGCACCGTCGCATTCTGATGAACACCACCGGTGACGGTGAACCCGTCTTCGTCGACCGTCGCTGCAACACCGATCCGGTTCAACTCATCGACCGAACCTTGGACCCGGTCGCTCTCCTTCGTTGTCCGGATGAACCCAATGCCGGTCACCGACGAAACGCCGTCGGCCTTCGCAGCCAGCGCAGCGAACGTGGGCGCCGTGTCGCTCATATCGCCCAGGTCGACGCCGACCGGGTCGAGAAGACCGTTGCCGCGCACCTCGATCGAGCCTTCATCGACGAAAGCTCGCGCGCCCATTGGCACCAACACCCGTTCGGCGAAGGCCGCATCGCCTTGAAGTGAGTTACTTCCAAGCCCGTTCACGCGTACTCGTCCACCCACGATCGCAGCTGCAGCGAGTGGATAGGTCGCCGTCGACGCATCGGGTTCAACCTCGTACTCGATTGCCGAATAGCCGGTCGGCGAAACCGTGATTACCTGGCCGCTGTCTCGGTCTTCACCTTGAACCGACGCACCGAACGATTCCATGACGGCGATTGTCATCGACACGTACGGAGTCGAAACCGGCGTTCCAGTAAGCGTGAGCTTCAGCCCATTCGGAAACAACGGCGCAGCGAGCAGCAACGCCGAGATGAACTGGCTCGACACACTCGCGTCGATCGAAACCGAATCGCCGGTGACCGGCGCCGACACAGCGATCGGCAACGACTCACCATCGACCACCGCACCGAGGTCGGTCAGCGCCTGGCAAAGCGTCGCCATTGGTCGAGCGCGCATCTGCTCATGGCCGGTCAGCGTTCCGCTGCCGATAAGCCCGAGCACGGGCAGAAGAAATCGCGCGCTCGTACCCGACATGTTGGCGTCGAGCTCGCGTTCAGGCGACCGCAAGCCCTTCCCGACGCCGTGCACCGTGAGCGTGGTCTCGTCGGGTGCGATCTCGGTTTCGACCCCGACTAAAGACAGCGCCCCGATCATCGCCCGGGTGTCGTCTGACAACCCAACGCCAGAAAGCGTCGTGACACCCTCGGCGAGCGCAGCGGTGATGAGTGCCCGATTCGTGATGCTCTTCGACCCGGGAAGGGTCACCTCGGCGTCGAGCGTTCCGCGTATCGGTTCGACAATCCGCGCAGCGGTGCCATTCGCCGGTGCACCAGCATCGTGGCTCATGAGAGCGGCCTGACCGACGGACGGTAGCCATTGTCGAGAAGACCCGAACGAAGGGCCTCGGCCGTATCGGTAGCGACGAGCAGCACGACCACACCGGTTGGCCCCTCGGCGCTGTGGGCAATCTCCATATTGAAGATGTTGACGTTCAGCTCGGCGGCAAGGCCGGTGATCGTTGCGAGCTGGCCGCTCTCGTCCTTGACCCGAACCCGAACCTCGGAAAGCCCAGCGGGAAGGGCCGCACTCGTCGGCAAGCTCGCACGAGCCTCGCGAGCTGCTTGCAGCGAGCTTTCGATCCCGTCGGTGTCGGCGGTCGCCACCGCATCTCGAAGGTACTGAAGGCGGCCAATAACATCGTCGAGGGCATCGGTGATCGCTTCGCCGTTTTGCACACAGATCGGCGGCCAAATCGTCGGCGAACCCGCAGCGATACGGGTCATGTCACGAAACCCTCCCGCGGCCAAGCGCAACATAGCGGCGTGCTCATCAGAGCGTGTCGCCGCCACATTCATGAGCGCAGCTGCGGTGAGGTGTGGAACGTGAGAAACCGTGGCAACCATGCGGTCGTGCGCCTCTGGGGTAAGCGTCAGGCAGTCAGCACCCAGCGCAATAACCAGCTCGTGCATCGCTGCAACTGTCTCATCGGAAGTTTCGGGCGTTGGGCAGATCACCCATGCAGCACCCCGAAACAATTCAGGACGTGCCCCGAGAAGCCCACTCTGCTCGGATCCGGCCATTGGATGCGAAGGAACGAACCGCGGATCGGCAATGCTTGCAGCGACCGGACCTTTGACGCTGCCCGTGTCGGTGACCCAGCCCCTCGTTTCTCGAAGCGCATGCGCCACGCCGTCAGCAATCGCATCGACCGGTGTCGCCACGATCGTCATCTCAGCGTCAGCGGGAAGCCCGTCATGGGCAATCAGTTCGAGGTCGATTGCGCGCTGCACCGTCTCAGGATCCTGATCGACCCCTCCGACGCGAAACCCAATATGGGTGAGCGCAGCGGCGATACTGCCGCCGATCAGCCCGAGGCCGATGACGCCAGCGGTGCGTCCACCTCCAGCTTCCATTTCAGACAGCTCCCTCATTACGCCCTTCGGCCATCAGCCTATTCGTCTGCGTCCGCGACAACATCAGGCCCAGCATTCGCTGTCACATCAGCATCCGCTGTGACACCAGCATCCGTTGTCACATCAGCATTCGCTGTCACACCAGCATCCGCTGTCACACCAGCATCGTTGACATCAGACTCGAGCGAACGCACCTCAGCGGCGGTGAGGTCTCGCCACTCGCCGGGCTTCAACGAATTGTCGCTCACACTCCCAATTCGAGAACGCACCAACCGGGTCACGTCATGACCAACCGCTGCACACATCCGTCGAACCTGCCGATTCTTCCCCTCGTGAATCACGATGCGCAACAGACCAGGCGAGAGCTCCGAAACCTTCGCCGGCGACGTCTTGCCATCATCGAGGTCGACCCCCTCGCGCAGCTGCCGGAGCGCCCACCGGCTCGGCGAGCCTTCGACGCTCACCAAATACTCCTTCTCCACACCAAACGACGGGTGCGTCAAGCGCTGGGTAAGCCCACCATCGTTGGTGAGCAAAATAAGCCCCTCGCTGTCGGCATCGAGACGGCCAACCGGATACAACCGCTCGTCGACATCGACCAGGTCGACCACGGTCTGGCGGTCATGGGTATCAGAAGCAGTCGAGATGACATCGATTGGTTTGTTCAACAGCACCGTTCGTCGCGTCGGATCGATCGACACGACCGAACCATCGACACGCAACTCGTCTACCGCAGTATCGACCTTGTCGCCGAGCGTGGCTACGACCCCATTGATGAGCACGCGCCCATCTTCGATCATCTCTTCGCACACCCGCCGGCTCGCAACGCCGGCAGCAGCGAGTGCTTTCTGTGCGCGCTGGAGTTCGGCGCTCATTCCTCTTCAGCGATATTTCCGGCCAGGGCCGAGTCGGTCAGGTCGAGCACAATGTCTGGCTCTTCATCAGCACTCGTCTCGGTAGGTGCCGCCACGTCCTCGCTCGAAGATCCGTTAGCTTCGGCATCGGTCCCGACAGCATCAGCAAGCTCGCTCGCATCGAAGCGAAGTCCGACCTCGAGCGCCTCCACAATCTCGGGCGCAGGTACAAAATCGCCCAGCTCTGGCAGGTCGAGAATCGAGTTGATGTTCAGCCGCTCAAGGAACAGCGACGTCGTCCCATACATCACTGCCTGTCCCGGACCAGGGTCACGAGAAACCTCGGCGATGTAGCCGCGCTGATTGAGCGTGCGCATCACCGCGTCGACCGAAACGCCACGAATCGACGCAACCTGCGCACGAGAAATTGGCTGCTTATACGCAACGATGGCGAGCGTTTCGAGCGCTGCAGCAGACATCCGCGTCGTCTGGCCCTCGAGCACAAACCGCTCGACATACGCGGCCTGACTTGGGTGGCTCTGGTAGCGATATCCGCCAGCGACCCGCGCAAGAACGAACCCGCGGCCCTGCTCCCGATACTGCTCGTCGAGAAAAGCACACGTTGCCTCGACCGACTCGATGCTCGCCTCGACCAACTGAGCCAACAGCCGCGGCTCGATCGGCCGCTCGGCGACCATCAACACGGCTTCGATCGCAGCCACCAATTCATCGGGAAGCACACCATTTGCTTCCTCGCCGCTCCGCACTTCGCCAGCGGTCGGGTTTGGCGAGCTATCCACATCTATTGCTGAATCCATGAGTCTTTCAATCATCCGTCGTAGGTATCTATGGCGAGGAGTGCGCGGGCGTCGTCGACGTCGCCGCCAATCCATTCGAGTTCGATGTTGCCGAATGCTTCTGCCTGCACCACATCGACAAGGCCCTGCTTAAACAGTTCGAGAATGGCGAGGAAGCGCACCACTACCTCGATGCGATCCACTAGACCCGACGTGAGGCTTCGAAAGCTCACCCGCCCTTGCCCAGGAAGATCATCGAGAAATTCGATCACCGCATCGGACACCGACGCCGTCACCGCGCTCACGTGATAAAGGTCGAGGATTGGTTCCGGCTTTGGTGTCAACGCACGAATGCACGCATCGCGCAGGTCGATCACATCGAGCCCTTCGAGCATGTCGGGGGCAACACCGAAGAACTCCTCTTCCATACCCGCCGTTCGCGGGTACGTGCGTCCCCCTGCGTCATGGAGCTGTTTCAGAACCCGAGACGCGTCCTTGAACGTCTTGCACTCAACCAACCTCGACAAGAGCAGATCGCGCTCCTCGAACAACGCAAGCTCATCATCGAGGTCGAACGAGTCGTCGTCGGGCAGCAGCCGGCGCGCCTTCAACTCGACCAACGTGGCAGCGATTAACAAGAACTCGGTCGCTACCTCGAGATCGAGCGACTCCATCTTTTCCAACTCAGAAAGGTACGCGTCGACGATCGTCGCCAATGAAATCTCGTACAGTTCAACCTCTTCAGCGAGGATCAAATGCAGGAGAAGATCGAACGGTCCGTTAAAGACCTGAGTTTCCACCTCGAAAGCCACGGCGTGATCGTATCGCCGCTAGGTCCGATACTCCATCTTCAGCGCACCTAAGGTGAATTGGTGATGCCATCAGACACCCTCGAAGAGCGCTCCTGTGCGGTCGTTTGGTTTAGAAACGACCTCCGTCTCGAGGCAAACCCCGCTTGGTTGAGCGCAACGAGCGCTGCACGTACCGTCATTCCGCTCGTCGTGGTCGACCCAGCGATACTCGCCGGGGTCGGACCCTTCCGACGAAACCTCTACCTCGCCAACGTCGAGGCATTGAGCCAAGAAATCGGCGCGCTCGGAGGCGAGCTCTCGATCGCCGTTGGAAATCCGCGGACACTCGTCCCAAAGATCTGCGACGCCGTCGAGGCAACCACGCTGCACTTCAACCGCACGGCGAGCGGGTTCGGCCGCGCCCGCGACAACGCAATTGCACACCAGCTCAACTGCGAACACGTCACCTTCTGGGGAACGCTCCTAACCGAACCGGGCACCGTCCTCACCGGCAAGGGCACCTTGTCGAAGGTGTTTACGCCGTTCTGGAAGAAGTGGGTCGACGCCCCGCTGCCGGTCATGCCAGCTGCTGGCGACGCACAACTCGGCGCAATCCCGGCCGAGTTCACCTCGCCACTCCCCAACTTCGATGCGCCGGTCATCGAACCGGGTAACCACGGAGCCCACGCATCGCTCCGGCGCTGGCTCGACGGCGTCGACGATTACCTCGACACACGCGACCTCCCCGGTGTCCCCGGCACTTCGCAACTCTCGGCTCACCTTCGATTCGGAACCATTGCGCCGATCACGCTCTATGACACCATCGGCACCCAAACGCCGGGCCGCGACGGCTTCATTCGCCAATTGGCATGGCGCGACTGGTACGCCCACATGCTCCTCGAGACCCCCCAGATGCTCGACCGCGCCGTCCGAAGCGAATACGACCAAGTGCAGTGGCGTCACGATCCGAAAGGCCTGCAGGCGTGGAAGGACGGTCGAACCGGCTACCCGATCGTCGACGCCGGAATGCGCCAACTCGCCGAAACCGGATGGATGCACAACCGCGTCCGCATGATCGTCGGCTCGTTCCTCGTGAAGGACCTCCTCATCGACTGGCGAGAGGGCGAGCGGTGGTTCCGCCACCTCCTCATCGACGCAGAACCCTCACAGAACGCCGGAAACTGGCAGTGGGTAGCCGGAACGGGCACCGACGCCGCCCCATATTTTCGGGTCTTCAACCCCATTGGTCAGAGCGAGAAATTCGACAAAGACGGCACCTACATCAAACAATGGATTCCCGAGCTTCGCGGACTCGATGCAAAGACCATTCACGCACCGTGGACCGCGCCACCGCTCGACCTCGCAACGAACGGCGTCATCTTGGGCGACACGTACCCCGAGCCAATCGTCGATCACAAATTTGCACGAGACCGCGTCCTCGCCGCCTACAAACTGGCCCTCGGCAAGACCTAGAACGCTCGCCGACGTTTCTAAGGCTGACGTTCCGAGCCACACAGTCCGACGGCAGGAGCCCAACAGGCCAACGTTTCGAGCCGCAGGTGAACTGCGGTCCGAGACGCTAGGAGCGTTTTTCGCCGCGTACAAGCAAGCCCTCGGGCAGAGTTAAATGCGACCGATGTTTGGAGCCGCAGGCGAGAAACTCGGGTCCGGGGAAGCCCGCCAGGGCTGAGCCGGTACCTAGACTTTTTCGAGGAGGGGACGTGGATCGACGCGAGCCTTCAGG
>CALHXU010000094.1 GCA_938040365.1 uncultured Acidimicrobiales bacterium
AAGTAGGCCATCGCGGCTTGGCGGATAGGAATCGTCTGTGGGTCAGCCTTACTCCTTGCGATGGCAGACGAGACGGTGCTCAGGGAAGCGAAGTTGTAGTGGTTTGCAAGATCTTGACGTGAGGACCTTGCGAGGAGCTGCCCAAGCTCAGCGGCCAGGAAACGCGTTCGGGGCCCAAGGTGACTCTGCGCCCGTATTCGGACGAGCACCTCGTCGATTTCCTCTAGGGCAATTGCTTGCACTCCAATGATCGGGCCTAGTTTCTGGACCTCTGCTGGTAGCGAGTCGACAAACTGTTGATCTCCGAGAATGACTCCTTGGCGTTGCTCTCCGCCATAGAACGCCTCAAGCTCCTCATCAGGGAGTTCTGAAAGTACGTGTTTGAGGTATGAACGCCGAGAGCCCATTCGCGAAATCAGGGGCTGGGTGGTGACCCAGTCTCCCGGAGTTGGATTCAGGTAGTGACGGAGACTCGACCACCGGTATCGAAGCAGCTCCTCGGGGGTTACCAAGCCTGCATCGAGAGGGTTTCGCTCGATGTATCGAGCGACGCGGTGAAGGTAAATGTCGCTGTCGATCAGAATCGAGTGAAACCTTCCGCGAAAGAGCGGGCCGTCGCGACCGTTGCGTCGATTGAATCGCTGGGTGTAGACGTGGATGATGTAGCGAAGTGATTCGCTCAGTTGTGCGTCGGGAGTAAATACGAGGGCATGGAAGTGGTTGCCCATCCACGCATATGCAAGCACGACGATGCCAAAGCGCACTGTTGCTTCGGCCCAAAGGCTGCTGAATTCTTCTCGGTCTCGCACTGAACGAAAGGTCGCCTGCTGGGCGGCGCCTCGGTTCATGACATGGTGATACGCACCGGGGTAATCGATTCGCAATGGCCGGGACATCTTGCACGTTTCTCTCGCTGTGTTTGGAGGGAAACGCAACGTTTCCGAGATCCACTTTCTGTGGTGAAGGCCAAAGTACCCAACGAGTGTGACATCGAGGGTCTGACCCCGAACGGCCGGTGATAGGACGGAAAGGGTCTGACCCCGAAGGGCCGGTGACAGGACGGGTAGGGTCTGACCCCGAACGGCCGGTGACGGGACGGGAAGGGTCAGACCCCGGTGATTTCGGAGAGGGCGACGGGTCGGTTTTCGGCGATCGAGACGTGAGCGGCTTGGCCGATTGCGACTGACCAGCGGCCGTCGTCGAGGCTGACGAGCGTGCCGAGCTCGGCGACCGCCTCGCCGGCAGCAACGATCGCGTCCTGCGTCGATTTACCCGCCTCGATCGCTGCGGCGCGAGCGGTGCGATGTGCTCGCACCGCCTCGACGAAATCGACATGCTCGAGGTAGCTCGCTCCATGGTGGAGACCGGTATGGCGAATTTCGTCGTTGGTTATCGGACGCGTTTCGACCTTGCCGATATCGGCGAGACCTTCACCAGACCGCTTCCCAAGATGGAGCTCAGATGTTGGGATGCGAGCGTCGAGCTTTCCAAGGTTGCCGACGACCGAAAGCTCTTCTTGATCCTTAGTCGCCTCGGCAAACATGCACAGGTCGAGCATCGCCCGAACCCCGTTGGGGTAGTCGACGATCACAAAGGCGTTATCGAAGATGTCGCTTGTCGCTCCGTCGTAGACCTCGTCGAGGTGGTTGACGTTCTGCCCACCCGAGGCGAACACCTGCACCGGATGCTCGCCAATGATGAGGTTCATGAGATCGAAATAGTGACACGTCTTCTCGACGAGGGTGCCGCCGCTGAACTTATTGAACCGGTTCCAATCATCGACTTTCTCGAGGAACGGGAAGCGGTGCTCTCGGATGGCGACCATCTGTACGTCGCCGACAAAGCCATTTCGTACTTGGGTGATCAACGCATCGACGGCGGGCATATAGCGGTACTCGAGGCCAACCCAAATCACGCCGTCGTAGCCTTCCGAAAGTGCGATGAGCGTGTCGCAATCCTGTGCAGTGGTGCACAACGGCTTTTCGCAGAGCACGTGCTTTCCCGAGGCAACGACCTTGGACATGACCTCGATGTGGGTGAAGTTTGGGGTGACGACAACGACGGCATCAACATTGGGGTCGGCGAGGAGATCGTCGTAGTTCTCGTACACGGCGCATTCGGGGCCTGCGTGAGCTGCGCCGGTTCTGCGAGAACCAGCGTCGGTGTCGGCAATCGCCGTGACCGAAGTGTTGTCGAGACTCAAAATATTCTCGATGTGCTCGACGCCCATCATGCCGGTTCCGATTATGCCGTAGCGGATGTGCTCACTGTCCATGGGTCGACCTTAACACAATCGTTGATTTTGCAACAGATGTAAACGCTTGCACCTCAATCGACGTTATCGGCTACTGTAATGGGCATGACTTCGAACCTCGTGAACGCAACCGCTCGAACATTGGGCGTCGATGGGCCACAGATCGGCGCGCTTGGCTATGGCACTTGGCGGCTGACCGCCGAGGACCCCGCGACCAACCAAGAACTGATCGAGGCCGCCCTCGGCGCCGGTATGAATCTCATCGATACCGCCGATGTCTACGGACTGGACCACGGTGGCACTGGCTTTGGACAGAACGAGGAACGGCTCGGCGAGGTGCTACGCAACAGCCCAACGCTTCGCGACCAGATGGTCCTTGCGACGAAGGGCGGCATCATGCCTCCGCTGCCATATGACTCGAGCCCGGAGTATTTGCGCGCTGCGGTCGAAGCCTCGCTCGGGCGGCTCGGCGTCGAGCACATCGACCTGTGGCAGATCCACCGGCCCGACATGTTCACCCACCCCGCCGATGTTGCGGCGACTCTCGATGCGCTCATCGACGAGGGCAAGATCGGGATGGTCGGAGTCTCGAACTTCACCATCGACCAGTACGACGCACTCGCAGCGCACCTCGACCATTCGATCGTGTCGACCCAACCCGAGTTCTCGGTCGCACAGTGCCAGCCAATGCGCGACGGCACGTTCGATCGGGCGATGCGCGACGGGGTGACCCCGTTGGCGTGGAGCCCGCTCGCTGGCGGGCGCTTGTTCAGCGGCGAAGGGATCCGGCCAGAACTGCTCGAGGTCATCGATCGTCTCGCCGAGCGCGAAAGCGTCGATCGCGCCGCGATCGCGACGGCCTTTGTTCTTGCGAACCCGTCTAAACCCGTTGCCTTGCTCGGCACCCAGACCCCGGCACGGCTCACTTCGGCTGCCGCGGCGTTCGACGTCTCGCTCGACCGCAAGGATGTCTATGACATCGTCGCTGCGAGCGAAGGAGTGCCGCTGCCGTGAGCGAGCCCGTTACCGTCCCAGAGATCTCGTGGTTCGGCGCACTTTGCGATGATGACTATGAGTTCCTCGGCGTACCCGAGGACCATCTCAAGAGTTCGTGGTCGCACTGTTCAGACATCGTGCAGACCGCAGATCGCCTCGGCTACGACAACGTACTTTTGCCATCGGGGTATGACCTGGGGATGGACACGACCTCGTTCGCCGCAGCGATTGCGACCCATACCGAGCAAATCCAACTGTTGGCCGCCGTGCGGATGGGCGAGATGTGGCTGCCACAGCTCGCACGCCAACTCGCCACCATCGACCAGATGGCTTCGGGCCGGTTGACGATCAACATCATCTCGAGCGACATTCCAGGCGCCCCTCTCGAGAGCGAGCCTCGTTATCAACGCACCCGCGAGTGGATGCATGTGCTTCGGACGCTGCTCAACGGCGAATCGGTCGATATGGCGGGCGAGTTTGTGAAACTTACGGTCGATCCACCGAGGATGCGGACTGTGTCTGGCAAGTGCCCGCCGTTCTACTTCGGTGGCTTTAGCCCTGCGGCCAAAGACACTGCGGCAGAGCACGCCGACGTCTTTCTCACCTGGCCCGACACCGTCGCCGGAGTTGCTGGGACGATCGAGGACATGGCTGAGCGCGCAAAGAGCTTTGATCGCACGCTGAAGTACGGACTGCGCGCCCATGTCATTGTTCGCGAGACCGAAGCACAAGCTCGTGAGGCAGCGACCCGTTTGCTCTCGAAGCTCGATGCTGAAGAAGGCGAGAAGATTCGCCAGAAGTCGCTCGATACGGCTTCGGCCGGCGTTGCCCGTCAGAACGAGTTGCGCGACGCCGCTGAGGACGACGGCTTTGTCGAGGAAAACCTGTGGACCGGCGTTGGTCGGGCTCGCAGCGGTGCAGGCGCGGCGATCGTTGGTGATCCCGATCAGGTTCTCGCCAAAATCCGCGCCTACCAGGAGGTTGGAGTCGGTGCGTTCATTCTGAGCGGCTACACCCACAAAGCAGAAGCCGACCTGTTTGCCCAACACGTGCTCTCAAAGATTGAGCATGGGCCACTGTTCGTCGGCTCTTCGACCTAACGCACCGAGCGGCACAAACCAACCCTTTCCCTCCTACCAGCGGCGCTTCGGGGTCTGAGTGAATTAAGTCGCTGTCAGACCCGTCGCGTAGGTTTACCTTCAGCACTTCCCCCAAGATCTCTTATCAACGTAGGGAATGTTATGAATGTGGCTGTTTTGCGCGGAACGCTCGCCCAGGATCCATTGAGGTTGACGCTGGCATCTGGCCGGGTGGTTTCGAATTGGGAGCTCAGGTGTAGCTCGACTGAAGGCACCACGCTCGTGCCAGTCCAATGGATCGATCCAGACGATCACGTTCATAGTTTCGAGAGCGGAACCGAAGTGGTGGTCGTTGGAGCGGTTCGCAAACGATTCTTCAGAGCTGGCGGTGCAACGACCTCTCGGACCGAGGTCGTTGGTGAGCGAGTAGTCAAAGCAACTCGGAGGGTCACGGTTGCAAAGTTGCTCGATGAAGTGTGTGCCCGGATCGCCATCTAGGTATTGAGCGTCGATCTGACCGTGGAAGCGCCTCTGGGGTAAGGAGCGCTTCCACGGTCGTACTCTGCTGAGCCGACCAAGTGCAAGATCCTGGCGCTATTTCAGCAAAGCCGCTGGCGAGGCGACGTGTATCGCCACAAATGCGTGGGCAACTTCTGCCCTGTTGAGGTCATCGTTGCTGCCAGCTCATAGCTTGTTGCTGCCAGTTCATGGCTTGTTGCTGCCAGTTCATGGCTTGTTGCTGCCAGTTCATGGCTTGTTGCTGCCAGTTCATGGCTTGTTAAGGTGCTTTGAGGACTGTGCCTAGTCAAAGTGGGCCATATCTGGCCACAGAATTCTGTCAGGTGGTACACCAGAAGTGTCGAGCATCTTGTGTGCTGGCCACTCGTTCTATGTTCGATCAGTTTGAGTGACGAAAACCTCCGGTCCGTTGAGGAAGGCAACTTTCGATGACGTCGATGCAGCACGAACCCATTCAGGTGTCTTCAATCGTGTACCTCAGCCGTACGACGCGCCCGTTCGGCCCCGACGATGTCGTTGAGCTCGCAGATAGAGCCGCCGAGGCCAATGAGCTTCACGGGGTTACGGGGTATCTGACGTACAGCGAACCGCACTTCACCCAGTACATCGAGGGGCCAGAAACCGAACTGCTCGCCGTGTGGGACAGAATTCAAAATGATGCGCGGCACAAGATCGTCCAGAGCGTTGGACTGGGGCTCGCCGAGCGGCGTTTCAAAGATTGGGCAATGACACTGATCGACCCGATGTGGCACTCTGCGGCCGGTTCGATCGAAGCGATTCACGAGCTTCTCAGCGCTGCCGACAACGGAATGGGTCCATCGAGTGAGATCGCAAGCTCGTTACGCAACCTCGTGTCAGAAGTGTCGGTCTCGTCATGAGCCAGGTTCGAGCCAGCGGCAAGCCTCGTTTCGAGCTGCTACCATCATTAAGTTCGACGTTGGTACATAATTTGGTGAAAGGAGCGGTATGGCTGGGTTACCCTTCTTAGACGTAGTCGATATTGACCTGATCGCCGAATTGCGCGACGTCGCAGGGCCCATCCACTGCGCCCAAGTCAAAGACATTCGAGCCCATGACCTTGTGCAGGCCAACACCAACATGCGCGTTGGTCGCCACCTCGTGATCATGCCCACAGCGGGCGTTGGTCGCCACGTCGTCGAGATGACCGACTACGTCGTCGAACCCGGCTCGGTCCTACACATCGAACCCGGTCGCGCGCACCGCTGGGTTCCAGAAGCCACCTTCGACGGTTGGGTTATCGCAATCGATCAACACGTTTGCCCGCTCGACCTGTTCGACGTCAACGGCTTATCGCCGCTCGTGGCACTCGGCGCATCTATCGACGTAGCTCACGCATTGATCGTCTCGCTCACCAAGCCCAACGTCTTGCCGGCAGGGGCCCAGCAACGGCTTCGATTGAGTATCGCGTCGGTACTGCTCGAACTGATCGCCGGAGCGAGTGATCGCACGATGCTCCCAACCGATGCCGTCGCCGAACAAAAACTCGTCGGAGACTTCCGGCGCGAACTCGAGTTCCACTACCTCTCGACTCGTTCGGTGGGAGACTACGCAAAGCTCATTGGTTGCTCCACAAAGACGCTCACCCGTGCCACGAAGCGAGTGCTCGGCCAGACACCGAAGGAAACGATCGATCTTCGCGTGGCATACGCGGCGTGCCGACTTCTGTCGAACACCGACATCTCGGTTGCGTGGATAGCGAACAACCTAGGGTTCAGCGAACAGAGCAACTTTGCGAAGTTCTTCAGCCGCCTCGTCGGAACCACACCTGCTGCGTATCGCAACGATTGCCGGAGCGAAACCATCGCCAACTAGGCGGACCGCAATTAGTTGATGAGTCGGCTCTTCAGGTCTGCCGTTTCTTCGACGCCTACTTGGTGAAGCGTGTTCAGTAGTCCGTCGACCAAGATGTCATACACATGGTGAGCGCCGGCGTCGCCAAGCGCCCCAAGGCCGAACATGAACGGGCGCCCAGCGAAGCAAAAGTCTGCGCCGAGGGCCAGCGCACGGGCAATGTCGAGACCGTCCCGAATTCCCGAGTCGAACAGCACCGGCACCGCACCGTCGAGCTGCGCGACGATCGGAACCAGAGCATCGATTGAACTGACCGCGCCATCGAGTTGTCGACCACCGTGATTTGAAACCCAAACCGCGTCGACGCCGAGGTCGACACAACGTTGTGCATCGTCGCTATCGAGAATCCCCTTGACGACGAGCGGCCCGTCCCAATTTGCTCGCAGGGAAGCGAGGTAGTCCCACGACAACGAACCGCCCAGTCTCGCCCCCACAAAGCCAGCCGTTGCGGCCATTGCATCGCTGTCGGCGTAGGGCTCGAGGGTCTTGAAGCGTGGCATGCCGTGCTGGCGCAAGGCTGCGAGCCAGAACGGACAACGCGCTGCACTCGCGGCGACGCGCGGTGTGATCTTTGGTGGAACCCGCAGTTGGGCCTTGCGCTGGCGTTCTCGTCTGCTCGGCGTCGGCACGTCGGCGGTGACGACAAGGGTCGTAAACCCCGATGCCTTCACCCGTTTGAGCAGATCGTCTCGGATGTCGAGATCCCTGGGCGGATACAGCTGAAACCAGCCCATTCCCGAACTGAGTGGCCCCGCAGCTTCTGGACTCGTCGTCGACACGGTACTCATCACATAGGGAATCTGCTTCTCGGCTGCGGTCTTTGCCAGCGCGTCATCGGCGCCCGGCCATATCAAGCCGGTGAGGCCGACCGGCGCGATTCCGATCGGTGCGCTGTACGACACGCCGAACAGTTCGGTTTCGATCTTGGGTTCGAGCACACCCTTTAGGAATTGCGGACGAAACTTGACCTTGGCCAGCGCGGCCGTGTTCTCATCGCGCGCAACGTCGGCGCCGGTGCCCGATTCGAGGTAGGTCCACGCAAACGATGGGATCCGCAATCGGGCGCGCGCCTCCAGATCTGAGATGGAAGGAAAGCGATCCATAAGTGCTGCGGACATGTGAAAGTTTCTCATGTTTGCCCAACACGTGCTGCGTGCGGTGACCGACTTTGCTCAACCACTAGAATTTGCCCGTGGCGCACCTCGTCGACATCGATTCCAAGCCCCGCGGGAGCTATCGCCTCGTGGTGTGGAGTGTCGGCGCAGCAATGGAGCGGCGTTACGACAAGATCGTCGCGCTCGACGCAGATGTGCTCGTCACCGCGCGTTCGGGCAACGAAGTCCGTTTGCTCAAGGCGGGGCGAGATACTCACTCGTCGATGGCGTGGATAGGGCGTCATTCTCACCGAGGGCTCGGTGTTCTTTCGTTCGATCCAACGTTTGCGAAATTGGAGGCCGGGAAATGGGATCAGCGGTTGGAGTGGATTGCTCCGGTGGCGATCAACGGTCCGGTCGCTCACCAGCTCCTCGCAATTTGGGCGCTCAACGAGAAGGCCCAGGTCACGTTCAAGACCAATCCGCCAGCGTCACAACCAATGCAGATGTTGCGGCTCTATGAGAAGTTCCTCGAGGAACAGACGGTGGTCGCTGGCGACTTCAACAACAATCCGGTCTTTCATCGCAACGATCCGAACTGGGACATGCTCGAGCTGATCGCTCGATTCGAGGCACATGGGCTTGTCAGCGCCTATCACTCATGGGCTGGACTTGACCACGGCGACCCGCGGGAGCAACCAACGCGGTTCACACCCGAGGTTGCCGGTGTCGCGGCGAGCCATCACACCGACTACTGCTTTGTTCCCCGTGAATGGCTCCCCGCGCTCGTGCGCGTGCAGGTCGGCACACCGGAAGTGTGGTTTGACGAGGTGAAGGTCGAAGAGCACGTACCGGTCGTTGTGGACTTCGACCAGCACTTGCTCGCCGACGTCATCGATGCGAGCAAACGCCGACAGAACCGAAGCTGACCATCGGCTGGCCTACAGCAGTGCGTGCGCGGCCGCCCGGCCCGAATTGAAGGCGCCTTCCACCTTGGGGCCGCCGAACGCGTCGCCCGAGAGCACCAGCCTTCCCGGCGTGCTGGCTGCGATGACACATCGATCCGGATGTGGGACGCGGACCCCCGCGTACTTCCACTTCTTGAGCTGAGCTTGTTCCACCACAGCTGTGCCCAACCACGGCTTTGCCTCGACCAAAAGGTCGGCGAGCACGTCGGCGTCCTCGTCGTCCCAACGCTGTGCAGACAACGTGCCGTTTGCATGGAAGGTGACCGCGGGCTCGGCGCTGATGCCCTTCTGCTGGTTATCGGCAATGAAGCTGAAGACGTCGTCTTCGGTCTGTTGGACACCACCTGGCGCCGGGATCGCCGATGGGCCGTCGAGCGTAGCCAGTACGGCGATGACCGGCTTGTAGGACATGTTGTCGAGTTCTTCCCGGATGGTGGAATCGAGCGCGATGCCGCCATCGTCGAGGAGGTCGAGGGACTGGGGTACGGGCGAAGTCACGATCAGGTCGATGGCGTCCAACCGCTCGCCCGAGTCGAGTGGAAGGTGCCATCCCGAAGTGGTCTCGGAGATGTGTGAGACACGTGTACCCAGGCTCATCGTCGCTCCTGCCGCCACAACGTCTGCGGCAATCCACTTCGCGAGCGCGGTCATGCCATCGGGGCAGAAGTAGCGGGGGTAGCCGTCGGTTTCGCCGAACCCGTTGCACCAGACCTCGACCACACCGTCAGCAATGGCAGCATCGATGGTGGCCCGGAATGGGTCGCCGCGTACGGTGAAGAACTGCGCTCCATGATCGAGCCGAGCATCGCCAATTCGTCGCGTAGCCAAGCGGCCGCCGACGCCGCGGCCCTTGTCGATGACGTGCACGCGCTTGCCCGCGGCGAGAAGTTCTCGCGCTGCAGTAAGCCCTGCCAATCCGGCACCGATGATGATGACGTCGGGCGCCGATTGCGTCATGTTCACGACAGGCCTCGGATCCAGTGGCACTCATTGAACGAAGTCATCGAACGCAGTCCAGAGCGGGCGGCGCTGATGCGGGTGACCGACGTGTACTTCGCATCGTGGTACGTCTCGATGGGCATGCCGAGAATGTCATTCAAGATGATCGAGATCACGCCGCCGTGACAGACCGCCGCGACGGTTTCGCCTGGATGACCATCAATGATTGCCGTGATCGATGTGCGGACTCGTTCGACGAACTCGTCAGCGGTGGCTTGAGCGATGAGCACGTTGAGCGCTTCCTCGTCCAACTTTCCCATTTCCTCACCAGGAATATAGGACGTGTGGCCGAGATCGAATTCGGCTATCCCGGGAACGATGGTTGCACCGAGTCCCTTCACTTCGCTCAGCGGTTGGGCGGTCTCGATCGCTCGTTGCTGGGGGCTCACGTAAATCGCTGAGATGGCGTCATTTTCGAGAAACTTCGCCATTCCCGCGGCTTGACGATGGCCGAGGTCGGTGAGTGCGGGGTTGGCGCCGTCGGGGTCGAAGTCGATTCGTTCGGGGCGTCCGTGACGGATGAGAATGAGCTCCACTGCCACGAGCGTACCGTGTGGCCTCGGTAACCTTGGCCGCAATGAGGCCTACATCATGTGTCGTCGATCTTGCGGCGATCGAAAGAAACATCCGGAAGCTGGCCGATCGTGTCGCTCCTTTGCCGATCAGCGCCGTCGTCAAGGCCGACGGGTATGGACACGGTGCGATACCGGTAGCAAAGACCGCCATCGAGGCGGGGGCGAGCTGGTTGATCGTAGCGATCGTCGAAGAGGGCATCGAATTGCGAGACGCGGGGATTACCACGCCAATCCTCATTCTTTCCGAACCGCCGCCAACGTCGATGGAGGCCGTCGTTGCCCACGACCTGACGTGCACGCTCTATTCGGCCGAGGGGCTCGCGGCGATCTCAGCGGCTGCGACTTCGGCGTCGAAGGTGGTCGACATCCACCTTGGCGTCGATTCAGGGATGACCCGAGTCGGGGTCCAGCTGGACGGGATAGCGAACTTTGTCGAAGCGGTCGGCGAGTATCCGAACCTCGAACTCACTGCGGTCTGGACTCACTGCCCGGTCGCCGACGAACCCGACAACCCATTCACTGCCGAGCAGCTCAAGAAGTTCGGAGATGCTGTTCGACAACAGGCTCCCGGTGTTGCGCTCCACGTGGCGAACTCGGCCACGGCGCTCACCGGCCAAGCAGCTGCGGCTGGCGAGCCCATGCTGGTCCGGTACGGAATTTCGCTCTACGGCATCGACCCCGACGAAGCGCTCACCGGAGTGATCGACCTCGAACCCGCCCTCACGCTTCGGTCGGAGGTGTCGTTCGTAAAGACCGTCGCCCCAGGAATCGGCGTGGGATACGGGCATCGGTGGACGACCAATCGTGAGACGACCATTGCGACAGTCCCCATTGGATACGCCGACGGCGTGCGTCGCGACCTCGGCCTGTCGGGCGGATCGGTGCTTATCGGCGGCGAGCGCCACTCGATCATCGGAGTCGTGACGATGGATCAGCTCATGGTCGACGTCGGCCCCGATTCGACCGTCGCCGTGGGTGACGAGGTGGTCCTGATCGGAATACAAGGCGATGAGCAGATCAGGGTTGAAGAGATGGCCAAGATCGTCGACACGATTCCCTACGAACTGATCTGTGCGATCTCAAAGCGGGTGCCGCGTACCGATTAGGCCGCTTCGAGCTACTGGCGATGCGACGCTCCCGTAAATAGCTTGCCGATAGGCGCGCTAATCCGAAGGCCAGATGATGCGGATCACCGCGATGGCCATCCCGGTGGCGACGAGTTGGGCGACGATGAA
>CALHXU010000095.1 GCA_938040365.1 uncultured Acidimicrobiales bacterium
GATCTTGTCGTTGTAAACACGTGCGCATTCATCGAATCGGCCCGCCAAGAGTCGGTCGATACGATCCTGTCGCTACGAGACCGGGCCGAGGACGCAAAGCTAGTCGTTACCGGCTGTATGGCCGAACGCTACGGCGCCGAACTCGATGAAGCGCTCGAGGAAGTCGACACGGTCGCTGGTTTCGGCGTCCCTGTCGCCTTGGGACGAAAACCCGATGCTCCCTCGCTGCCATCGTTCGACCTGCTCAACCTTCCTCGGCCAAAGTCCTCCCGCCCGTGGGCCTATGTGAAGATCGCCGAAGGCTGCGATCGTAACTGTGGTTTCTGCGCCATCCCGACGTTCCGCGGCCCACAGCGGTCTCGAACCATCGAGTCAATTCTCGACGAGGTCCACACCCTCGATGCGAAAGAGATCGTGCTCGTCGCACAGGACCTTGCCGCCTACGGACGCGACCAAGGTAAAGGCGAGCGAGCGATCGTTCCGTTGCTGGAGAAGGTCGCCGCCGAGGTTGAGCGGGTGCGGCTGCTCTACCTCTACCCATCTGACCTGAACCAACGGCTTATCGAGGCAATCCTTGCAACCGGAGTGCCGTACTTCGATCTGTCGCTCCAACACGTGAGCGCCCCACTCATGCGTCGTATGCGCCGCTGGGGCGATGGAGAGCGCTTCCTTGAACGGATCGAACACATTCGCTCCCAGTCGCCCGATGCTGCGTTCCGGTCGAACTTCATCGTGGGCTACCCGGGCGAGACCGAAGCCGACCACGATCGCCTTCTCGAATTTGTCGAACACGCACAGCTCGATTGGTGCGGGTTCTTCTCGTACTCCAAAGAAGAGGGCACGTACGCAGCCGACCTCGACGGCGAGGTCGATGAAGCCTTGGTCAACGAACGGCTTCGAGAACTCAGCGAGCTCCAAGATTCCATTACGCAGGCCCGTCGAGACCTACTCATCGGCGAAACCGTCGAGGTGCTCGTCGACGCCCCAGGGGTGGGCCGCACACACCGGGAGGCGCCCGAAATCGACGGCGTGGTCATGGTTCCGTCCAATCTCGACGTCGGCGCAATCACACAGGTCGAGGTCGCCCACGCGATCGGGCCAGATCTCGTCGCTGTTGGGGCTGACCAACAAGATCAGTCGGGAGACGAGTCGTGACTGGCAGCGAGGTGCAGGGCGTTGGCGTCATGCACCACGTCGGCCATTTCCTCATGAACCCGGCCAATCTCATCACCGCAGCGCGCATCCTCGCCTCGCCGATAGCGTTCTGGCTCGTCCTCACGAACGAGCCAACAGGGGGAGCATCATGGGCGGGGTTCATTTTGGGGTTTGTGTTGGCAGCGAGCGACCTGCTCGACGGCTGGCTTGCACGTACCTACAACCTCATCAGTCGCTCCGGAGCGTTCCTCGACCCGCTCGCCGACAAGATCGTCGTCATTGGCGCCATGAGCTGCCTTGTGGTCGTCGATCGGTTTCACTGGATTCCCGTTGCGTTGATCGTGATACGAGAGATCGTCATCACCGGGTTTCGCAGCTATTGGGTAAAGCACAATCGTGCGGTTCCGGCCCGCAAGTCTGGCAAGTACAAATCGATCGTCCAGGGTCTTGCGCTGCTCGCAGCGCTGTTTCCGCCGCTTCTCGATTTCGACCTCGTGGTGAATGTCATGTTGTGGTCAGCGGTTGCGTTCACGCTGTATTCGGGCGGGCGATACCTCTTGGATGGTTCGGCGGCGACGCGAACGAGCGGAAACATCGATGAAAAGGCCAATACGTGAAGGTGAGACATTAGATGCGTTGTGAAGTCGTGGCCGTAGGGAGCGAACTGCTCCTCGGCCAAATCAATGACACGAATTCATCGTGGATTGGTCAAGAACTCGCTGCTGTCGGAATCGACAGCTATTACCAGACCAAGGTCGGCGACAACCATGACCGGATGGTCGAGGTCATCACCGCAGCCCTCCACCGGAGCGATGCGGTCATCACGACCGGTGGCTTGGGGCCAACCCAAGACGACATCACCCGTGATGCCATCGCCGAGGTAATGGGCGTCGAGCTCATCGTCGACGAAGACCTGCTCGCCACCATCGAAAAGATGTGGACTTCGAGCGGGCGAACCATGCCCGAGAACAATCGGCTCCAGGCTCGGATTCCGGAAGGGGCGTCGCCAATTCCGGTACAACCGGGAACGGCACCTGGCATCGTTGCCGAGTTTGATTTCCACGGCGAGACCAAAGTGCTCTACGCCGTGCCCGGTGTTCCATGGGAAATGCGCGAGATGATGCACGGCTTTATCATTTCTGACCTCGTCGAACGGTCGGGCGAAACGTCGGTGATCGGCTCCCGTACCTTGCGCACGTGGGGGCAATCAGAATCCGGGCTCGCCGAGCTGCTCGCAGATGAGATCGACCGTCTCGACGATGCTGGTTCCGAAAGTGGCGGGGTGACGCTCGCGTTCTTGGCGAGCGGCATGGAGGGTCTAAAGGTTCGCATCACTGCGAAGGCACCGAGCGAAGCCGAGATGGAACAGCTGCTCGCCGACGAGGAGGCGAGGGTCCGAGACATCATTGGGCCGATCGTCTTTGGCATCGACGATCAGAATATGGAGTCGGTCATTCTCGATTTGTGCGTCGAGAAGGGCCTCACGATCGCAACTGCCGAGTCGCTCACCGGGGGACTTATCGCCCAGCGGCTCACGGCAATCTCAGGTTCGAGTCGGGCGTTTCGTGGCGGTGTCGTCACCTATGCCACCGATGTGAAATCGACGTTGTTGAACGCCCCGGAGGGTCCTTCGGTCAGCGAAGAGATGGTCGAAGCAATGGCACTCGGAGCGTGCGCAACGCTCGGCGCCGATGTTTCGGTGGCCACGACCGGAGTTGCTGGACCCGATGGGTGGGAGGGCATTCCACCGGGAACTGTATGGGTCGCAACTTGTGTGAATGGCGAGGTCGAGACCCACCTCCTTCGCTACAAGTTCGACCGAGAACGCATTCGCAACTTCACGACCATCACCGTCTTGAATCTTTTGCGCCAGCGTTTGCTCGAGCTGTAGAGGTCACCGCGGATTAGGGGTTGGGCGTTCTCAGCATCATTGCGTTTCGGCGGGCGTCACAGATCAGGTCGCCGTGTTGGTTGAACCCTCGATGGTCGATCGTGACAATGCCACGGTCGGGCTTTGACTTGCTCGCCCGGACTGCGACGATCTCGGACTCCACGCGAATCGTATCTCCATGGAAGAGGGGAGCGGGGAATCGCACCGTATCGAAGCCGAGGTTCGCAACGGTCGTCCCGTGGGTGAGCTCATGGACCGAGATACCAACGACGATGCCCAGCGTGAGCAGCGAGTTCACGATTGGCTCGCCAAAGTCGGTCGTGGCGGCGTATGCAGCGTCGAGGTGAATGGGCGCTGGATTGAGCGTCGAAGTTGTGAAATCCACATTGTCGGCTTCGGTGATCGTGCGCGTCAGCGGGTGAACAACTACCGCCCCGACGACAAAGTCCTCGAACCACATGCCCTTGGGACGCAGAGATCTATTGTGCTCCGCAGAAGACTGCTCGCGTTTCATGCCCTGAGTTTGTCAGGTCTCGGCAGTAAGTGCGAAGAAATCGAACCGGTCGATGTCGGCTTCGGCGATCGTGTCCCACGGGTACGGGCTTTGTCGACCCCACCCCGACGTTTCAGTCATGTGTTTCGTGACGTGTTGGAGTCGCTGCATCTCGGTCTTGGTCAAGGGCTCAAGACTGACGCCTGCCTCGAGCGCGAGCGCCACAAAACACGCTTCGAGATGATTCGTGGGCATCGTGCCGCCGGGATGCTCCAACCGATGACAGAGATCGGTTGGGAGAAAGTCCGAAAGGACCTGCAGCGATTCGGTGAACTTCCATGGAAGGTCGAAGTCGTCGCCGATTGGTTCGAGTGCCTCGATAAACGTCTCGGCGCGAACGATTACGTCTCCGCCTCCCGGTGATGTGCGATGACGCACGAGTTCCTCAACGGCCGCACCGACGAACCTCATATTGTCCACCATAGATGGAGTTTCGGCACGTAAGGAATGACCCTAAACAGCAAAATTTGGTCGTTTTTCTGGACTGGATGTCCAATGAGAGGCGGAGGATTGTTATTCGGTTGCGCCGTCTTCTTCGACCTTTTCTAAGCGGAGCGACGCTGAATTCATGCAGTACCGCATACCGCCATCGCTTTGTGGTCCGTCGGGGAAGACGTGGCCGAGGTGCGCCCCACAGGTTGCGCAGAGCGATTCGACTCGCACCATGCCGTGGGACTCGTCGCGTTTCTCCGCAACCGCTTCAGTTTCGAGCGGGATCGAAAAGCTCGGCCATCCAGTGCCGGACTCGAACTTCTTCTCGCTCGAGAAAAGGGCGGCGTCACAGACTCGGCAGTGGTAGACCCCATCATCTTTGGCGTCCCAATACTCGCCAGAGAACGCCCGCTCGGTGCCCGCCATCTGGGTCACTTCGTATTGTTCGGGAGTAAGTCGTTCCCGAAGTTCTGCGTCATCGAAAGATTTCATATAACACTGCCTTTCCGTGCTTCGGTCGTGAAGCGACTGTGCTGACTCTGCCCGCACTTCAACCGTAGTCCCCAGATAGATTCGATGTGTTCCTCGCTTGCGAGGTTCATAATCAATTTCGATGTAATCACGGCTCTCGCTGAAACGGGGGAGGGTCGTTCGTAGGAGAACACCACATGACGACTGCAACTGGCCACCGATGGATCGACGTCGAGACAAATACGGTCCTCGATAGCTGGTATCCGGCCGATGCTGAACCGAAGCGTACGTGTGCGGCCGAGGACGCAGGTTTGATTCGTGGTGAAACATTCGACATCACGATCGACCATTCGAGTGGCCCGGTCGATGTTTCCGATGCCTACCTCCGCCTCCATTTGCTCAGCCGTCGCGAAGTCCAGCCGCACGGCATCGTGCTCGATGGGGTGTTTGGTGCGCTCACCAACGTTGCTTGGACCTCAGCGGGGCCAGTTCTGCCGAACCAGGTCGATGCGCTCAAGGCCGTCGTATCTCAACACGTTGGGGTCAACGGGTTGGACAAGTTCCCAAGAATGCTCGACTACGTTGTGCCCTCCGGCGTCCGTATCGCAAACGCCAACCGGGTTCGCCTCGGCGCACACCTTGCAGAGGGCACCACGGTCATGCACGAAGGGTTCGTGAACTTCAACGCTGGCACGCTCGGGACGTCGATGGTTGAAGGCCGTATCTCGGCTGGGGTCATCGTGGGTGATGGGTCAGATATCGGCGGTGGCGCCTCGATTATGGGCACCCTCTCCGGCGGAGGTCAGGAGACGATCTCGGTGGGCGAACGATGCCTACTCGGAGCGAACTCGGGCCTCGGTATTTCTCTCGGCGATGACTGCATTATCGAAGCGGGTCTCTACCTCACTGCGGGCACCAAAGTCTCGCTGCCAGACGACGAAGTCCGCGCCGGACGCGACCTCACCGGCGTAAGCGGCTTGTTGTTCCGCCGCAACTCGGTAAGCGGCGCGGTCGAGGCAGTGTCAAACGGCGCGACTTGGTCAGGCCTCAACGAGGCGCTGCATTCGAATCAGTAATCGGTGGCCGCCGCCGTTAGCGGATAGCGGAACCGGTGGAAATATCGAAGAAGTGGAAACGTGCAACGTCGATCACGAGATCGAGATCGGCACCATTGCGCACTGGTGAGCGTGGGCTGACGCGGGCAACGAATGTTGCGGTGTCGAGATCGTTGCTCAGTCCCTTTTCGGCTTCGTCATCGATTGCATCGGCGACCACATATGGTTCGGCGTCGAGACCAAAGTGCACGATGATCTCAGAGCCGAGTGACTCGACGAGTCGAGCGCTCGTAGAGAATGTCCGGCTCGCATCGGGGTTGTCGACAGTGACGGCGTCTTCCATGTCCTCGGGGCGGAGGCCAACCACGACCTTCTTTCCGAGGTAGTCGGCAAGATCCTTCCCTTCGATCGAAGGGATCGACACCGAAACGCTTCCAATCTCGACCGTTGGTTCTTTCGCAGTTCCGCCGAGGTTGCCCTCCATGAGGTTCATCGCTGGCGAACCAATGAAACCGGCAACAAAGACGTTGTCGGGGCTGTCGTAAAGGTCTTGAGGAGAATCGACCTGCATGAGGTAGCCCTTGTTGAGCACAGCGACGCGGTCGCCCATGGTCATAGCTTCGACCTGGTCGTGAGTCACGTAGAGCGTGGTCACGCCGAGGTCGCGCTGAAGGCCTGCGATCTCTGCACGCATCTGAACTCGAAGCTTGGCATCGAGGTTGGAGAGCGGCTCGTCCATCAGGAAGGCCTTGGGTTGGCGCACAATGGCCCGACCCATCGCCACCCGCTGACGTTGGCCACCGGAAAGCTGGGCCGGTTTGCGGTTCAGCACCGATTCCAGCTCGAGAATGCCCGCGGCCCGGTGGACTCGCTCCTCGATCTCAGCCTTGTTGACTTTGGCCAGTTTCAGGGCAAACCCAATGTTGTCGAAGACGCTCATGTGCGGGTAGAGCGCATAGTTCTGAAACACCATGGCGATGTCGCGGTCTTTGGGCTCGTAGTCGTTGACCACGGTGTCGCCGATGCGCAGGCTGCCGTCGCTGATCTCCTCTAGACCGGCGATCATCCGCAGTGCCGTGGACTTTCCGCAACCGGACGGCCCGACCAGTACCAGAAACTCACCGTCGCGAATATCGAGGTCAAGTTCGGTGACGGCCTGGAAGCCGTTCGGGTACCGCTTAGTGACTCCTTCGAGTGTGACCGTAGCCATGGTGTGTGTTCCCCCCAAAGATCGGTACGCAAAATCGCGATGCGGTCTCAGGGTAGACCCACCACCTTGACCAGAGCCACATCGGACGGGTGGGAGTGGCCAGCGCTGAGTCCGAGCGATGGGCGTCGGCAATTCGACCGGCGATCGCCGCTTCGTTGATCGTAGGCTTCGCTTATGCACCGCCCCGAAGCAAATCGGCTCGAAGCGGCCCGGATCGAGATGCCAGGTTCCACCAGGGAGCAGATTCTCGGGGCGGTGTCCGAGGAACCCGCCAACACCTCCGGTTATCACCTTGCCCAGATGAACACCGCCCGCTTCCGCCATCCGATGGATGACCCGGCCATGGCCGGCTTCGTGGAGATGCTTGACCCGATCAACTATCAGGCCGATGCCGCACCCGGCTTTGTCTGGCGGCTCACCGATGAGGGATCGAACGATGCCACATCGATCACCTTCTACGACGACCCACTGCTGCTGGTGAATATCTCGGTGTGGACCGACGTCGACGCT
>CALHXU010000096.1 GCA_938040365.1 uncultured Acidimicrobiales bacterium
GACCGTCGGGGGTTGCCGCCGTCGCCATAGCGTTCGGCGCGTTGCGGGTGGGCGGTACGGCGATCCAGACCCAAGGCGTCTCGGCATCGATCAGCGACATCATTCAGGCGCTGGTCTTGATGGGAGCACTCGCCGCCGCCGTGCTCACCACCTACCAGATCACCCGAGGCGGGTCGGGCGGACAGGCGGAAGCTAATTCGGCACCCGATGTCTCGGCGACAGGCCCTGCACACATCGAGGCCGGCCAATGACCGCTGAAACCATCATCGGGCTGATTACGTCGATCTTCGAGTTCGGCACATTGCTCTACCTCGCCGCCCTCGGAGAAACGATCGCTGAAAAATCCGGTGTGCTCAACCTCGGCGTCGAAGGCATGATGGCCGTCGGCGCGATGGCATCGTTTTGGATCGGCGCCGAAACCGGCAGCCCATGGCTCGCACTCCTCTTTGCCATTGCCGTAACCGCAGCATTCGCAACGATCCATGGCATTGCCTCGGTTGTGGTCGGCGCCGATCAGGTGGTGAGCGGGCTCGCCCTCACGATCCTCGGTCTTGGCCTCGCCGCATTCTTTGGCCAGAGCCTCCAGCTCACAAGCATCCTGTCCACCGCACGGTTTGAACCGGTAAATCTCGGCCCGCTCAGCGACATTGCGTGGGTTGGCGAAACCATCTTTTCGATCGATGCGCTGAGTTGGCTCGCAATTGTGCTCGGCATCATCACCTGGTTTGTCCTCAGTCGGACTCGTTTGGGCCTTTCGCTTCGTGCCGTCGGTGAGAGCGCCGCGACCGCAGATGCTGCGGGCACCAAAGTCGTCGCTACCCGGTTGGCCGCCGTAGCGATCGGCGGTGGCTTTGCAGGCATGGCGGGCACGTACCTGAGCTTGGTGGTTGCACCAGGCTGGAGCGAGGGCGCAACCGGCGGCCTCGGATGGATCGCCGTTGCGCTCGTCATCTTCGGAGCATGGAAGCCCGGGCGCGTGCTCTTTGGATCGCTGCTCTTCGGCGGCCTCATTGCGCTCGGCCCCCGTTTGCAAACGTTCCGCTGCCAAGAGGGCGAAGACATTGCGTGCCTGAACTTCGAGGCCGACCCCGTTCTTGTCAGCATGCTCCCCTACGTACTCACCGTCGTCGTGTTGATCTTCTTGTCGATCCGCTCGCGCAACCGTCCGAGCGTCGCGCCGGCAGCGATTGGCCAGGCCTACCGTCGAGAAGAGCGGTAGCACACCAGCGTTGCCGCTGTTCAAACGGCACGTGAATTGGCGCTACCCTTAGTGACCGTGTCCGGTTCTGCGCGCATTCGAGGCTCCATCCTCGCCCTCTGCCTGCTCATTGCGAGCTGTGGTCAGGCCGATACTTCGGCGACCGCCGCTCAGCTCGCAACTGGCGTTGAAGTTGAGGTGCAAAGCCTGAGCGAGACGAGGTCACTCGCAGCCGAACCAGTTGCGACGACCTCAACGACCACGACCACGACAACCACGATTCCGCCGACGACGACCACATCGACGACGACCACAACAACCACAACCACCATCCCGCCGACCACGACGACCGAGGCGCCACCGCTCGGCCCGAACGAGTCGCTGGTCGCAACCGCAACCGATGACGTGGCGTTTCTACTCACCTATGACGCGCCCGAGGGCAACATTGTCCCACTCCCCTTCCCCGTTCCGAACCCTCACCAATTCGGTGGGCCACTCACACTGCTCGTCACCGAAGGCTCGATAGACGACGACTGGGTCAAAGTTCAGCTACCCGTCCGACCAAACGGCCAAGAAGCATGGATTCCGACCGAAGACTATGACCTGTCGATCACGACGGTGCACGCCGAGGTAAACCTGACGAACCGATCGGTCAAAGTCTTCGATGGAGACGAGCTCATCGCCGAGACTCAAGCCGGCATCGGCACGCCAAACACGCCGACACCAATCGGACGGTTCTACGTTGCCTCGGTTCGGACAAACCCGGCATCGGAGTCCTTCTTGGGAAGCCACGCACTGGTGCTCTCCGGGTTCTCCGAGGCGCTAGAAACGTTTAGCGGAGGCCTTCCGGTGATCGCCATTCACGGAACCCTGACACCGAACGGCGAGATTGGCCACCGCGTCTCAAACGGCTGCATCCGCGTACCCAACGACGTGATAGGTTTCCTCGCGCAACACGTACCAGCCGGAGCCCCCGTCACCATCTCGGGTTAGCGCTCAGTTCTGGCGCGGCCCCTCTTGGGATGCCTCGAGGCCTTTGAGCACCCGGCTAGGGGTGAGCGGGAATTCGTCGAACCACACACCGGTCGCATCGTGAACCGCAGCGATCACCGCAGGTGCGTAGGTGATGTATGGCATCTCGGCCATTCCTCGAGCACCCCACGGCCCATGCGGGTCGGCGAGTTCCATGATCACGCTCTCGACATGTTCGGGAATGTCCCCAATCCCTGGAATGAGATAGCTACTGAACCTCGGGTTCGTGATACGACCCTCGTCGACGCGGAGATTTTCACTGAGGACATAGCCATGGGCCTGGACGACCGCACCCTCGATCTGGCCTTTGACGAGCCGGCTGTTGATCGCGCGACCAACGTCGTGGGTGCTCGTCACCCGGTCGACGCGAATGTGACCGGTCTCGCGATCGACCGAGACCTCGACGGCTTGGGCCATGTAGCCGTAGCTGAAGTTGGGTTGGCCGCTGCCGGTCTCAGGGTCGAGGCTCTCGGTCGGCGGCGGGGTGTAACGGAACGTGCCAATCGCCGGGCGTTCGCCGTTGAGCCATGCCTTCTCGGCCTCTTCGGCTGCGCCCAAAATCGAGTTGCCGGCCATGAAGGTCATACGGGACGCCGAGACCGAGCCGCTATCGCCGGTCGTTGCCGTGTCGGAGAACGTTCCACTCACGGCCTCGAGCGGCACGCCGGTCGCTTCGCTCGTCATCTGCCGGAACGCTTGGTGGGCGCCCTGGCCAACCTCTGCGCCACCGTGGAACACCTCGGCCGAGGTTGGCACGTCGTCCTCGGCTTCGCCATGGAGGCGAACCTCGGCTTCGCAGCGTTCGGGGAAGCCGAAGCTAAAGCCGACGTTTTTGTAGCCGCTCGCAAAGCCACGACCACGAACGACCGCGTGTCTCGACGGCGGAAGCGAAGCCACGGGCGCAAAGGGAGTGCCGGGTGCTAACTCGCTATCCATATCGGCCTCGGTCGCACATTTGTCGATCACCTGCGGCAAGGTGACGCCTTCGGGCATCACCGCCTGAGTGATCCCCTCGCTGCCATTGCTCAACACGTTGCGGCGACGAAGTTCGACCGGGTCGATGTCCAGTTTTTCGGCCATCTTGTTCATCTGCGTCTCGGCGACGAACGCACCCTGTGGCCCACCGAAACCGCGGAAGGCGCCGCCGGGGACGGTCGTGGTGTAGATGGCTTTGCTATCGATGTGTGCGTTAGGCACCTCGTATGGTCCAGCGACCGAAAGGTGGGCGTTGCCGAGCACCTTGTTGGACGTGAAATTGTAGGCACCTGCGTCGAGCAGCACCTCGGCTTCGACCGCGGTGATCTTGCCATCGGTGGTCGCTCCGAGGCGGGCGTGAATGGTCGCCCGGTGGCGCTTGTGGTGCCCAACGATCGACTCTTCTCGACTCCAGCCGCAATGCACGGGGCGATGAATGCCCATCTCGTGAAGCTTGCGAGCGGCGAGCGCCATCACGATCTGTAGCGTCATATCCTCTTTGCCGCCGAAGGCCCCGCCGATCGCGGCGTAGATCACGCGAACTTCGTTGGGATCGACATCGAGTGCGTGGGCTATCTGTTGTTGGTCTTCCCACGCCCACTGGCCGCCGGTCTCGACCGTGACCCGGCCGTCGTCATCGACCCACGCGGTCGCGGCCTCGACCTGCAGGTACGCGTGTTCTTGCCGCGGAACTTCGTAGGTTCCCTCGACAACCGCATCGGCTGCAGCCCAACCGGCGTCCATATCGCCTTTGCGAATCTTCAGTTCGTAGTAGGTGTTCGACCCGGCTTCGGGGTGGATGAGCACCTCGTCAGATACGGCCTCGTCGAGGCTTTCGATGACCGGCCGTTGTCGCCACGTCACGTCGATGAGCGCTGCAGCAGCGGCTGCTTGCTCGGCGGTCTCGGCAATGACCACGGCGATCTTGTCGGCTTCCCACCGGCTCACGCCGGGGTCGACCGCTGAGCGTTCGGTGCCATGCAAACCAACGAGCACCGGCTGGTCGAACATCGTGAGGCCAAACTCGTTCACCGGAACATCGGCCGCGGTCAGCACCGTGACGACGCCGGGCGCATCGAGGCACGCTGAAGTATCGATGGAGATCATCCGCGCATGCGGCTCATTTGAGAACACCACCTTCGCAAACAGCGCGTTCTCTGGGATTCGATCGGCCGCATACTGAGCAGCGCCTACAACCTTGTCGTGGGCGTCGACTCGCGGAGCATCGGAACCAACGCCCCCAGCTACCGAACTCGACGAAAAGTCAGTCACGTGTTGCGACTCAGTCATGTCGGCCTCGAATCTCGACAGCTGCAGCCTTCACTGCGTCCACGATCGGGTAGTACCCGGTGCACCGACACAGGTTGCCGGAAAGGCCGAGCGAGATCTGATCGTCACTCGGCTGGTCGATCTCGTCGAGCAGGCGCGCCCCCGAAACGAGGAATCCGGGGATGCAAAAGCCGCACTGCACCGCAAACTCGTCGATGAAGGCGTGCTGAATTGGATGGTCGAGCCCCTCGACGGTCGTAACCTCCGCACCGTTTGCTTGGACAGCGGTGACGAGACAGCTCATCACGGCATCGCCGTTGAGCAGCATCGTGCATGCACCACACTCCCCCTCGGCACAACCCTCTTTCGAACCGGTTGCACCGCCAGCTTCACGAACCCAGTCGAGCAGAGTTGCGCCGCCAGCAGCAGCAGTTACCGACGAACCGTTGACCGCGACCGTGATCTCGTCGTCTGGTTCCACGGTTGGGGTGGCAACCGGCGCGGCCGTAGCTAGTGATTCAGCAGCGCTCAGCACAGGTGGGTTTTCGGGCCACATCGAATCGTGGCTTCCATCGAAGATCGCACCGAGCGACCGTCGAATGAGGACGTCGACTCCGGCCGTCCGATACTCGGCGGTGGCGCGACCATCAGAGATCGGCGAAACGGCTTCAGCAGCTACGTTCGCTGCACGTGAGATCGACGTCCGGTCGAGCACTGAACCAATCAGATCTTCTGCGAACTCGGGAACGAGCCGTACGGTTGGCGCAACGCTGCCGATCGCCAGACGTGCGTCGGTGACCGTGGCTCCGAGCGCGGATTCGCCACGACCCGGCGCCCCGAGATCTCGATCGAACGTGAGGACGATTCCTGCGTGGACCACGCTGATCGCTTGGGCTTTACGAAGACCGAGCTTGACCCATATACCGCGTTGATTCGCTGCAAGCCTTGGGACCTGAATCGCGGTGATTAGCTCACCAGGAAGAAGAACGGTCTCTCGAAATCCGGTGAAGAAGGCGTCGACGGGAACCACTCGTTGCTCGATCTCACCCGACGTAAGCGAGGACAACTCGACCGACGCTCCGAGCGCCATCAGCGCCGAGATCGTGTCATTGGCTGGGCTCGCCGTAGCGAGGTTCCCTGCGATCGTCGCCCGATTGCGCAGTTGCGGCGACCCAACCTCGAGACACGCTTGAGCGAGCGGAAGCGCCGCCCCGATGAGCGCCGAATTCGAAACCACTTGGTTGTGTCGTACTCCACCGCCGAGCCGCAAGAAATGCTGTTCGTCGGCAATGGCACCGAAGCCTTCGATCGCCGTGAGGTCGACGAGGTCTACCGGCGGGCCGTCGCTCCCACGCTGCAGATCGAGGAGCAGGTCGGTGCCGCCAGCAATCGCCCGCATGTCGGGATTTGCCTGGAGTAGCTCCAATGCGTCGGCGATCGACGACGGGCGCCTGACGGTTCCGACCTTGCGGCCAATCCGTTGCACATCGTGGACGGTGAATTCGGTCGTCATCGTGTTGACAAAGTTAGCCGTCCAGGGCAACCGGTTCGTCGATCGCCGAGCGCTCAATCCACGACGTTTAGCGACGGGCGAAATTCTCGGAGAGAACGATAGGTTTGAAACACCATGAGCTCACGTTACGAACGCAAACCAGACTCGATCACGATGTACGGCGCCGACTGGTGCGGTGACTGCATTCGCGCAAAGGCATTCTTCGACGAGCACGAGATCGCGTTCGACTACGTCGATCTTGTCGAAAACCCCGAAGAGACCGACGAGATCCTTGAGCGAAACGGTGGTATCCAGAAGATTCCGCTCATCATCTTCCCCGACGAGAGCTTCTTGATCGAGCCAACAAACGACGAGCTCGACGAAAAAATGTCCGAATTCATCGTCGCCGAACACGAGGGCTAATCTCCCCGATCGTTTAACCTCAAGAGTCGCGGGTCGATGGATTTACTGAGGATGTGATCGAGCCGTGATGCACCGAAAACTGGGCAGGAATCTTCTCGTAGCCTTGCTCGCTGCTCAAGTGGTAACGGTTCTGGTGCTTGTCTTGCTCAGCGGACGAATCTCGGCCGACGCCGAACAAGTTCACACATCCCAACTTCTCTCGTCGTCCACGGCCGAGTCAGCCGAAGCGGTGCGCGCTCACGTCGAACCTGCGCAAGCTCTGGTCGAGCTCACCGCCGCGCTGCTCTCCGAGACCGATGTCGAGAGTGAGACCCTCGAGCAGGTGTTCCGTGCATCGCTCATCGGCACACCCCAGATTTCGGGCGCCTTCCTCGGAACTCCGAACCAAGACTTCATCTTTGTGAGTCGCGACGGGGAGGGATTCCGCCACAAGGTCACCACCGTCGACGGGACGGCCAGACAAACCACCATCGGCGAGTTCGACGCGAACGGCGACCTCACGTCCCAGTTCGAAGATCCGCTCGACACCTACGATCCAACATCGCGACCGTGGTATATCGCTGCAGATACCGTCGAGAACGAGACCGTTTGGACCGATCCGTACGTCTTTTTCACCTCGCAGCAGCTCGGCGTCACCGTCTCTCGGGCTGTCCTTCGCGACGGCGACCTCATCGGCGTGGTCGGCGTCGATATTGCACTCGGCTCACTTTCGGAATTTCTTGCGGATCTGGAAATTTCGAATGTTGGGGGAACGCTCCTCTTCGATAGCAGCGGAACCGTGCTGGCCCATCCTGAGGAAGAACTCCTCCAAGTTCCCGATGGTGACGGCTTCCGACCCCTCTCCATTCTGGAGTTTGGCGACCCGTACGCCCAAAGCGCCGCGGGTGCCTTTCTGACCGGTGACGAGTCGGTCAGGCAAGGCACGCAGAATTTCGAGGATGACCTTCGTGGCCCCTCTCGAGTCGCGTTTGAGTCGGTCCAACTCGGAGAAGCCGAGTGGATCATGAGCGTGTACGCGCCAGTGGGAGCGCTCGCACCCGAGTTGAACGAAGCCCGGACTCAAGAGCGAATCCTGGCTGCGATCGCTGGCCTACTGACCATTTTGGTCTTCCTCGCCTTCCTCCTACCAGCCACAAGAAAGGTCGATGACCTCGCTCACACTGCATCGACCGATGAGCTCACCGGAATTGCGAATCGAAGGTCGATTATGAACGACGCGACCACCCTCGCTGCAGCGAGCGGACCTCGTGCATTTGCGATGCTCGATATTGACCATTTCAAGAACGTAAACGACACCTACGGCCACCAGGTAGGCGATGAAGTCTTGAAGACCGTTGTCGATCGCCTCAACGCAAGCCTCTCGGACAGCAGCTGCATTGGCCGGGTTGGTGGCGAAGAGTTCCTCATCCTCCTGCCAGACCAGACCGAAGAGCCGGCAGTGCTTGCGTGCGAAGGCATCAAGGCGAGCGTCAGCCGAGATCCGATACCGACCGCTGCGGGAGATGTAGACGTAACAGTAAGTATCGGGGTCACAAGCACCTCAGGCCCCCAGACGACCGACACGATGCTTTCGAACGCCTATTCCGCGCTCAGCAGAGCAAAGCGGTCTGGCCGTAACTCCGTGGTGCACCAAGACATCGAGAACTCAACCCTAAAGGTTGCGTAACCACCGCCCTGAACGCCACACGTCGGGGAACTCAACCGAATTTGGCCTATGGTGGAAGCACACGAACCGGGAGATCGACATGGATCGTCAGCAAGCAACCGCCCCAGTAGAAGCCTTTTTGAACGCACCTGTCATTGAGCGTGCGCCCTTGGCAGCACCAGAAACCGTCGAAGAAACGTTCGTTCCGGCGGCGCCATCTCGGCTGCTCAATGGATTGCTCGGCGCTGCGTGGGCCACCCAACTCGTTGCGATCATGACCACGGTCAGCACGGGTGAACCAAGCGAGAGCGTGCCGTCATTGATCTACGGATTCGCGGTCGGTCTCGACCTCATTCTGTTCTTCTCGATGCTCGGCGTAATCACGCTCGCGGTGAAGAACTCGGCCAAAACCGCTCCCCTGTCAGTAGCTATTGCGGCTGGCACGATGGTCTTTGGTGCGCTGTGCGGCCTCGTTGGCCACCCGGCCTCTACATGGCTCGGCGACGTTGCCTTTGGGGCTGTCATCGCTGCTGGCAGCGTCGCTGTCTTTGCACGTCGCGCGTAGTAGCCCATACCAACCCTGTGCGTAAACGAACCGTCCTGCTTGTCGCGGCCCTGCTCGGGGTCATCGTGTTTGCAAGCTTTCTCCAATTCGTGCTGCTCTAGCGCGGCAGGCCCACAGGCGTTTCGGAGGCCTTGGCGCTCGGCGCCACCCGCAATGGGGCAAACTGGGCGAGATGCCTGTCCGATCGATGCCTCCTCCCCCGGTCCGCATCGCGACCAAGCGACTATTCACAACGCTGGGACTCTCAGCGCTCATTTTTTCGAGCTGTGCTCAGGCCGTAGAACCGCGTTGGGCAACGAGCGAGCCGATCGGACGCGTCGAGGTCCATGACTCGCCGCGCGAGGTGCTCGTCGTCGACTCTGCTCCCGACATCGGCGAGCTCCGTTTCGACGGCGTTGTTCGAGTCGCCACGTCGACGCCGGTGCTCGCCAGCGAAGACGGACGAATCGTCGAGACACTTTTGACCACCGGCGATCGCGTGCGCCGCGGTGAAGCCGTCCTCTCATTCCAGCCAGCACAAACCCGCGCCTCTGAGCTCGAACGCGAGGTGCTCATTGCACAGCGAGAGCTTGCGCTCGAACGCGGTGTCGACGAAGAGATTGCGTTGGCCAATGATGCGATCGCCACTTTCGACGACTCGGTGCGAGGAACTGCAGTTGCGATCAGCTCGCCTGTCGACGGTGTGGTTCTCGACTTGGCCGATGGGCTGACTCGTGCGGTCGATGAGGGCGATGAACTCTTCGCTGTCGCCACCTCGAGCGACCTCATCGTCACCGTCACCACGACCGCTGAACGGGCAGAAGGTATTGCGGTCGGCAGCGCAGTTCGCACCCGAAGCGCAGCGGTTGGATCGCGTGCCGTCCCAGGAGTCGTTTCGGCAATCGACGTGAGCGCCGACTCGGACCAAACGCTTTTGACGATCGAGCCAAACGAAGCACTCGACGCAAGCGAACTCAGCCAGTCCATAGACATTGAGGTCGACTTGACCGCGGCCGATGCTGCCGGCGATGTGGTTTGGGTCGAGCGCCGAGCAGTACATCGCCGCGATGGCAACTCGTTCTTGCTCGCTGAAGATGCCGATGGGCAACTACAACGCTTGGACGTTTCGTTCGGACGACGCACCGAGACCCATGTCGAAGTTCGAGAAACCACAAACGCCCGACTGCTCGTCCCCGGCGCCGTCTTGGTGTTGCCATGAGGGCACTCCGCGCCGCCCTACGACTGTCGTCGCGTCGAATCCGCACGAACTTGGCGGTCAGCGTCGGTGTCGTCATCTCCATGGCCAGCCTCATGGCCATCTGGGTAGGTGTGCCGCTCTATGCCGAAGCGGCCTCCTCCCGGCTCCTCAACACACAAATCGACGAAGCATCGGGTGACAGCGTGCCCTTTGGCTACCTGTTCTCGTTCAACCGGCTCAGCAGCCAAACTCAAACATGGGACTCGGTGTCCGAACTGAGCGATTTCCTTTCAGGTCGCGCTTCTTTTGGATCCGAGGTCAGCGGTCAACATCGCGTGACCGAAACCCTTCCCTTTGACCTGTTCGCCGCTGGCGACCTCGATCTCGATAGTGAGAGTGCCGGCGGTGAGGACCTTCGACTCGACCGTTTGGCATTTACCAGCGTCAACACCTTCGACGATCGAGCGTTCACGTTGACATCGGGACGTCACCCGTCGGAGGACTCGGCAACATCTGTAGCTGAGGTGTGGCTCAGCGACGAGCTGAGCGAAACGCTTGGGGTAGATACCGGCGATGACCTCGTGATCGTCAATCCGAGGAAGACACCCGAAGACCCCGACTGGTCTTCGTCGATCCAGGTGGCGGGCACTTGGACCGCGACCAGCGGCGATCAACGCTCTGAAGGTCGGTTTCTTCGGACGGGCGCTGTTCGCGGGAGCCTGCTTGTGACCGAGACGACTATGGCCGAGTTCGTTGCGCCACTCGATTCAGCGTCGATTGCCTCCGCGCAATGGCTGGTGTTACTCGATCCCGGACAGATCACGACGGACAATGTCGACGCATTGGTCGAGCGAAGCAATCAACTCAGCCGAGAGGTAGACGAGGTACTTCCTGGCACACGGATGTCGATCAACCCCGGGTCATCACTGCAGACCTATCAAGACGATGTGCTGCGCCTAAACGACGGCCTTGCCTCGTTCAGCATCCCGACGTTGGTCATGTTGTTCGCAGTATTTGGTCTTGCGGTCGCAATGAACTGGAGAACCCGAAACGGCGAGCTCACGATGCTTCGAAGCCGGGGCATTCGCAGCCGCCCACTCGTTGCTGCGGGCATTATCGAAGCACTTGTGCTGGCAGCGATCGCCATCCCGCTCGGCATCGTTGCCGCAGGGGTCGTCGCTCGGCTCATTGGGCGCACCGAGACATTCCTACGCCTCGGTGATGTGGGCGACCTCACCATCGTGGCGAATAACCGCGCGATCCAAAGCGTGCTCACCGTCGCGGCGCTCGCCGTGGTCACCCAGCTCGTTCCCTTCGCTGGACTGTCCCGATGGACGCACCGGGCTCGACAACGAGTGGTCGATGGCAAACGGAGCGGCCCGTGGTGGCAGCGTGGACGCGCCGACCTCGTCGTTGCCGTCATCGTCGGCGGGTTTGCGTGGTTCGTGCTCAGTAGCCAAACAATCAGCGGAAATTTGCTCGAGGATCCGGTAGTAATTTTGTTGCCGGCAGCGCTGACCCTGGCGAGCGGGCTCGTCGTGCTTCGCATCGTCCCGCTCGTCGCATCGGCCTGTTCGCGGGTGGTCGAGCGCACCAACTCAACGTCGGCACTTCTCGCTTTTCGGAAGGCCGAGCGCACTCCAGCAGCGAGCGCAGCTCCGCTCCTGCTCCTCGTCCTGACCGGCGCGCTGTCTATCTACACGGCGTCGCTCGCCCGAACGATCGACCTGCAACTTGTCGACCAAGCCCACCACGTCATCGGCGGCAATAACCGCATCGAGACAACCACGCCTCCGCCCGCTCCAAACTTTGGGCTTCCGGTTCAGGAAGGTCCGCCGGTAGAAGCTGGCAGCTTCGAGCGAATATGGGGTCTCGACGCGGCGAGCCGAATCGCTGTCCTGCCCGGTCGAGCGCAACCGCGTGGAGGCGGCAATGAGATTCCGATCGAGGTGCGAGCGGTCGACCCAGAAACCTTCGTGTCGGCATCGTTCTGGCGATCCGACTACGCAACCCAAACCCTTCCCACGCTGATGGAACGGCTCGCCCGCAACCGCGATGGGGTGGTCCTGCGACAAAACGACATGGCACAAAACGACATTTCCATCGGCGACACGATCGAGGTTCGCGCCAGCAACGGCGATGTGGGCATCACGCTGCCGATGGTCGTCGTTGGGCACTACGACCAATTCCCAGCGTGGCAACCATCCAACCCGCTGTCCCCCGCTATCGTCTCGTTGCCCGACCTCGAACAACGGCTCGGTCGATCACTGCCGGGCACGGTGATCTACAGCCAAGACTCGAGTGGCCGCGACGACGGGCAGACGAGAGCGGACTTTGCGCGGCTAGGCGTCGACGTGGGTCAGGTGCGCACCGCGGCCGAGCTGATCGAACGAGCGCAGTTCGCACCCGAGCGCCAGGGCGTGTTCGGGCTTTTGACCGTGAGCTTTCTTTTGTCGAGCGCGCTCACCATCGCGGGCTTTGTCTTCTATGCCATCACCGGCGCCCGACGACAGTTGACCGAACTCGCCATGTTGCGGGCGGCCGGCCTGTCGCAGCGCAGTCTGCTGACCTTTGTCACGTTCGACCTGCTCATCGTTGCTTTCTTTGGCATTGGTGCAGCGGTCGCCATCGGCGCAACGATGTCTCGCGTCTTATTACCCCGGCTCGTCGGCACGTCGGTGGGGTCTGCGCCTCGACTCCTCCCCGAGATCGACTGGTTGGCCACAACGACGATCACCGCTGCACTCGTGGTCGTATTTGTGACCGCAACCGCCGGGCTACTCGTCGTTCTTCGGCGGATCCGCCTCTTCGAAGCAATCAAGATCGGAGCGCCAAGGTGACGAATCCGATTCTTGAATGTCAGCAACTGACCCACGTCTATCGGGTTGGAGACTCTGAGGTAATTGCCCTCCAAGGACTCGACCTCGCAGTCGACCGTGGAGAAATGGTCGGCGTGATCGGCCAGAGCGGTTCGGGAAAGTCAACCCTATTGCGTGCCCTCTCCGGCCTACTGCAACCAACCGGCGGCTCGGTGCGCTTCGACGATCTCCAGCTCGGATCAGCGTCGACACACTCCCTCGATCAGTATCGGCGAGACGACGTTGGATTCGTGTGGCAAACCTCTGCCGAGAACCTGCTTCCAAATCTCACAGCCGAGATGAACCTCAGGCTCTTGCTCGACTTTCATTCCACCGAGAACTCGATCAAGCGAGCACACGAACTCCTCGACCGAGTGGGGCTAACCGATCGCCGCACACACCTCCCAGCCGAACTTTCCGGCGGTGAGCAACAGCGCGTTGCTCTGGCGATGGCGCTTGCCAACAATCCGCGGTTGCTGCTGGCCGATGAGCCGACAGGCGCACTCGATGCCGAGAGCAGCGCCGACATGTTCGAACTCATGGGGCAGATCCAGCGTGAAGATGGGCTGACCCAGATCATCGTCAGCCACGACGGCGAGCTCGCCCGGTACGTCGATCGCGTCATCCGGATTCGAGATGGACGGGTGAGTTCGGAGAACCGTTGGGATAGCGGTACCGGTGAAGAACGTGGCGAGGCCCTGGTCATCGATTCGATCGGCAGGTTGCAGTTGACCCGTGAACAACGTGACGCACTTGGCGGCATCGATCGTGTCACCGCAGAGGTCGACGAGGGTGCCATCACGATTCGTCCGGTCGAGGAAGGCCGTTCCTCATGAGCGCAATAGAAACGACACCCACCGTCGTTCACGCCAGAGGTTTATGGCGAACCTATGGCGCTGACGAGACTGCGGTCGCTGCGTTGCGAGGAGCAGATATCTCTGTGTTCGGTGGCGAGATCCTCGCGATCACCGGGCCATCTGGAAGCGGCAAGACCACGTTGTTGAATTGTCTGGCCGGGCTCGACTCGGCCGACGAGGGAACGATCGACGTGCTCGGCACCGAGGTCCACGGACTCGACTACGAAGCCGCGGTCGAGTGGCGCAGGCAGAACCTCGCGATCTTGTTCCAAGACCCTGGCCTGTTCCCCTATCTCTCGGCCCGCGAGAACGTAGAGATCTCCCTGCGCATTCGCGGCATCGACCGGGCGACTCGCAAGCGCTCGACAACCGACGCGCTCGAACGCTTGGGGCTCGGCAATCACGCCGACCATCGGCCCATCGAGTTGTCGGGCGGACAACAACAGCGGGTTGCGATCGCGCGGGCCCTCGCGGCCCCCCCGAAGCTGCTTATCGCTGACGAACCAACAGCCCAGCTCGATGCAGACACCTCGTTGCTGGTGCTCGACGAGCTTCGAGGCGCGGTGGAGACACACGATCTGACCGTCATCATGACGACCCATGACCCAACGGCCCAGGCGTTCGCGGACCGATCGGTTCGACTGGTCGGCGGCACCGTCCTCGACGGCGGCACGGCCTCCGACGAGGTCACGGTCTCCGACCAGGAGGCTCAGTGATGTCGCGGCGTCGTGACCGGAAGATTCGGTGGGTATTGCTGTTTACGCTTCTGATCACGGCGTGTTCTGCACCGAGTAGCGACAGCGCCCCGAGCGAACCTCTTCGCGCCACAGCATTCACCGTCGAGGCAGAGTTGGCATCGCCCAATGGGGAGCTCTCGGTCGAATTCGGTCTCGATGCGGCCGGCCGCCCGTCGTACCGAGTCTTGCGGTCGGTCGACGGTGTCGACACCGCGGTGCTCAACGATTCGACCCTCGGGCTTGAACTCACCATCGGCGGTGATTCGGTGACGCTCCACGATGGAGCGAGCGGTGTGGAGGTCGGCGAGGCCCAGCTCGTTTCCGACTCGTTTACCCTGCCGACGGGCAAGGCTCGGGAGGCCTCAATCGAAGCACAGACCTGGCGAGTTTCGTTCACCGGCTTCGACGAAGGCCTTCCGCTGGACGTCGATGTGTGGGTCGCTGACGAAGCGGTGGCACTGCGGTACTCGGTGGACGCACCGGGAGAATCGATTCGTGTCGAGTGGGAGCGAACGAGTTTCGCCCTCCCCGGCGACAGCCTCTCGTGGTTGCAACGACACGATGCGCCGACCATATTTACCCCGGCTTACGAGGAACCCCGAGCTGACGTAGCCCCCGCTGACGACCCCGGGCGCTCATCGCACGGATGGACCTTTCCGTCGTTGTTCCAGACCGGCGAATCGTGGAGCCTGATCACCGAGGCCGACCTCGGTGACTTTGCTGCAGGCTCGCACCTCTCGCCTGTCGTGCAGTCCGGCGAGTACTTCGTTACCTTCGCAGACCGCGGAGAAGGCAACGGTCTCGGCGATCCGCGGCCTACAGGCCAAGACGCTTGGCGGTCGCCGTGGCGGGTCCTGATTACGAGCACCGATCTTTCAGACATCGTCGAGTCGAACCATGTTCGACATCTCTCCACTCCGGCCGAGGGCGACTTCTCGTGGGTTCGTCCGGGCCGGGTTTCGTGGAGCTGGTGGTCTGATCACGAAAGCTCTCGCGACCCCGAAGCGATGCGGCCCTTCATCGACTTGGCGGCCGACCTTGGCTGGGAGTACTCGCTCATCGATGCCAACTGGAACACGTTCCCAAACGACGAGCTCGAAGCGCTCATCGAGTACGCAAACCAACGCGACGTCGGGGTGTTCCTTTGGTACAACTCCGGTGGACCCAACAACGTCGTCACCGAAGCACCCCGCGATCGGATGGACGATCCGCAGATCCGCCGCCAGGAGCTCGCTCGAATTGCAGCGCTGGGTGTTGTTGGGATCAAGGTCGACTTTTTCCATTCGGACAAACCAGTCCAGATCCAGCAGTACCGCGACATCATTCGCGACGCCGCCGACGCTGGACTACTCACGAACTTTCACGGATCTACCGTGCCACGAGGGTGGGTTCGCGAGTTCCCGAACCTGATGACGATGGAGGCGGTGAGAGGCGCCGAGTTCTACACGTTCGATAGCCGGTACGCATCGGCCGCACCACGACAAAATACGATCTTGCCGTTCACACGAAACGCCGTCGGCCCAATGGATTACACCCCGGTCATCCTTGGAGACACTGTGCGCCGGCTGACCACCAACAGCCACGAGCTTGGGCTTTCGGTCGTGTTCGAAAGCCCGCTGCAGCACTTCGCCGACACCCCAGACGCCTACCTCTCCACGCCCGACACCGTCATCGAACTCCTACGCGAGGTTCCCGTCGCGTGGGATGAAACCCGTTTGATCTCGGGCTTGCCCGAAGAGCACGTGGTGATCGCCCGCCGCTCGGGCGACCAATGGTGGGTGGGTGCGATCAACGGCACGGCCGAACCATTCTCGGTAGCCGTCGACCCGAACGACCTCGGTGTGGCGCCAAACGCACAGATGACCCAGATCTGCGACAACCTCGACTGGGAAGGCACGCCGGGGTCGATCACCGACTGGGATGACCCAAATCAATACTCGATCGTGCAAGGGCCAGCTCAAAGAACGGTGCTCGACATGGCCGCCAACGGCGGCTGCCTCGTACGAATCGGCTAGAGCGCAGCAACCGCGTAGCGACACTCGCATGGAAGCTTGCGTGCGGATGGGGTCAGGTCTCACTTTCACCCACGTTTGATTGGGGTCAGGTCTCACTTTCACCGATCCACCCACAATCCATTGAAAAACAGGCCTCTCTGAAGAAGAAACGACATCGGTTTATCTTCAGCAGCAATGCAAAGAACGTTTCTACGCTCACGCCGCCACACCAAAACTGCTGATTTCCACTTAGTCTTACCGAGGTGAGGGGTAGCAAGAGTGAAAGTGAGACCTGACCCCCGGAGCTTTCGAGTGAAAGTGAGACCTGACCCCGTAATCAACATCCCTAGATGCGGCAAAGTGAATGAAAGGGGCCCTCTCAACAGACCGAAGGCCGGACGCTCGACCCGACAGGCCTCACGAAACGGTGGAACTCCAACCCCAATTCAGGCACCTTCGTTGCCAGCAGGCCCTTCGAGCCCGTGAACAAGTAGCTTCACGAAGGCTTCGCGGCCTTCATCATCAAAGAATGGCGCTTCCCACAACGCCAGCGATTTCACGCTTGCTAAAGGACCACGGACCGTCGGCCGCCCTTTCCAGAGAGGGTGAAAGTTTCGTGAAACGACGCGTACCTCACCGGCTCGTCCTACCTGTACCGAACGTCCCCACTGCTGAACCCACGCATGACCACCAGCGTCTACACGAACAGAACTACGAGCCACTGCAATCGCAATCACTAGGTACGGAAAAAAAACAGAAAGGCACCATGGCAGAGCGAACAACACGGAACCACCAGC
>CALHXU010000097.1 GCA_938040365.1 uncultured Acidimicrobiales bacterium
TCTTCACTGATGGTCACCGTTGCATTGCCGCAGATGAGCTCCGCGTTGTGACACGAGACTTCGAATTGGAGTTGGTCCTTCAACGCAATGTGGTTAGAGTATGCGAGCTGTGCGTTCGACGTCGCGGCGGGTTTACTCGTCCTCGACAGCCGAACACCTGAGCTCTCTAGCCATTATCGAGTACCTCAGAACACAATCGACGTCTTACAAGGCCCCAGGGAACCGGTAAGCAAAACCGAAATCGCACTCCGCTTGGCCCTGCCATGCGGAGTGTTTGCGTGAGTGGGCTCCGGCCCATGAGCCTTAGCAAGAACTTTCACACTGAACCGAAGCTCTCCCCAGAGCTCAAAGGAATGAGAAACATGGCCACCAAAGCCATCGTTGGTGAAAAACTGGGAATGACGCAGGTCTGGCGGGACGACAAGGTCGTCCCCGTGACCGTACTCAAGGTCACGCCTTGTCGAATCGTGCAGATCAAGCACCCCGAGACCGACGGCTACTCCGCTGTCCAGGTCGCGGTCGGCACCCAGAAAGAACATCGACTTCCAAAGCCAACCCTTGGACAATACGAAAAGGCCGGTGTCGATCCGGGCAAGAAGCTCATCGAGCTTCGCCTCGACGATGTCAGCGAATTCGAAGTCGGCCAAGAGATCGGCGCCGACATCCTCGCCGAAGGCGAACTTGTCGATGCCACCGGCGTCAGCAAGGGACAGGGCTTCACCGGCGTTATGAAGCGTCACAACTTCAAGGGCCAGCGTGCAAGCCACGGTGCACACCGAGTGCACCGCATGCCCGGATCCATTGGCCAGTGCGCCACACCAGGTCGAGTCTTCAAAGGAAAGAAGATGGCCGGTCGGAGTGGCGGCGCCAAGGTGACCACCCAAAACCTCACCGTCGTCGAAGCAAACGCCGACGAGAACCTGATTCTCGTCAAGGGCAACGTGCCCGGCCCAAAGGGCGGCACTGTTCTACTGCGTAACGCTGCGAAGAAGCAGGGAGCCAACTAATGGCAAACGTTGACGTAAACACCATTGCTGGCAAGAAGGCCGGTAGCGCAGATCTGCCCGATCACATCTTTGGGATCGAGCCAAACATCCCGGTCATGCACCAAGTTGTGACCGCACAGCTCGCCGCACGTCGTGCAGGCACCCACTCGACCAAGACTCGCGCCGAGCGCCGAGGTGGCGGAGCAAAGCCATGGCGCCAGAAGGGCACCGGTCGTGCTCGCCAAGGCTCGATCCGTTCGCCGCAGTGGCGTGGTGGCGGTATTGCGCACGGCCCAAAGCCCCGTGACTACAGCCAAAAGACGCCGAAGAAGATGATCAAGCTCGCACTCGCGTCGGCGCTGTCGGATCGTGCTGCTGATGGCAAGATCGTCGTCGTTGATTCGTTCAGCTTCGATGCGCCAAAGACCGCCGAGGCAGTCCAGGCAATCAGTGCTCTCGGTCTCGCTGACGAAGGACGCATCTTGATCGTCCTAAACGACGGTGACGAGAACGCAGCGTTGAGTTTCCGAAACCTCAAGAACGTCCACGTTCTTCCTTCGGGCGAGCTCAATGCCTACGACGTTCTCGTCTCTGACACCGTCGTGTTTGCACAGGACGCAATTCCCGTCGCTGAGGCGCCGAAGCCTCGGGCGAAGAAGAAGCCAGCGCCAGCACCGAAGCCAGCCCCAGTTGATGAAGCGCCTGTAGCGGAGGCGCCGGCTGAGGCCGAAGCTCCCGCCGAAGCAGCTCCTGCTGCTGATCGCGTTGCTGCAGCTGCTGCGGCGCTCCGTGGTATCCAGCAAAAGCAAGAAGCAGCTCCTGCTGACAGCGAAGCTGCGAGTGACAGCGAAGCTGCGAATGCCAGCGAAGCTGCACCCGCAGACTTCGGTCCAGGCTCGCACGCACCAATCGCTGGCGATGCAATGCCCGAGGGCTTTCCCATCAAGGGCAACGCCGACTCGATGAAGTTCCACCAGCCCGATGGTCGTTGGTACGAATCGACCGTCGCCGAGGTTTGGTTCGCCGACGTTGCATCAGCCGAAGCCGCCGGCTTTGTCGAGGCAGGCAAGAAAGCTTCCACCGACTCAGAAGAAGAGGAGTAGCTGATGGCTGCCGATCTCCGCGATGTACTCATCGCCCCTGTCGTTTCCGAAAAGAGCTACGCCCTTCTCGAAGAAAACGTGTACACCTTCAACGTTGCACCAGATGCTACGAAGCCTGAAATCAAGAAGGCCGTCGAGAGCATCTTTGAAGTGACGGTTCTTAAGGTCAACACGCTCAACCGTAAGGGAAAGCGCAAGCGCAACCGCCGTAACGGAACGTTCGGCAAGCGCCCCGATGCCAAGCGAGCAATGGTCACGCTCGCTGAAGGCGACGAGATCGACCTTTTCGAGGTGTAACCAATGGCTCTTCGCAAGCGCAAGCCCACAAGTCCAGGACGTCGTTTCCAGACGTCCTCCGACTTCTCCGAAATCACCAAGACGACGCCCGAGAAGTCACTTCTCGAGCCAAAGCACCGCACCGGTGGTCGTAACAGCTACGGCCGCAAG
>CALHXU010000098.1 GCA_938040365.1 uncultured Acidimicrobiales bacterium
AATGACCGCAAGCGCATTGCCCGCTTCGACCATCTTTCGTGGGAGCGCCACCGAGCGAAGTTGCTCGGGGCCTCGGTCGATGAAGTCGCCGACGAAAACGGCTTGTCGTGTCGGGTGCTTCCACGCTCCGTCGACCTCGGCGTAGCCCATCGTGTGGAGTAGTTGCTCGAGCTTGGCGGCGCAGCCGTGCACATCGCCGATGATGTCGTATCCCTCGTTCATGTGCACTTAGTCTGCCGCCGTCTTGAAACCTTTCACCGTTCGAGTGATGAACTCAATCGCCGCGGTGAGAAGGTTTCCGGCGGCGGCCAGAGTCGCGGGGAGCAACATCGTCGGCACCCCGATGTAGGCGATCACCAGTCCGGCGATTATTTGGCGGCCCCAGAGCGGGCTTGCCACGAACGGAAGCAATAGGGGTAGCAGCCCCGAGCCGCCGGTGGTTCGTTCTTGGTACAACCACACCACGCCAAACAATGCGATCACCAGCCAGACGACGAGGGCCACGGCACGCGGCGTTCCGCTTTTGAACCGTGTTCGTCCGGCGACCGCCGACCACATCAGCCAGCGGCGGATCATCCCAAAGCCAAGTTCGTTGAGCATGAAGCGGAAGTACTTGTCGACGTCGACTTCGCTCAGCCCACCGAGCAATGCGAGCGCTTCGGCGTCGCCGATGAACCGGTCGTGGATGAGGGCGGCGGGGGTGTGGCGGCCGTAGTTGTTCTGCCACCATCGAAAGATGGGCGGCACCGATGCGAGGTCAGTGACCGCCAGGGTGTCGGGGCCTACGACTCGCAGATGTGCTTCTACCTCTTCGGGAAGTTCGCCGAGCCCGGTGTCTCCGAGGTACCGAATTGTCGAACGAAGCTCGAATTCACTCGCCGAGATCTGCACCAGCGAAATGCCGTTTGGCTCCGGCTCGATCACAAAGCCCGGCCACTCGGTTGCCCCCACTGTCTCCGCCATAGGTGCTCATCGTAGGCCAGCACGAACGCCCGTCGGTTGACCCGAACCAGCGCCACCGCAAAGAACGGTACATCGGGGTCAGACCCTCTCTTACCGTTCTCCCTGCCCGCGATCCATAAGTGAGGGACCGACCGGCTCTTGCCCGTCTAGATCGTCAGCAGGAATTCTCCGCCGGGGTGGTTCGTGCCGTTGAGGGCGATCTCAACCTTGTGCACTCCTGGGTAGTGCTTGCGGGTGGTGTGTTGGGCGAGCGAAATCGTCTTGCGGATCTGCTGTGACTCTCCGGCCTCGAGGTTGAGTTCACCACCCTTGAAGACCTTCGGGCTGGTCGATCCATTTGCCTTGACGAAGTGCACGACGAGATCGACGAGTGCCCCTGCCGGCTGATCGCTCGGGTTCTCGATCGTGACTTCGACCTTGACCTTGCCGCCTATTGATACCTCGGCCTGGTCGACCTGCACAGCCTTCACCGTTGCAGGCGAGTCCGAGCTGTAACCCAGCACTGCAAGTGATTTCGGATCACCGGCCTTGATCAGCGTTCGCAGGCCGTGGCGAATGAGCCGTCGTCGGTTCTTGTCGCCGTCGGCCCACCACCGAGCAGCCACCTCGTTGACTAGGTCGGGGTGGTCTTTGGCGATGTCGTTCAAGTTGTTCGCTACCGACCGACGTACGTACTCGACCGGGTCGTCCTTCAACTGTTCGAGCAATTCGATAACCGGTGTCGGGTCTTCTTGGAAGGCTTTGAGGCGGAACGACCATGGCAGTCGTGGTCGCGTTCCTTCCGAGACCAATCGGCGGACGTGCACGTTGTCGTCGGTGACCCATTTCTTGAGGTAGGCGAGCGTGGCTGCGGTGTTATCTCGGAGTGGGGTGCGGATGCTGAACTCGGAGGTCGATCGCTTCGTGATCTCGTAGTTGGCGTGCATGACCTTTTCGAAGTGTCCTTCGACGTGGTCGGTCAAGAAATACCCGTGCGGCATGTAGAAGAAACCAGCCATGACGTTTCCATCGACCTCGGGGTCGCCGGTCGGTGCGGCGTCGTCGGGATCGCAGTTCTCAAGCTCTGGGCCGAGCGAAGCAATGAGAATGTCGATCGCTTCGCTGCGGTCAGCAGGAAGGTAGGCCGCCATCGCGTTGGCGATTTGTCTGCACCGCGGTGTCAGCTCAAGGTCCGCGAAGCCAACAAGTGCCACCTGAGCAAACCCGTCGGAGTCGAAACTCGGGTAGACCGACTTCAGCGTTCGGGCAGCGCGGTGCACCATTTCGGGCCCGAATTTGTCCTTCAAAAGCTCTGCCATGAATGCAGTCTTTCAGGTGACGCGCGAAGGCCCCAACGATTTAGTGGACCATTGGGGATGCCTCGGTCGATTTCGCCGGCGAGTCCATGTCGGTTCGTTGGATCTCACTCGACGACCACAGCATGGCTTTGCGCTCGTCTTCAGCGGACCAGCTACTGTGCGGTGGCCTTGAGAACAGCGATTGCCCGCCAGAAAATTCTCTTTGTCCGAATCTGGCTGTAGCGACGTTCTCGTTCTATATTTCGAGAAGTAGCGGGCGGGAACTCGTCTCGAACGCAAAGCGACTATGCGGGAGTTGTAATGAGTGGGATACCACGTCGAGTGCCAGGTGTT
>CALHXU010000099.1 GCA_938040365.1 uncultured Acidimicrobiales bacterium
GCTCATCGAACGGGTCTGGGGCGTCGACTACTACGGCGACACAAAGACGCTCGACGTCCACATCAAGCGCCTTCGCTCCAAGATTGAAGACGACCCGAAGAACCCAACACGGATCACCACGATCCGCGGCCTCGGTTACAAATTCGAGGACACCCCAGCCAGCACGGCTTAGAAGATGGAAGTCTGACGAATCCGCTCGTCAGAATTTTCTCGGGTATACATGCGCATTTTGACGTGCTCATGACTTGGAAAGGTGATGGAAGTTAACGCCACAGGATTCAACACCTGGTACGAAGCCGTCCATCGGCAGCTCGTGTCCACGGTCGTAGCAGTCTTTGGCGACCTTGAGCTTGCGCAAGATGCTGCAGATGAAGCGTGTGTCCGCGCCTTTGAGCGTTGGGGCATCGTCGGCGAGATGCAATCGCCAAACGGTTGGGCTGTGCGGGTTGCGCTCAACGTGGCGAAACGAAAGCGGCGGCGCCACGCCATGGAACAGGCTTTGCTGCAGCGGCAACGACAACGGCAACGAATTACAGAGGGACCTGCGGGTGAGCTCTGGTATGTCGTTTCGCAGTTGCCCGCACGGCAGCGACAAGCCGTTGCTCTACGACACGTCATGGGACTCACCGAGGTCGACATCGCCGAGGTGATGAGCATCTCGAGGGGTGGCGTTTCTTCCACGCTGCGTGCGGCGTATGCGTCGCTTGAATATCGACTTTCGGATGAAGGGAATCCCGCTCGTGCTTGATCTTGATGAAGTTGCTTACAGGGCCACTCGTTCGCTGGGTGATAGTCGACCAGAGCTGGAAGTCATCGTTGAGCGATCGGAGCTTCGAAAGCGTCGACGGACGGCCGCTCGCATAGGAGTTGCCTGCGTGCTCGCGGCCGCCATCATTGCGGGTGGGCTGTTCGTTGGGCTCGGGGGTATCGGATCCACGCAGATCGAGACTGCAGCACCGCCCGGTCCCAGCAACCCGTTGACAGCGATCCCGGCTGACCGAAATGTCGTTGTCTTCCTAGAAGCCGGTAGTACCGAAGACGAGGTCTTGGGGGTAACGGAGATCTTGAGCGCTTCATCTGCAATTGTCGACTTTGACGTGTCCACCCCAGATGAGGTCTACGCGGAGTTCGTCGAGTTCTTTGCAGATGACACGGAGCTGTTGGCGACCATCGAACCCGAGAGTATGCCGATACGGATATCAGTTGATTCGAACGATGAAGAAGATGCGGTGTTCGCTGTGCTCAACGAGCTCGATCATGTGTCCGCCATCGTGTCCTCGACTGGCCAGATTCCCCGGCCGATACGGGTCCACGGTGACCCGATCTTCGATCTTGCAGCCTCGAGGCGATTGTTTCTGGGTTCGATAGCAGGGTCAGATGAGGCCTTCCGTCGTTGTATGGCCGAGCAGGGCTTCGAGGTACCTCGATTCGATTCTCACACTGGTTTCTTTCCGCCTGAGTATCTCGCTGCGCTCAACAGCGGTGAAGATCTCGATCTCGCGCAGGATTGGGGCTTTGGGATCTTCTCGACTTTTCTCGAGCCAGCTGCACGTCCGATAGGTTCTCAGAATCCTCCGGGCATTAGCGAAAGCGACCCGTATTACCGGGCGGCGTATGGAGGGTTGATATTCGATGACGGATGTTTTGGCGAAGCTGAGGAAACTTGGCGTGCCGGTGAGGTCGTGGTGTCTCGCCAATTGGATCAAATTCGAACCGCCACCGACGCCTTCGTTACCGACGAGCGGGTCGTGGAGCATTACGCGAGCTGGTCGGCGTGCATGACGGAGAGCGGGTTCGCTGCGACTTCGCCTCTCGATGCCTACGAGCAAACCGTGGACGAGATCGAAGAACTTGCGGGGTCGAATCGACCATCCAACGAGCTGCGTGCGGCACTCGCAATTGAGATCGAAACGGCGGTCGCTACCGTGTCGTGCGGAGGGTCCGTGTCATCGCTCGTATCGCCAGTGCTTCGAGAAGTCTGGGATGAGTACGCCGAAGACGACTGGGCGACAGCCGCTCACCACATTGCAAGCAGTGGGTGCCTTGGCGAGGAGGCGTACAGCTTTAACCTCGAAGATCTTTCGACGATCGAACGCTCGCAGGCGCTGTTTCCCGATGGGTGTTTCGAGTAGCTCGACCAGCTCGCCTAGCCCTGAGTGTTCGATTTAATGGGGCCTGTCCCCGTCGTTCGCTACGCTCACTAACCGAGTTGCTCGCCTAGGGGCTCACAACATCGCGGTCCGTAGCGTCAGTGTGTTCATGGGTTAAGTGGGGCCTGTCCCCATGAACGGGGCCTGTCCCTAGTGGCCGAGTTGGTCTTTGTCGACGAGGGTGTACAACAAGATCAACGCTGGGACCACGACGACCGTGGCGATCGCTGCCGCGACGAGCAGGGCCGTAAGTGTTGCCGGGTGGCCTGCGCCATCCGCGATCGTGACGTTGTCGACGAGGATCCATGGGAACTGGGCAAAACCCCAACCCAACATGACCGCGCCAACCGCAACGACTGCCCCGAAGCGGGCTCGGCGGGTATAGCCCTGGGCGAGCATCACCATCGTGAACGAGCCAGCGATCGCAGCGATGATGATCTCGGGCGTTCCACGACCGGTGAGCCCATCGAACAACGTCGGAGCGTCAGACGCGAGCACGCCGATGCCGACCAGCGAGATCAGGCCCGTAACAGCTCCGGCGATAAGGCTGCGCTTACGAAGGTACTCGGTCAGTTCGTCATTACCTGAACGCTCAGCCTCTTCGGTAAGGAACACTGCAGCCAAGAACGCACATGTCCCGGTGGCGAGAATGCCGCCGAGGATCGACGTGGGGGAGAGCCAGATGACCTCGTTCGTAATACCAGCGCCGACGCGCCCCGATGCAATGGCTCCTGCGATCGCTCCGAGGAAGAACGGCGTGAAGAGCGATGAGCCTGCGAAGACGATTCCAGCCAAACGAGCGGCTTGGAGGGTCGGGGCAAACTTGCGAAACGCAAAGCCCGATCCTCGCAACACGATGCCGAGGCCGACCAGCCAGAACGGGATTGCGAGTTCTCGCATGATCGTTGCGAACGGACGGGGGAACCCCGACCACAACAACACGAAGACGAAGATTAACCACACGTGGTTGGCCTCCCACACTGGACCGAGCGCCTTGTCGATCAGGCGGCGCATCGGCGCGCCCTTCTTCGCCCCGCCAGCGAGAAGGTCCCACAGCCCAGTGCCGAAGTCGGCTCCGGCAAAGACGGCGTAGAGCGTGATTGCAACGAACATCACCGCTGCGACAGCGTTGGCGGTCACCTCGCTAAGCCACGAGCTCTTGAATGCGGGCTGGACCGTAGGGCGACTCGAGGTCGGTTTCGCCGGCCGCCCAGCGCTTCGACATCGATCGGAGCACGCCATAACCTGCCGAGAACATGGCGATGTAGACAACGGTGAGCGCGATCAGCGTGAACCAAACCCAGTTGCCGTTTGTGACCGCATCTTCGGTTCTAAGCACCTCGTGGACCACCCATGGCTGCCGGCCGACTTCGGTCGTGATCCAACCCGTCTCCATCGCCACGATGGCTGCAAGCCCTGTTGGGATGAACGCTCGGAGCATCCATTTATTGTCGAGGAAGGTGTCTCGATGTCGGAACCAGCGGTAGCCAACGTAGGTGCTGAGCATCGCCAAACCAGTTCCGATCCCGACCATGATCTGGAACGAGTAGCGGACGATATTCACCGGCGGTTGGTCTTCGACAGGGACGTCATTTAGGCCAACGACCTCAGCATCGAAACTGTTTTGGGCAAGGAACGAGGCGAGGCCAGGGATTGGCACCTCGATGCCGTTGACAACTTCGGTGCCGTCGAAGTAGCCGCCGAGAAAGATCGGCACGCTCTCCTCGGTATCGGCGAGGCCCTCGATCGCAGCGAGCTTGATCGGCTGACGATCGGCGATTGCTTGGCCTGCAAAGTGGCCGACGATTGGCTGGATTGGAGTTGCGATGACGGCGAAGGTCAGCGGCACCAAGATGCCGAGACGATGGAGGCGGTCACGCTTTCCACGCAACCAACCGAGCGCATATACCGACACCATCGTGAAGGACACGACCATGTACGCCGCAAGCAGCATGTGGAGGTACTGCAAGAACACGGCCTCGTTGAAGATCGCAGCCCACGGGTTGACGTTGACGACTTGGCCGCCGATGATCTCGAACCCGGTGGGTGCGTTCATCCACGAGTTGACCGACATGATGAAGAACGTGCCGCTCATTCCCGAGATGATCATCGGGAGCAGGAGCAGCTGGTGAGTCATCGCGGGAAGGCGGCCCCAGCCGTAGACGTAGATGCCGAGGAAGATCGCTTCGACAAAGAACGAGATGCCTTCGAGGGTGAACGCCAAACCGACAACGTCACCGAACTGCTCCATCAACCCCGGCCAGAGCAAGCCCATTTCGAAGGCGAGGATGGTCCCCGAAACCGCGCCGATCGCGAACAGGACGCCAGAGATCTTGGACCAACGTTTTGCTAACTCGAGCGCAGCGTCATCGCCGTTGACACCCTTGCGGTGGAGCACGAAAAGCATCGCAGGCATCGCAACGCCGAAACACGCGAGGATGATGTGAGCGCCCAGCGAAATCGCCATCTGATTTCGTGCTGGAAGCAGGGCATCGGCGGCGAACAGAAGATTCGAACTCACGGTACTCGCCTCACCTTCTGGCGTCGGGCTGAGCCCGTCGACGCCGTTGAGAACTCGCTACTTCCACGGTAACTGACCGCGTCTCGCTTTGTGAGTGCATGAAATGTTGACCTTCGTCACCACTTGCCCGACTCCTGTCACAAACGTTCCCTAAACTCGTACTCATGACCGAGCCGGAGGGGTGGAACCAACTGAGCACTCCTCGGCGCGCAAGGTCGTCAGACAAGTCCTCGGCAAAAAAGTCGTCGGCGCCAAAGACAGGCATTGGAAACGGCCTTGTCGAGACCTCATTTACCAAGCTCGCCAAGGTGCACGCACTTTCAATTATTGGCGATGGTGCCGTTGCTGTGGCGCTCGCTGGGTCGATCTTCTTTTCCATCGATCCTGCAGCCGCCCGACTCAACGTCATGCTCTACCTCGTGCTGACGATCGCACCATTTGCTATCGTCACGCCGCTTCTCGGGCCAGCGATCGACCGGGCTGCGGGCGGTCGCCGAGGAATGATCATTGGATCGCTCGTTCTTCGCATGGTCATCGCGTTGTTGATGGCGCGCCATATCGACAGCCTGCTGCTGTTCCCCGAAGCCTTTGCCATGCTCGTGCTGCAGAAGGCATACGGCGTGTCGCGGGCGGCGCTCGTCCCTGCCGTCTGTCCTCGTGAGGACGAACTGATCGAAGCCAATTCGAAGCTGTCACTACTGTCGTCGATCGGCGGCCTTGTCGGCGGAGCGTTGGGTGTTGCGCTCATCGCAATATTCAACAACAGCGCGTCGACGATCCTCGCGGCGATCGTCTTTGGGTTCGGCGTTGTGGCAGCGCTGAAGTTGCCGCAAGTCCAGATCGCCGCGGCTCCGGTCGACGAAACCGAAAAGCTCGAGGTGCGAGGCACCAACATCATCCTCGCCGCCACCGCAATCGCAGTCCTCAAAGGTGTGGTTGGATTCACCACGTTCCTCCTCGCCTTCAACCTGCGCTCGGGAACTGAGGGCCTCGAGTTGGCCGAGCGAGGGTCGTTGTTCGGAGCAGCGGTGGGGCGCCTGCGCGACGAGAGCTACGAGCCGTCCATCATCACCGACATCATCGGCCCTCCGCAATGGCACCTCGGCGCGGCTGGCCTCGCCGCGGGCCTCGGCGTTTTCCTCGGCGCAAAGTTCGCTCCACAAATCCGAAACCAAACGACCGAGGAGCGCATCGTCCTCGGAGCGCTGATCACCGCCGCGACCGCGGCATTCCTCGCCGGATGGGGAGGTGGCGTCCAGGGTGTGGTCGTGCTCGCATTCGGTGTCGGCATCTCGACATCGGTTGGCAAGCTCGGGTTTGATGCGCTCGTGCAGCGCGATGCGCCACGGTCGAATCACGGCCGTGCATTCGCACAGTTCGAAGGCCGCTTTCAACTGACGTGGGCGATCGGAGCCTTCATCGCAGTCGTAAGCCGATTCCCAATCCAGCCCAGCTCGTTCATGATCGCATTCGCGGCGACCTTCGCCGCAGGAAGTTATGAACTCGGACGGCGAAGCAAGAAGGCCCAGGCCTCTGCACGGGTTCGCGAGGCAATCTTGGATCGAGTTCCGCAAAGCGCAGTCGATCGAATCGAATCGGCAAAGGCGGTCCAGACGGTCAAGCCCGTGTTCAATCGAGTTGCTCGCGTCGGCAGATCGCTGTTTTCGGTCGGAGCCTCGAGCGTTACTGCACCGGTGAATGAGCGTGAGCAACCAGCACCTACACCGTCGAGGCCTACGTCGTCGACTGCGGTGCCGATCGATTCGACCGAAATCATGCCGACAGCACCAGCAGACCCAACAGCTGCCTCAACAACAGGGTCAATGACGTCAGCGGCGGCACCACCCATTTCACCGCCTGAATCGACCATGCCACCACCTCCGGTCGCAGTACCCGACCAAGCCGGCGAGGTGCCACAACCAAGCGTTGCCTCGGCCGAAGAGACCGGTGACCACGACGTCGATCTCAAATCATCGGTGACCCAAGATTTGGATCTGTCAGCAACAGCTCAACCCAGCCATTCTGAAGATGCGAAGCACCGGGCGTCGACCATCATCGAACAACAACGATGGGGCAACTCAGCGCGAGGCGGGCGCAACGAAGACGATGTCTTGCCCACCCCCGATGCCAATTCCGACGCCGACGATGGAGATGGCGGACAGTTCCGCCTGTGGGACTAGCCGACCCGACCGTCGTCCAGGCGCGCTCGCGTCTTTGATCTGGGCGCTATTCCTCTTCGCCCTGTGAAGGGTCAGTGCCATCACCCTCTGAATCGTGGCCCTCGACCTCTTGGAGGAACTGATCGAGATCATCGAAATCGGCCTGATCGAGCTCAACATCAAACTCGATTCCTTGGCGGGCAAGCCAAAGCCCCGGCGACCCAATTTCGTTTGGTGTCGGTAGCGCTTCGGCCGACTCCCACAGGCGGTCGAGTGCCGCCTTCTCGCCGAGGCTGGCAATGCCATCAACAAATGCTCGGCCCCGGTCGTAGAGCCCCTGATCGAGCTCGAGCCCTAAGAGACGCTCGGCAAAGCGGTCGGACTCGGCGGTCGTGACCCGTCGGCGGCGGACGGCTTCGGTCAGTTGTTCATAGCTCGAGATAAGGCCGCTCCCTACTTCGTCCATGATGTAATCGACATATCCGACAATGACTGCGCTGAGGGCCGCTATCTCGGGGACGAGGGCCTCCTGTTCGCTCGAGCGCATCGAATCGAGTAGCCCGCTCGGGTCGCCGAACGTGCTCTGCAGTTGCTTCTGCAAATCGGCGAAGTTCGACGGATCTCCCGCCGACATATCGATGCCCGAGAGAGCGTCGCCAATCGTGGTCGGGTCGTTCTTGAACGCGGTTGCGTACCGGCCGATAAGCGAATTCATCTTCTCGGCCACGTGAGGAAGGCTGAGCACCGAATGGTGCGCCACCTCGCTCAGGACAATCCACATCTTCAGCTCATCGGCATCGAGGCTCCACTCGTTGCCGAGGGCATTCAGGTTTGACACTGCGATCAGCAGCTCATTACTTCCCGACCTCGGAATCGGAAGGTCGTAGGTTCCCAACGTCTTTGTCGCAATGTGTCCCATCATCGAACCGACGGTCATGTTGACCATCATTGGTCGCAGCGAAGCAAAGATCTGCTCGAAGATCGCGACCTGTGGATCTTGACCACTCGCCGTATTGTCGCCATCTGGGGCGGTGGTCATTGCCGAGGCCACCTGTTCGAGAAGTGGCTTGAGCGGCTTCATCGAGTTTCGAACCCAATCGGCCTTCGTAACTGGAGACACGACAAGGGGCGTTCCCGTCGAGCTTCGAAGACCAGTCGCTTCGGCAATCTGGAGTTCGGCCACCCGAATGAGTTGCTCGAGAGCAATCCGTTCGACCGGGTCGACGTTTGGTTCGGTTGCTCCAGCCGAAGCGATCGAAATTGCGATCTGGGTCGCTTGGTCGATGCCGCTTCCAGCACCACCGAACCCACCGATTCCACCGCCGAACATCTGCATGAAGCTCGCCATCATCTCGTTCGGGTCGCCCGACCCAAACATGTTCATGAAGTTGAATTCTTCGTCGTCAGAATCGAATGGATCAGAGTCGCTCACAACCTGCATCGTAGAGCACGACCGGGGCGACTAACACCGAGAAGGACTGGATTGAAACGCAATTTTTCTGTTCGGGGCCCCTGAAGTTTGATCGTTTGCGGCGAATGGCCGAGACTGCACCGATGCATGTCGAGCAGGCGGGAGCCGAACAACGTGGAACGACCGTCGTCGTTACCGGCGCGGCAGGCGCCATTGGCGCCTACGTTGCCGACCGCCTCGCAGCGAACGACAGCGTCGACAATCTGGTTGCCATCGACCGCCGGGCCGCCGACGGGGTCACCCGGTTCGATCTACTCACCGACGACCTCGCCGAACTCGTGACACACGCAGACGTGCTCGTCCATGTCGCGGCAACGCCAATGGGAGTATCGAGCGACGGCGACGAAGCCGCAGCTGATCGATCCCTCGCCGAGCGAATGCTCGACGCTGCCGAACGCGTAGGTGTTTCCCACGTCGTGGTCATGTCCTCGACCATGGTCTACGGCGCTTGGCCCGACAATCCAATGCCGCTCACCGAAGCCGCGGTTATTCGTCCGAATCCCGAATTCCGCTTCGCGATGACCAAAGTTGAGATCGAGGACCTCGCCGAACGTTGGGCAGAAGAACACGACCGAACTGTCACCGTGGTTCGAGCCGCCCCAACAATGGCACGCGGCCGGCAAAACACCTTGGCGCTTCACCTACGCAACTCCGCCGCACTTCGAAACTCAGACGGAGACGCGCCAGCGCAGTTCCTTCACGCCGAAGACCTCGCGTCGGCAATCGAGGTGCTCGTCACCGGCAAGCACGGTGGCACGTTCAACGTCGCCGCCGATGGGTGGCTTCGCCCGAGTGAGGTAATTGCCCTCCGAGGAGTTCCCGAAACACCGGTTCGAGTGCCCAGCGCAGTCATCTCGGCAGTCTCAAACATTCGACGACAATTCGGCGGTCGCACCCACCCCGGACTCACCGCATACCTCCAACATCCATGGGTCGTCGCCAACGACAAACTCAAGGCGCTCGGTTGGGAGCCAGAGTTCAGCAACGCCGAAGCCTACGTGGCTGGTCATCAACCGAGCCGGTTCGACGGGGTGACCGCCGAACGCCGCCAAGAACTCGCGCTCGGCGCAGCAGGCGCCGTGGTCGCTGCCTCGGCCGTCGGCTTGGTAAGCGCCACGACCTGGGCTGTTAAGCGAGTGACGCGTCGCTGACTGCTATCCGCGTCGCTGACTATTACCCGCGTCGCTGACTATGACGGGCGTGCGCCAAGAATGACCGTCGTCGTGATCAGCTCGGACTGCGTCCCGGCCACCTCAGTGGTGACTGCCGAGTCGATCCGGTTGGTAGCCCGAGCGACCGTAATCTCTATGATCGAACCAGGTTCGTGCAACGCCAAGGCCTCTCCAAGGTCGGTGCGGTCGAGGACATTCACCGAACCAGCGCGAGTGATGATGTCGCCTGCGACAAGTCCCGCCCGTGCAGCCGGTGTTTCACCCCACACCCGGGTCAACAGGACTCCGCCGAGCAACCCTCGAGACTCCTTCAGGTTGTCCGACAGCGGAGACCGCTCGACACCCAAGAACGACTTATGTTCCACAGTGCCCGTCGAAATAAGTTGGTTTGCTGCGTCGCGAGCCTCAGCGATCGGGATGGCATAGGTGTTGCCATTGCGTGAAGAGACAGCCATTGCGACGATGCCGCCGTCCTCGGAGAGGATTGCCGACCCAGACCACTCTTCATCGAGGTCCTCATCGAGTCGGAACGCTCCCGAGAGAAGATGGCCACTCGTAGTCATCGCTACCTGGTTCGTGCCGACGAGTTCGACGCCGAGGGGAGCTGGTTCTGCGTCATTCGTGCTGTGTGCAAGTGCGACCAAGCGATCTTGTACGAGCACTTCGCTTTCGTTCCCAAAGGTCGGTGGCAGCAAGCCTGGAGAGTTGATCTTCAATACTGCAACCCCCGAGACGGCATCGCTCGCAAGGAGTTCCGCTGGTCCCGATCCACCGGGGAACTGGGCGGTGATGTCCTCTGCCCCAGCGATTGCCTGCGCGGAGGTCATGAGGTGGCCGTCGTCTCGAAGAAGAATTGCCTGAGCAATTTCTTGGTTTGCTTCACCACCGAGGTGCAAGGTCACGACCGACATTCGATTGAGCTCGGCAACATCGTTGACCCAATCGTCGAAGCTCAGAGTTCCCTCGAAGGCAACCTCTTCTGGGATGATCTCGTTGACAAGAACCTCTTCGATCGTCACTGGCTCATCGGTGTTCGACAGCATCCACGCAATGCCAACAACGCAGCAACCGGCCACAAAAGACATCATCATCGCGGGCCAACTACGACCGTGGGTACGGCGCGCAGCGAGGTTCGCTGCTGCTTGCTCTGCGCCTCGTTCGGCTGGATGTCTCCAGAGTCGATCTTGCGCAGGCAGCAGAGCATCGGGCCCTATTGGCCCGTCCGTGTCTTCAAATCCCTCTCCCACAGGGGCCTATCGTAGCGAACGATTAGCCCGCGTTGGCCGCGGGTAGCGGCGTTGATTCTCAACCGAGGGCGCAACCTTGCAAAAGTCCGAGGGTGCAACCTTGCAAAAGTATTGCATGCTCGGCGCGTTCTCCGCCTAGATTGTTGCGGTGGAGGAGTCAACGCACGGGCCTGATGGCGATACCTGGCTGGAGATAACCAAGTCAGAACCGCCGATCGATGCCGCTTACCGGTGGACGGTGCAGCCAGATTGCGGAGCGGTCGTTCTTTTCAGCGGCACGGCACGTGATCACTCGGCTGGCCGTGACGATGTTTCGCTGCTCGCCTACGAGGCATATGAAGAGCACCTGATCGAACGCTTCGCTGGATTGGTTGACGAAATCCGCTCACAATGGCCCGATGTTCGTAGGGTATGCATCATGCATCGGGTTGGAGAGGTGCCGATCGGCGAGTCCACAGTTGTTGTCGTGGCATCGTCACCGCACCGTGACGTCGCGTTCGAGGCCGCTCGATACGGCATCGATCGGTTGAAGGCAACCGCCCCCATCTGGAAACGCGAAGTATGGGCCGAAGGCGAGAGCTGGGGTCTTGACGCTCGCGAGATTGACGACGTTGGCCTTCCCGCACCGGAGCGGTCGACGTGACCATTCCTATTCTCTTTCTCCTCGGCGGAATTGGCCTCGCCGCCGTACTCGGTGTTGTGGTCTGGCTCTTCAGTCGCCCTCGGAAGCAAAAGTTCGGGTCGACCATCGATTCGTTTTCGAGTGACCTGTCTGCGCTCGCGCCGCGCCGGAGTGCATCGAAACACCGCCCTCGACAAACCCCAGGCCCACGGACGCACTCAGCGAGGTCGGGCAGCGATGCTCCGACCGCGAACCGCGCAACCGGTGAAGGCGCTCGCCTCGCGCATAATCCAAAGGCGTCGCTATCGAGGTCCCAGTCGCGGCCTCAGCCTCGGAGTTCGTAATGGCACGTGATCTTGCAATCGATCTAGGTACGGCGAATACGCTTGTATATGCACGCGGCGAAGGCGTTGTTCTCAACGAACCTTCGGTTATCGCACTCAACAGCCAGAGCAACGACGTCCTTGCGATTGGCTCCGATGCGTGGAAGATGATCGGCCGGACCCCTAGCCACATCGTGGCTGTTCGGCCGCTTCGAAAGGGAGCGATCACCGACTTTGACGTCACCCAGCGCATGATCAAGCTCGTACTCGAACGGGTCGGCGTCAGTCGGTTCAATCGCCCGCGTGTTGTGATTTGTGTGCCATCGGCAATCACTGCGGTCGAACGTCGAGCCGTGACCGAAGCTGCTCGTCGGGCAGGAGCGAGCGACGCGCAGCTGATCGAACAACCAGTGGCTGCCGCAATCGGCGCCAACCTTCCAATCAATGAGCCGCTCGGCAACATGGTCGTCGACGTCGGTGGTGGCACCTCGGAGTCCGCGATTCTTTCCCTCGGCGGAGTCGTTGCCCTCGAGGCAATTCGCGTTGGGTCATTCGACATCGACGCCGCCATTCAGTCGTGGGTTCGGCGCGAGTACGGCATCGCGATCGGTGAACGAACCGCCGAAGACATCAAGTTGACCATCGGGTCGGCGGCCGAAACGCCGAATGAGGTGCGAGCCGAAGTTCGTGGCCGCGAACTCATGAGCGGGTTGCCAAAGACGATCGTCTTGGCGCCCGAAGAGATCCGCGTGGCGATCGATGAACCGGTCAGCGCAATCGTGGACTCGGTCCTTTCGTGCATTGCTCAGGCACCACCCGAGCTGTCGCAGGATCTGATCACCCAAGGCATCCACCTGGTCGGCGGTGGTGGAATGCTCCGCGGCCTCGACATCCGACTCCAGGCTGAAACGAAGGTGGAAGTACGGACCGTCGAGACTCCACTCGAGTGTGTCGTGCACGGTGCAGGTCGATGCATCGAATCGTTCGAAGCGCTGAAGGTGATGTTCCTCGGAGACCAACACCGTTGAGTGAGCACTCTTCAGAGCCGTCGACCGGTCGCTGTCTTTGTGAGGCCATCACGTTCACTGTCGAAGGCGAGCTGAGCGGAGTTCTGCATTGTCACTGTGTGAACTGTCGTCGGTCGAGTGGCAACTTCGTTGCTGCGCTGGGTTGTGACACCGTGGCACTCAAGATTGCCGACCCGTCGTCGCAGCTTCGCTGGTACGACCTCGGCTACTGCAAATACGGCTTCTGTCAGACCTGTGGCTCGCGCTTGTTTTGGCGAGGTGCTGAGCACGAACAACGGACGAGCATTCAGTCCGGCGTTCTCGATGATGTAACCGGCTACTCGCTCGAAGGAGTGTGGTTCGCACCCGAAGCTCAGTCCCATCATCTCCTCGACGAATCCGTGCCTCATTTCGCGGAGAACGGTGATCTTTAACCCATTCGAGGTCGAGGTAGACCTCGTCATTTGGGACTTCGATGGAACCATCCTGCAGACCGAATGGCCGGCGTATGTTTCGGCAAGTCGAGAGTTCGAACGTGTCGGAGAGACCATCGACCTCGATGTCTGGCAGGCAACGTTGGGCAGCGCTCAAGCCGAGCCGTGGTGGGAGGCGTTGAAGCAGAAGGTCGGCGGGTTCGGTGAGACCGACGACGAGTTCTTGGCGCGCTATCGGGCGTATAAGAACGAGCTGACCGACGCAAATGATGTGCTGCCAGGCGTTCGCGAACTGATGGTGATCTACGACAAACGTGGAGTGAAGCGAGCGATTGCGAGTAGCTCGCCCCGCTATTGGCTCGATCGACACTTGCCGCGCCTCGGTCTGGCCGAGACCACGCCGGTGGTCGTCTCCCGAGACGACGTAGGCGCCGATCGGACAAAGCCACACCCCGACCTCTTCCTGCTCGCCGCCGAACGTTCAGGGGTAGATCCCACTCGTTGCCTCGTAATCGAAGACACGAACCATGGCATCGTCGCCGCCAAGACCGCCGGTATGCACGCGATTGCCGTGCCTCACGAACTCACCAAGATGCAAGACTTCTCGCTCGCAGACCGCGTCGTCTCTTCCATCGAAGAACTCATCACCGACACATTTGGGGTCAGACCCCAAATCCATCGCTAACTCCCAAAACGTTCATCACCGACACATTTGGGGTCAGACCCCAAATCCGTCGGTAGTGGGGCATGGTTGGCCAATTTCGTCAAGGCCGAGAGCCTCCAAGCTCGAAGTTCGAAGGCGTTTGAGGTCGCTTCGCGATGATGTTCGGCTCGCTCGGATCGCAGCGCCAGCAGCGTTTGGCGTTGGGTACGAATATCGCTCAGCTAGTTCTGCCTGCGAAGCGTTCGTCAGCATGGCCGTGAGCTCGATCGCGACACGACGAGCGATCGCGGAAGGGCCTGCGTGGTTGAGGCGAATTTTCTCCGGCGTACATCCGTAAAGGCGACTGACGATCGCATCGATCACGTCAGCCGACACAGACGGTAGGCCGGCGCGAAGACCAGCAACTGATGGATGCTTTGCCACAGAGTCTTGAACGAATTGTCGCCGCCCTAGCACGGTGCCGGGAGACAGCTCGTGCGCGTAGAACTTATCCAGTTCAAGATCTGAGAGGTCAGATCGAACGAACCGGACATATCGAGATGCGGTCCCGTATCGTTCCACCATTGGCTTCATCGAGAGCCACGAAGGTCTTCGCTGCCGCCCTGCGTAGAACTGGAAGCTTGACCATCGATAGTTCTCGAGCTGATCGAGGGTCACAATCCCCGCTGTAAGCGGATTGCGCTCGATGTACCGTCCGACGCGCTCAAAATAGTTGTCTGAATCGACTAGAACGGAATGAAAGCGGCCGCGAAACAGTGGGCCGTCGCGCCCATGACGAGCGTTGAACCGTTGGGTGTAAGTCTGAGAGACGAGCTTGAGTGCTTGGCTCAGATGTCCCTTTCTAGAGATCACGAGAAAATGGAAGTGGTTTCCCATCAGGCAAAAGGCGACGATCTCAATGTCGAATTTGGCTGCGGCTTGCGCCCAAAGAGTGAGGAACATCTTGCGGTCGAAATCGTCATCAAAAATGTCCTGATGGGCAGCGCCGCGATTCATTACGTGATGCACGGCGCCGTCGAAGTCGGTGCGTGGTTGTCTGGCCATTGAAATCTTGCTTCTTGAGATGATGAAGGGCGTCTTGGCCGAGAACCACAAGTGGTGGATATCTACAAAGTAACGAGCGCCACTGACACGCGAGATCAGTTACCGACGGATTTGGGGTCAGACCCCAAATCCGTCGGTGATGGGGAATTAGAGGCGGCGGGCGAAGCTGAGTTCGTGGCCGTCGGGGTCGTTGACGTGGAAGTAGCGCTCGCCCCAAGGGGCATTGGCTGGTGGCGCTTCGGGTGTCACGCCCGCATCGACGAGCGTTGCGTAAACCGCATCGGGGTCGTCAACGTGAAGAATCACCCTGCCCCAGAACTCGATCGGGCCTCCGTGGACGAACAGGTTCACGAAGTTCGAGCCGAACTCGAGGCTCGTAAAGGGCTCGCCTCGACCGCCGTAGACGATTGGCAGCCCGAGGATGTCGGCGTAAAACGCAACCGATCGGTCCATGTCCTCAACCCCGAGGGTTATCGCGTTTATCTCCACGCCCGTAGTATCTCACTATGACGTTCCCACAACGACGCTTACGTCGGCTTCGTCGCACGGAGGCACTTCGCCGAATCGTCGCCGAAACGACGCTCTCGACCGACGATCTGATCGCACCGATCTTCATTCGTGAAGGGATTAGCGAACCGCAGCCGATCGATTCGCTTCCCGGTGTGAAGCAGCACACACTCGACTCGGCAATGACCGAGATCGACGAGCTCTCACAGCTCGGCGTGCAGGCCGTCATCTTCTTTGGAGTGCCCGCCGAAAAAGACGCCGAAGGATCCGGCGCGTGGGATCCGCAGGGAATTGTGCAGGTGGCACTCCGCCTCGCCCGTGAGCGTTTCGGCGATTCGGTCGTACTTATCTCGGACCTTTGCGTTGACGAGTACACGAGTCACGGACACTGCGGCATCCTCGACGGAAAGGGGTCGGTCGACAACGACGCCACCCTCGAGCTGTACAAGAAGATCGCAGTGGCCCAAGCAGACGCCGGTGCGGACATCGTTGCGCCGTCGGGAATGATGGATGGACAGGTCGCAGCCATCCGGGCAGCGCTCGACGAGGCCGACCACACCGAAACGGTCATCCTTGCCTACGCGGCAAAGTACGCATCGAGCTTCTACGGCCCATTCCGCGACGCCGTCGATGTATCGATCGGCGATGGGGGAGACCGCAAGGGCTATCAGCAAGATCCGCGCAATGGCCGAGAGGCAATGGAAGAGATCCGATCCGATCTCGCCGAAGGTGCCGACATGGTGATGGTGAAACCCGCCATGGCGTACCTCGACATCATCTTGCGCACTCGTCTCGAGACCGACGTACCGATCGTGGCCTATCACGTGTCGGGTGAGTACGCGATGCTCAAAGCCGCCGAAGCGAACGGCTGGATCGATGGCCCAGCCGCTGCGGTCGAATCGCTCGTGGCGATCAAGCGCGCCGGCGCCGACCTCATCATCACCTATCTCGCACGGAGCATCGCCGAGTCGCTCTCTGGCTTTGTGCCCGCGCTTCCCGCACCCCCTAAGGCGATCGACGCCCCAACCCCAGAACTCGAGTCATGACCAACGAACATACAAATGAAGCCCTCTTCGAACGCGGGAAGGAGGTTATGCCTGGCGGTGTGAACTCGCCCGTCCGGTCATTTCGGTCGGTCGGCGGAACGCCGTACTTCGTAGCATCGGGTAATGGCGCGCATGTCACCGACGTCGAGGGCAAGCGCTACATCGATTTTGTGCAGAGCTATGGCCCGGGCATTCTCGGCCACGCACATCCAAAGGTCATCGACGCAGTCACCAAGGCTGCCGCAGCAGGCACGAGCTATGGCGCGCCAACGCTCGGCGAGGTCGAACTCGCCGAGGAGATTGCGCGGCGCATCCCCGGCATGGAGATGATGCGCATGACCTCGTCGGGTACCGAGGCCGCAATGTCGGCGATCCGGTTGGCTCGCGGAGCCACCGGTCGCAACACGATCATCAAGTTTGCTGGCTGCTATCACGGTCACACCGACTCGCTCTTGGTTGCCGGCGGCAGCGGCGTTGCGAACCAGGGAATGGCCGGAAGCGACGGCGTGCCCGATGGTGCGGTGGCCGACACGATCGTCGCTCCCTACAACATCGTCCCCAAGATCGACGAGAGCATCGCTGTGGTCGCGGTCGAACCAGTAGCGGCCAACATGGGCCTCGTACCACCGAGCGAAGGGTTCCTCCAAGGCCTTCGAGAGGCGTGCACCAAAGCTGGCGCAATGCTGCTGTTCGATGAAGTGATCACCGGTTTCCGTCTCGCCCGGGGCGGCGCGACCGAGTGGTACGGCGTCCAACCCGACGTGTGGGCGTACGGAAAGGTGATCGGCGGCGGCTTGCCCGTCGGTTGCTACGGCGGGAGTCGTGAAGTTATGGCCCACATCTCTCCGCTAGGCGGGGTGTACCAAGGTGGCACGCTGTCGGGGAACCCACTCGCGACCGCAGCCGGTCTCGCCACGCTCGAAGTACTCGACGCTGACGCGTACGTGGAGCTCGAACGAATCTCGACCCGCCTCGCTACCGGAATGCGAGCAGCATTTTCCGACGCTGGGGTCGATGCGGTCGTCCCACAGGTCGGGCCGCTCGTTGGCCTGTTCTTTGGAAGTGAAGCGCCGACGAATTTCGACGAGGTCAAAGTGCTTGCCGAGAACGGGGTGTACAAGACCTTCTTCCACGAGTGCCTGTCGCGTGGCGTTGCCTTGGCGCCGGGCCCCTACGAGATTCTCTTCCCAGGACTGGCCCACACCGACGAGGTCATCGACGAGGCAGTCGAGGTTATGGCCGAGGCAGCACAACAGCTCAATTAGGACGGCGAGGCTGCCACCGTGCAGCTCTCTTCCACATAGGGAACCAGTGACCCGGTGCGCTCGTACACCGGGGCCATACTTAAGCAATGACGTCCGCACGATTCCGGTACCAACGATTTGGCGCGCTCTTTCTGTCGCTCGCATTGCTGGCTGCGGCATGCACGTCGACCGACTCGAGTGCAGAAGTAGACGGTGACCGCGAGGCCACCGACGAAACTGGCGAAGCCAGCGATGGCAGTGCCGGGGGCGGGGACGGAACCGGCGATTCGAACAGCGGGGGAGCGGCCGTCCAGTCCAACGGGTCCTTCTCCGCCCCAGTCCCCGACCTGAGCC
>CALHXU010000100.1 GCA_938040365.1 uncultured Acidimicrobiales bacterium
CTGTAACTAGCGACGCACAAGTTTGTCCGCAATGCGGCGAAACCGGCGCTCCGGGTGCGACGTTTTGTGAGGCCTGCGGGGCCGACTTTGCCGGAACGCTCCCGTCGATCGTCGGCCCGTCGTGTGTCGAGTGTGGGGCAGGTCATGACGAAATCTTCGACGGGTACTGCGGCAACTGCGGCCGGAAGCAGCCCGCCGAGCGAGATCATCTTGTCGAGGTCATCGACGGCGTTGCTGCGGTCACCGATCGGGGTAAGCGTCATCATCACAACGAAGATCACTTCGCAATTGGCCTCGTGGGTAACACGATGATCGTCGTGGTGTGCGATGGCGTATCGACGACCGATTTCCCCGAAGAGGCTTCGTTGCTCGCTTCGGCTGCGGCTCGTGACTCGCTCATCGCGGCGATAGAGGCTGGCGCTATCGATATCGAGGCAGCACTCGTCGAAGCGGTGGCCGAAGCCCAAGTGGCTGCGGCCGGCGTCGAGCAAACCCCTAATGGTGAGGGGCCAGCGTCGACGACGATCGTCGCGACGGTTGTGCGCCCCGACCGAAGTGACGACCAAATCGTTTCCTCATGGACTGCCTGGCTCGGCGATAGTCGTGCGTACTGGCTCTCCGAGGTCGACGGCGAGGTAGCGGTGACCCAACTGATGACCGACGATGTCATCGGCCCGAGCATCTCGCGATGGCTTGGGGCAGATGCCGACAACACCATCCCAAACATCGCAGCCTTCGAACACGATGCCGGGGGTCGGTTGCTGAGCTGTAGCGATGGCTTGTGGAAGTACGTTGCCGAGTCGGAGCAATTGGCCGAATTGATTAACCGGCTCGACCCAGACGCCGATAGCGCACTGGACCTTGCCGAGGCTCTGGTTGGGTTCGCGAACCACGAGGGCGGACACGACAACACGACCGTCGTGATCGCACAGAGCTGAGAAGCGCCGTGCTGAGTAGCGCCGTGTTGAGAAGCAGGGGGATGACAAGTTCTATGATGACCACATGCTCAGCTAGAGAAGAGCGCAGCGATCAAAGCGCAATCAGGAGAGTGACGTGACCCAGTTCAACGCCAGCGTGTTTCAAAACGAGTATCTGCCCGAGGGTGGGAGCGTGGTCGACGCCGTGGTGTCGGTCACCGCCGTCGAAGGTGGGGCGGCACCCGTGCAGACTCAGGCGCGCACCGTCGAGGTCATCGCCGTCGATGTGTCGGGGTCGATGAACGAGGACAACGGCGCCAAGATTCGTGCCGCTCGAGCGGCAACTCAAGTTGCGATCGACACGCTCCAAGACGGTGTCCTCTTTGCGGTCATCGCCGGAAACCACGAGGCGAAGCTGCTGTACCCGCACAACGGCGGGCTCACCGAATCGAGTGCGCGTACGCGCAACGAGGCCAAAGCAGCCGCTGAGCGCATTCACGCCGACGGCGGCACCGCTATTGGTTCGTGGTTGCGCGGCGCAGCATCGCTGATGGCCGGCCAGCAAGACGCGGTCGCCCACGTCATCCTCCTGACCGATGGCCGGAACGAACACGAAGAGCCGTGGGAACTCGACGCGGCGATCGCCGATTCGGTCGGCCTCTTCGAGTGCGACTGTCGTGGCCTCGGGGTCAACTGGGAACCTGACGAACTGCGCAAGATCTCAAATGCACTCCTCGGCACAACCGACATCATTGCGCACCCATCTGAGATGGAAGCCGAGTTCAAGGCGCTCACTCAAAAGACGATGGAGAAGGCCGTCACCAACGTGGCGCTTCGCCTGTGGACGCCGAAGGGTTCTGAGATCGAGTTCGTCAAGCAGGTGTCGCCCAACCTCGACGAGATGACGAACAAGGCCGAGCCGGTCGATGCCCTCTCGAAAGATTATCCGCTCGGGTCGTGGGCCGATGGCGAGAGCCGCGACTATCACGTCCGGATCAAGATCCCGATGGGCGCGGTCGGCGACGAGCGGTTGGCCGCTCGAGTCATGCTCGCCGTCAATGGCGAAGCCGAACCGGTTGCGCTGGTGCGAGCGGTTTGGACCGGCGACGAAGCGCTGTCGACTCGGATCAACCGTGAGGTTGCGCACTACACCGGTCAGGCCGAACTCGCCGACGTGATCGCCGATGGGCTGGCCGCACGGCAATCGGGCGATGAGAAGGAAGCGACGATGAAGCTTGGCCGTGCCGTACAGATCGCGCACGAAGCGGGCAACGAGGGCACGGTTCGCCTGTTGCAAAAAGTCGTCGAGGTCGACGATCCAAAGACGGGCACCGTTCGGCTGAAGCGCAGCGTCGAAGCTGCTGATGCAATGGCCCTCGACGTTCGGTCGACTCGCACGGTTCGGGTGAAGCGAGAGGGTTCGTAAGTCGTGGCGACGTGTGGAAACGGACACGAGTCTGAATGGGATGACTACTGCTCGGTCTGCGGCGAGAGCCTCGGTGTGCAAGCCCCGGCAGGCGCCGCTTCTGAAGCTGGCCCCGAAGCAGAAGGGAGCGCTGTCGCTGAGCCTTCTGGGCCGGTGTGTTCGAATTGCTCAGAACCACACGCCGAGGGCGATGTGTTCTGCGAGAACTGTGGTTATGACTTCTTGTCGGGGACGCTTCCTGGTAGCGGTGAGGAAGCGCCATCGTTTCCGGTCAACGCGGGTGCCGAGGCAGGCGGCGTTGCAATCGTCGAAGTCGACCTCGACTTCTTTGAGCGGATGGCGTTCACCGGAGTTGAGGCTCCCGCCGATCTGCCCGAACCGGTGCGCATCGAACTCCCGCCGACCGATATTCTCGTCGGCCGACACAGCGAGAGCCGCGGCACGTTCCCCGAGATCGACCTCTCGACCATCTTCGGC
>CALHXU010000101.1 GCA_938040365.1 uncultured Acidimicrobiales bacterium
GCATCTTCTCGCCCGTGGCAAACCGGTGCGACCACCGGATACTCCTTGGAAGCGGCGAGCGCAGGCGCCCTGGGCGCTGCGCTCGCCGCAGGGCTCATCGCATTGTCTTCAGCGGTCAGTGCGGGACGTCGCCTCCTCCAACGCAACAAACCAGTGGGCGACCGCGAGGTCAACGATCGGGTGGCGATCCTGTTCTACGAAGATCGGGTCGATGTCCATCATCGACAGATGCTTCGAACGAAGGTAGGGGACCTCCTCGAATCACACCCGCTCGAGGCAATCGAACGACCCGACGTGGACAAGCTCGTCGTTGCTGGCACGCAATGGACAATGTCTGAGGATCGTTGGAAAGAGCTCGACGTCAGACTCCGAGACCACGACATGACGATTCGCGAAGGCGGCGAAACCTAGCGTTCGCCGCTCGATGCGTTGTCGACAAGTTCTTGAGCAAGGTCACCGAGCCCAACGAGTTCTGCTGTAGCAACCACCGCTTCGACGTCAACGTTACCGTACGAGACGAGCGTTGAGATATCTCGAAGCTGTCGCTCCGACGTGCGATTGGTGAGGTCGTACCATCGAATCTTTCGAGCGGTCACATCTTCGGGAGAGGCGACCCAGATCTGCCCACTCCCAAGATTGATCAAGGTCCGCCTCTCCATCATGAGCTGGTTGAACGGCGAGTCGTCTAGCACGAAGACGTCGACCTTGATTCCCGAAGCGTGGTGCACGAGATTGAACGAATCGAAGCTGGCCGCTGCCTCACTCAGTGCCTCTTCGGGCACATAGAAATCGTGCCGGAGCTCTGCGAGGCGCTCGATTGCGACAGCCGACGCTTGCACCGTGAAGTCGATATCCACGGTGCTTCGAGGTTCGCCGTAGAGGGAGGCAGCGACGGACCCTGTTAGTGCGTAGTGAATTTCACGCGCTTCGAGCTCGGCTCCAAACCGGACCGCCATTTCCGAATGGCTAATCATTGCTCTTGGGCACGGCAGATTTGATCGATTGCTTCAACGGGAAGCTCGTCAACGAATTGTTTACCGTAGCGCCGAGTCATCAGATGAATCATCGTTTCACCGGAGCTGGCCTCTGGGTGTTGTCGTTCGATTCCGGCGAGAGCAAGTTCGGTGATGCCGGTACACATCGAGTCGATCAGATGGACGCGCTCCTCAAGTGACTGCGCCAGGAGCAGCTCACGCTGCACTTTTGCTGCCTCTTCTGACGTGTCACGGGGTCGACCAACCATCTCTCGATACTACAACCTGATAGTAAATGCCTCCGCCGAGCCTGCCTTCAGGTCAGCTCACTCGCGATGACGCGTTCGAGGTCTTCAGCAATCTCCTCGACTTCTCGGCTGCCCTCGGCAACGCTAATCACCACGTTGTACACGTCGTCGTTGCTCATTCGCCGAGGCGACGAAGCGCGTCTTGATGGGCGCGGGTTACACGTTCGGCGGCGATAGCTACCCGCTCGCGATGCGACCGATCGGCAACGAACTCGCGAACGGCCTGGCGGGCTGCCTCTTGCATCGAAAGCCCTTCGGCCTCAGCCCGTGCCTTTAGTGCGGCTTGCTCAGCATCGGTGAGTCGTAGTGTCATGGCCATAGCGAATTGGTATCAAACTGATACCAATTCGGCGCTCACCGATGCACAACGTGCTGAATTGGATTTACCAGTATTCCTCGAAGTGGATGTTGCCGGGCTCGTTGCGGCGGTTGATCGTGAAGCCTCGTTCGACGAGGAGTTCGATGACACCGGTGGTCTCGGGAAACACCGCAACGCCGTCTTCGTCTTCGGGAAGGCCAATCATTGCGGGGTTACCGCAAAGGAACGCATGGGTGCTCTGCGGGTCGAGTGGGCCGCCCAACGCCATCTCGATGTCGCCGTCGCGAATGAGGTCTTGCAGGTAGCGCTTTGGCACGTCGGCCTCGCGGGTTGGCATCGGCAGGTAGTGATAGTTCGGGTACCGCGCTTCGAGCGCCCGGTGCGCCTCGATGTAGCCGAGGTCTTTCCAGTTGCGGACGGTCACCGTCGACACGATCGGGCCGGTGTGACCCTTGCGAAGCAGTTCAACCGCCATCGAATTGTGCGGCGCCTCGCCCGTGCCCGTCGCAAAGAACACAACCGCCGAAGTTGGATCGACAACGGGGTTCAGCGTGTACCGGCCCGCCACCTTTGGTCCGAGGTAGATCCGGTCGCCCACCGTCTTGTTCGCAAGGCGAGGGGTGAGTGCCGACACGTGGTCGTCGTCGGCCGGGACGAGCACGATGTAGAACTCAAGCTCCTCGGTGTCGGGCGGCGCAAAGTAGCCCGACTCTTCGAACATCGAATGAGAAATCGAATACGAGCGACGGATGAGCTTGTGCCACCGCTCGTCGATACCTGGGTCGACATGATCATCGATGCGGTCCTCCCAGAAACCGAGACCGAGCGACGCGTACTGGCCAGGAATGTGCGAAGTGTCGCCATGGTCTGGTTTCACCCGCAGCACCCACAGGTCGGAGTGGCGCTGCTCGAATTTGGTGATCGTCGCGTTGTAGTGCTCGTCGCGAAGCTCGGCGATCGCCGACTCGTGGCGAACACGTCGCCGCACGACCGACGGCGCCTCGGGAAGCTCGAGCCCGGGAAAGCACGCTCGACCGAGTTGGGCTGCAATATCCCAGGCGTGTGCGTGCGGAACTTCCAAACCGGGTTCGGCTTGTCCGAGGAACCAGACCTTGCCACTTTCGATAGCCGCGGTGGTTACCCCGAGGTCGCGTGCTGGAGCGCGCTCTCGCGTCGATGCGAACACGATGTGGTCGAATTCGAGGTCGGGGGTTCGGCGATCGTTGAAGTAGGCGACCGGAAATTCTTTCCCCCTCGAGATTTCGTCTGGCACGGCACGGTAGAGCACCGTTACTTTGCGTTCGCGTTCGAGCTTGCGGAGCATCGAATCGGCTACGGGGGCGAGTTGTGCGGGGTCCATACCGCCCGCTGCTAGCACGACACCAGCGCCGGCGGCGCTCGCTTCTCCGGTGATCTCGACGGCATGGTTCGTGTAGCCAATGACCAAGATGTCGCTGTCGCTGAGGTTCTCGGGCAGCGTATCGATAGTGACCCGATCGGACAGCTCGACCGATACTGGCGCCTCGTAGCTCGGGCTTCGATGAAGCCCGCCAACCAGACAACCCGTCGTGACATAGGTGCGCTTGTCGGTGGTTACAACGACATCGCTGCCGTCATGGTCGACACTGATCAAGCGCTCGCCGTAGCCAACTTCGAGCTGATGTTCTGGGACCAATTCGGGAAACGCAATGACATTTTCTTGACCCGCATCTTCTTGGCCGATCACCCGAACTCGCTCGAGCCCCGCTTCTTGGAACGCGATCGCCACCGACAGCGCCCCCACCGATCCGCCAATGATTACAAGGTCGTATCGCGCCCGATCCGGGCTTGTCGTCTCATTCATTCCCACTCCTGTAGCAATCGCTATACCTAGTAAAGACTTCTTTTTGTCCAGTTATTCACCTCGGCAGGAATCATCGCGGGCCCTCAGTAGTTCGTATGCTTGTAATGATGAAAGAATCACCCGTCGCCCAAGCCGCAACTTCGGCGGCTCCCGCCGACGCCCCAGTCGATACCGCCGCGGTCGAAGCCGAGGTAGCCAAGGTCATCGCCGCGGTACGTCCGGCAGTCCAAGCCGACAAGGGTGATATCGAACTCATCTCGGTCGATGTCGAAACAGGAATCGTCGAAGTCGAGCTCAAAGGTGCATGCACGAGCTGCCCCGCGTCTTCGCAAACGCTGAAGGCAGGCGTTGAGCGAATCATGAAGAACCGCATCCCTTCGATCACCGAAGTGGTCAACGTTGGACAGGTCTTCTACTCCGACGGCACGGCGGTCACGCTCTAGTGACGTACCTTCTCGCCCACCAGGGTGGCTGGGACGAGATCCTGCTCGTCGTTGGGCCAATCCTGGTCTTGGGCGGACTGCTGCGTCTTGCGAACAAGCGCGCCGACAAGCTCAACGAAGAAGCAGACGCGAAGGTAAGGCGCTAAGTCGCTGGGCGCTCCGCGCGCGATTTCAGCGACTTGCTCCTTACTGACCGCTCCCGCTCTAGTCGCCTTCGGCGACGGGCCGCTCGGGCCCCAAGTCGCTAAGTCCCTGGGCGCTCGTGGATGTTTGCGCCGAGCGTTCGGAGATCGCCCGCAAGGTCGGGGTAACCGCGACGGACATGGCCGTGATCGGTCACGATCGTCTGGCCGTCTGCACCGAGCGCCGCGACGATGAGCGCTGCACCCGCCCGAATGTCGTGGCTCACAACCTCGGCGCCGGTCAGCCTTTCGACGCCCTTGATGACCGCGTGGTTACCGTCGGTGCGAACCTCGGCTCCGAGCTTGACCAACTCGTCGACATACCGGAATCGGCCGGCGAACAAGTTCTCGGTCACGATGCTCGTCCCGTCCGCGACACAAAGCATCGACGCGAGGAATGGCTTGTAGTCGGTTGCGACACCGGGATAAGGAAGCGTCGACAGATCGACCGCGTTGAGTCGTCGATCGGCGAGCGCCCAAATGCCGTCACGATCTGGCGAGGCGCGCAAGCCCATCTCGCCGACCTTCTGACACACCATGTCCATATGGTCATAGCGGGCTTCGCGGAGCAGGATCTGCCCGCCGGTTACGCCAAGCGCAGCCATAAAGGTCGCTGCTTGGATCCGATCGGGAATCACCCGGTGAGTTACCGCTTCGAGCGAATCAACGCCCGTGACGGTGATACGTGAAGTGCCTGCACCGGTAATGCCGGCGCCCATCTTCGTAAGCATCGATGCAAGATCGGCAATCTCGGGTTCGCGGGCTGCGTTCTCGATGTTGGTGACGCCATCGGCGAGTACGGCCGCCATCATGATGTTCTCGGTCGCGCCGACGCTCGGAAATCCGAGGACAACCTCGCCGCCGGTGAGGTGGTCGGCGGTGCCAACGAGCCCTTCGGGCTGCACATCGAACGACGCCCCCAACGCTTCGAGGCCGGTGAGGTGCATGTCGATTGGCCGCGACCCGAAGTCGTCGCCGCCAGGGATACCAAGTTCGGCTCGCCCATACCGGGCGAGGAGCGGCCCGAGGATCGCCGTCGACGCGCGCATCTGTTCAACGAGCTCGAACGGTGCAACGGGGTGGATCTTGTCGATAAGAATCTCGACCACTCCGGGCCGGCGATTCGTCTTTGCCCCCATCGATTCGAGCAGTTGACACATGATGCCAACATCGAAAATATCGGGAACGTTGTAGATCGTGTGCGTGCCTTCAGCGAGCACGGTTGCAGCCATGAGCTTCAAAACGGAGTTCTTGGCGCCACTGATCGTGATCTCTCCCGAGAGCGGCGGTCCCGGCTCAATAACAAATTCGGTGGTGTTGTCTGAAGCCATCGCTGCCAGTATTACCTGAGTGACAACGCAGCGCAGGACACTCGTCGCAAATGACGACGAGCTGAAAGCTCTTCGAGAACCGATCGACGGGATCGTTCTCGAACAAGCTGGCAGCACACCAGACCGGTTCGACCTCGCTGAGGGTCCGTTTTCAACCTACGTTCGAACGCTTTCAGTGTCGCCGGGGCCAGATGCGCGGAGCCACTCGGTCGTCGAAGAGGTCACCTGGAAGCTCGCAATCCCGGTCTTTGGCTTGCTGTACTGGTTTCCCTTTTGGTGGAGCGTTCGCCACGGACAGAAGAACCCCAGCCCGTGGTGGGCCCCTGCTGGGCGCCTCGACGCGCAAGCCGCAAACGCAATTGGGCTGCTCGGGGTGATCGCAATCATCAATGGATTCCTCGGAACGGTCATTGGCCAGACCCTCACCTTTGCTGCCGATGAGTTCTGCACCGAATTCGAAACATCGGCCGAAGGCTTACGCAGCTGCATCGACCCCGACCACGACACCAGCGCCCGCGGCGATGTGTTTCAGATCGTTCGAGTCTCGGTGGTGCTCTCGCTCGGGCTGACCGTGTTTGCCGACCGATTCGGACGCAAGTTGGCGCTCACCGCGGCAACGACGATCTCGTGTCTGGCCACGGCTGCCGGCGCGCTCGCCCCGTCGCTCGGGCTGCTCACTGCTTCGCAGATCATTTCGCGTGGCCTCGCGACCGGCCTATCGATCTTGCTGCTCATCTTCGCGAGTGAAGAACTCCCGCCCAAGAGTCGCGCCTATGGCGTTTCGATGCTGGTCCTGCTCGCGGGACTCGGCGCGGGCATGGTCGTGTGGATACTGCCGCTCGCCGATGTGGCCGTTTGGGGATGGCGCCTCGTCTATGCCGCAGCACTCCTGTTTGTTCCGCTCGCGCTGTGGGTCGGGAGTCGGCTGCCGAAGACGCGGCGGTTCGCACAGCTCGAACGCCAAGGCGCTAGTCGGTCGCTCGGCGAGCTGTGGCAGGACGAAAAGCTCCGCAACCGTCTCCTGCTGCTCGGCTTCGGCGCGCTCCTCGTTGCGATCTTTTCGACGCCGGCAAGCCAATTCGACAACCAGTTCCTCCGAGATGAACTTGGCTTCAGCGCCAGTCGCATCACTCTCTTCACCCTCGTCACAAGTACGCCGATCGGCATTGGCGTGCTCGCCGGCGGCATCCTCGCCGACCGCCTCGGCCGCCGACCCATCGGCGCTTTGGGCACCGCCATCGGAGTCACCATGACGACGCTGTCGTTCTTCTCGAGCGCCGTATGGATATTTCCCGTCCGGGCGATCGGGGTGATCCTCGGGTCTGGCTTCGCCGTAGCCGGACTCGCCGTCTATGGACCCGAGTTGTTCCCGACTCGACTGCGCGGCACCGCAAACGGGGTTATCACCGCCTTTGGCGTCGGCGGCAGCGTCATTGGCCTTCGGCTCGTCAGCCGACTCGCCGAAGAATTCGACGCGTTCGGTCCTGCCCTCCTCGTCGCCGCAATCGGTCCGGCTTTGTTGGTGCTGCTCATCATCTTCAGGTATCCCGAGACGGCAAACCTCACCCTCGAAGAACTCAACGACGAAGCCCCGCTCGAGTGACATCGCAGCCGCGGACGACGGGGCAAAGAGTTGATGCAGCAGGCGTGTCACGACTGGAGGCTTTCGCAACTCCGCGTTAAGTTACAACTGTGGAATCCATTACCCGGCGAGGTCTCCTTCGCGGTGCTGGTGCGGCAAGCTTGGCCACCATTGCTGGCTGCTCTGCCGCAGCTGCACGCCCGCGCCTAATCGAGGCCACACCACCGACGACCCTCCCTCCACGGTTCGGCCGCCAGGTAACAGGCGCTGGTCAACTCGGCGGTGCACGGGCCCGGCAGGCCACCGATTCCGATGCCGAGAACCAACATCGGTCGATCATCGCATTCGCTGCGGTCCCCGAGATCCAGGTCTTCGAGGCACCGAACGGCGCGTCTGAAGTCACCCACGTCATGGATAATCCGACCGCCACGAACGGCCAGTTAGTTTTCCTCGTCGTCGAGGTTGCAGACGACTGGCTACAGGTCTTGCTGCCCGTGCGACCCAACGGCTCGACCGGATGGGTTCGCCTCGCCGACGTCACGCTGGCACAACACTTCTTCCGGATGCAGGTCGATCTTGCAGACTTTCGCATGCGCGTGTTCCAGAACGGTGCGCCGATCTTCGATGCGGTTGCCGGCGTTGCGTCGAACAACACCCCAACACCTGGCGGCGTCTACTACCTCACCGAGCTCATATTGCCCCCGACACCCACGACCGCGTACGGCGCGCTGGCCTATGGATTGTCGGGGTTCTCCGAAGTCTTCGAGACCTTCAACGGCGGTCCTGGCCAGCTCGGCATTCACGGCACGAACGACCCCGAGACGCTCGGCACTGCCGTCAGCGCCGGATGCATTCGCCTCCACAACGAAGACGTGCTGCGCCTCTCAACCTTCCTCCCCCTCGGCGTCCCCGTCACCATCAACGCGTAAGGGGGCCAGGCTCCCTTACGTTTTGATTAGGCGGTGAGGGCGCGCCTGACGTGGTCGACGACGGCCTGTTCTTGCTTGCCTTTCGGCGAATGACCACCTGGTACCCACGACATTTCGGTCGGGCCGGAAATAGCCGGCAGGTGGACTGCAAACTCGTCGGGGCGACCGAACGGGTCCTTGTCTCCTGAGATAAAGAGCGTCGGCACAGCGATTCGGGGGAAATGATCGGTCCGGAGCTTCTCGGGCTTGCCCGGTGGGTGCAACGGATACGACAACAGCAACAGGCCCCCAACGCCGAGCCCTTCGCTCGCCGCCACCGAACAGGACCGGCCACCGAAGCTCCGCCCGCCAATCACCAAATCTGTAGTTGCGACCCCGAGGTCCGCCGCGAAACTTTCGGTCGCTTCGACGACCTTGTCGACTGCTCGTGGAACGCTCGTCGTCGCAAGCGTGAGCCGAAGAACGGGCACGTCGAGCGCCGCCTCGAGTGCGAGCAGTGTCGAGTGATCGCGATCGGCTCCGGCACCGGGGGTGAGCACAAGGCCCGCCGGAGACTTCGGCAGCACCACTTAGGAAAGCAGGATCTCGCGAGCGCGCGATAGCTCGGCGATTCGCTCCGCTGCCTCTTCTTCTCCAGCACCATGGTCGGGGTGGGCGCTACGAAGCAGTCGGCGATAACTCCGCTGTACATCCTTTGGCTTCGCGTCCTCGCCGGCTTCGAGTTCGAGAATGTCCTTCGCCCACAGGAGCGGGCTCGAAGCGCTCGCAAAAGAACCAGACCGCATTCGCATAGCCACATCGGCACCGACGAGGTAGTCGATCACACCTGGCCCGATCGGGCCGACCCATTCAAGACCACGACGCAGTACCGCCATGACCTCGGCGCGTCGCACAAGGGGAACTTCGCCACATGCATAGACCGCAGCGAGCGCGCTCTGTGCTGGCAAGCCCTTCGCAGTTTCGAGTTCGAAACGGAGGCCGCTGTCGCCGCTCACCAAACGGTGTTCACTTCGAGAAAGGCCGACGATGTCGGACTGCAAACGATGACGCAACCGAGGCTGCCCAATCTTTTGCCCGCGTTCGACTTCGTCCATCAGCGTGGTCATTTCCTTGCGGAGATCACCGTCGAGGTCGTCGGCGAATCGGGCCATCACGGCGCCGAGCAGCAGACCGCCGGGCCCGGGCGCAGGCTCGGTCGGAAGATCGAGCTCGCCGAGTGCGACGCGTCGGGTTGGGGCGATCGGGCGCGAGTGCCAAACCTCGAGGGACGCGAGAATCATTACATCCAAGGGTAGTGACCTTTATGGCGAGAGGTACATCCGAACGACCCAGTTCATTTTTCGTTGTTGTCGCCCTACTTCACGCCAGCCAGCCTGTTGAAGGCCGCCCGCTCGGCGCGCCTAATTAGATCGTGCCTTCGAGGATCTCGTACAGCGCTTCGGCAGCCTCGTTCACTTCGTCCTCGCCACGATCCTCGCTGGTGAGTACGTCAACAACATCCGAGGACCGCTTGCGGATCTTCGACCAACGCCCACTGTCGAATCCGAACGGCGTTCGAATATCGGAGAGGAGGTCGGCCTTGTTCACGATGTTGATCGTCGCTTTGGCATCGCCCGGGTTCTTTCGCAACTTGTTCGCAAGGCCGCGAACCTCGCCGAGAAGATCGTTCAGCTCAAGACCTTCCATGACCTCGTTGGCTTCACCAAGCTCATCTTCGATCGCGAGCTTCTCGCTGAGGTTTTCGATGATCTTGTCGACCTGGTCTTCGTCAGATTCCATAACGACGAGCTCGCCGTCGGAATCGAATTCGTGGGCAATGCCATTGAGGCCCAAAGTCTCGACGAGCGATTGCTGGTTCTCGGCGCTCCAGTCCTCCATGCTGTAGCCGATCTTCTCGGCATCTTCAGGAATGGCCGGCCCGTCAAACTCCTCGGCCTGTTCAACGAGCGCATCGACTCGATCTTCGTCGGCTTCACGGACGATCAGCACTGCGCCTTGCCACCCGTGGGCGATCTTCTCTGCGGTCACCATGCCTTCGAGCATGCGGCGGGCTTCGAAAGACCACTCGTAGAGTTCATAGGCGACCTGAGGCTCGTCCTGCTCCCCCACTTCCTCGGGCGGCGTTGGCTTCTCTTCGACCAAACCAACGGCGCATTCAGCACACTCGGTGGTCTCCTCGACATATTCGCGAGCACATTGAAAGCAATACATGGTGGCCATGACAGAGAAAGCTACTGTCTTTCAAAGCAGTTACGTTGGCACCAAACCTGCCGATAGTACGAAGAGTCGATAGAACTGGACCTGGCAACAGCGGATCTATCCCGGATTATGCGGCGGCACGTCGGAAAGGCGTCAAATGTCAGAACGTACAAACCCCGACAGGAATCTTGCACTCGAGCTTGTGCGGGTTACCGAAGTTGCGGCCATTGCGGCATCGCGACACATGGGCCGAGGCGAAAAGGAACTCGCCGACGGCGCTGCGGTCGACGCAATGCGAAGCCAGCTGTCGATGGTTGCGATGGACGGCACCGTCATCATCGGCGAGGGCGAGAAGGACGAAGCGCCGATGCTCTTCAATGGCGAGACTATCGGCAACGGCGAACCTCCAAAGGTCGATATTGCCGTCGATCCAATCGATGGAACGACGCTCATCGCGCTCGGCCGGGCAAATGCTCTCGCCGTTATCGCCGCGAGCGAGGGTGGCACGATGTTTGATCCAGGGCCGTGCGTGTACATGAACAAGATCGCAGTCGGGCCAGATGCTGCTGGCTCGATCGATATTCGCAAGACCGCTACCGAGAACCTCGAATTGATCGCCGATCGGCTGAACAAACGCCTGTCGAACCTCACGACGGTGATACTCGACCGTCCTCGCCACGAAGACCTCATCAAAGAGGTTCGCGCTGCGGGCGCTCGCATCCGTCTCATTCCTGACGGCGATGTGGTCGGCGCCATCTCGACCGCGTGGCCCGATGCCGGCGCCGATGTCTTGATGGGTATTGGCGGAACCCCCGAGGGCGTGATTTCTGCTGCTGCACTCGCCGCCATGGGTGGCGACCAGCAGGGCTTGCTGTGGCCCCGAGACGAGGCCGAGAAGGCCGAAGCGATCGAAGCTGGCTATGACCTCGAAAAGGTGCTCTCGATCGCAGACATGATCAACGCCGACAACTGCTTCTTCGCAGCGACGGGCATCACCGACGGCGATTTGTTGCAAGGCGTGCACTTCGACCGCGGCGTGGCGAGAACCCAATCGCTCGTCATGCGATCAAAGTCGGGCACCGTTCGCCTTATCGAAGGCCAGCACCAACTCGAAAAGGTCTCGCGCCTCTAATCAACGCAGCGGTCATGACGAACCGCAATGGGGCCTGTCCCCATTGCGAAACCGTCATGGGGCCTGTCCCCGTTACGAAACCGTTACGGTTCGCGGAATAGCAGGCTCAGATCAGAAGACCAGCTTTGTGGCCGAGTGTATGGTTTGGTCATGATCGATCTTTCTGCGACGTTGCATCACGCCGATTCGGGCTTTGAAATCCACAAGGTCGTCGTCGGCCCCGTCGACAACAACGTCTTTGTGTTGCGCTGCACCGAGACCGGGGAAAGCCTGCTTATCGACGCTGCGAACGAGCACGAACAGCTACTCGAACTGGCCCAAGCGTTGAACGTCCGACGCATCGTCGAGACACACGGACATTGGGATCACATCGCGGCGATTCCCGCCATGCGCGATGCTGGCTACTCGGTTGCTGTCACGAAGGAAGATTCTTCGATGCTCCCCAGCTACGACGAGATCTTGGAGGACGACACGATCATCAAGGTTGGCCGACTCAAGCTGCGCACGATCCACGCGCCGGGTCACACAAAAGGCTCGATGAGCTTCAAGCTGGAAGGCGCTCCGATTCTGTTCAGCGGCGACACGCTCTTCCCGGGTGGTGCCGGTGCCACGAAGTTCGAGGGCGGCGACTTCAACACCATCATGCACTCGATCGAGAACCGCTTCTACAAGGTCCTGGACGACGACGTGCTGGTTCTACCGGGCCATGGAGACGACACGACGATCGGCACGGAGAAGCCTCACTTTGATGAGTGGGTAAGCCGAGGCTGGTAGTCGTTCGTCATGTGAGCGGTTCAGTCGGTGGGTTCTTGAGCAGCCGAAATACACTGCGAAGCATGGCTGCACCGCTGTTCGAACTGACCGATGTCCACATCTCGACCGCCGACGGTATCGAGATTGTGAAAGGCGTTGACCTCGTCGTTAACGCCGGCGAAGTTCACGCGCTCATGGGGCCGAACGGTTGCGGCAAGTCGACCCTCGCCTCGGCCCTCGCCGGCAGTCCCGAATACGAGATCACGAGTGGCACCGTCAAGCTGCACGGCGACGATATCGCCGACTGGGATCCCGACGTTCGTGCTCGTGCTGGCATCTTCCTCGCCTTCCAGTACCCCCAGGCAATCCCGGGTGTATCGGTCCGCAACTTCCTCCAGCA
>CALHXU010000102.1 GCA_938040365.1 uncultured Acidimicrobiales bacterium
TGCATGCGAACAACTGGCATAACATGAAAGGTAACGAAAAGCATTCAACGCGTCAAAAGGGCGATCTTTGGCGGCGAATCTGAAATCGGTCGCCTGGTGCGAGAACGGTAAGGGAGGGTCAGACCCTGGGATCATCATCGGCGCGTGTGGTTCAATGGAACCACGATGTCGAAAGCCAACACGAGCAAACTCAGCGTGTCGCACCCCGAGCTCATCAGCCAGTGGCACCCCACGCTCAACGGCGACCTCGCCATCGACGACGTCGCAACCTGGTCTCAAACTCGAATCTGGTGGCAATGCGCGAAAGCAGACGACCACGTTTGGGACGCCACAGCCGCAAAACGGGCATCAGGCCAAGGCTGTGCGTTCTGCGCCGGAAGACGAGTCACGGCATCCAACTGCCTTGCGGCCACCCACCCAGAACTTGCAAGCCAATGGCACAAAACTCGCAACGGCGAACTCACACCCCAAGACCTCACCGCCGGGTCGAGCAAGTTCGTGTGGTGGCAATGCAACCAAGCAGAAGACCACCAATGGGAAAACCGTCCAGGTGATCGTGTCAACCAAGGTGGAGGCTGCCCGTTCTGCCTAGGAAACCGAGTTGCTTTGTCGACCTGCCTTGCGACCACCCACCCAGAGCTTGCAAGCCAATGGCACAAAACTCGCAACGGCGAACTCACACCCCAAGACCTCACCGCTGGATCGGGCCATAACGTGTGGTGGCAATGCGACAAAGCAGAAGACCACGAATGGGAAGCAGCACCAGTTACCCGAAAACAGCACATGACGTGCCCGTTCTGCTGCAACTTCCGCGTTGCGGAATCCAACTGTATGGCGACGACACATCCTCGACTCGCAGCCGAACTCCACCCCACGCGCAACGGCGACATCACCGCCCACGACATCGTTGCGGGCACTGGGAAAGTTCTGTGGTGGAGGTGCGGCGGTCTCTCCCAACACGAATGGCAACAGAGCGCTGGCTCACGAACGCGCAGCGGCACCTACTGCCGATTCTGCGGACACGACAACGAGATACCGACTACTCACGCTTTAGCTATCGAGCGGGAACATGAACCTGACTCAGTCGAGACCAAGCTCCTGGCGAAGCACCTGCACGTCGTAGGTGAACGGCAGCATCCCGTCCGGCAGCTCCGTACCACGAGGTTGCTCGAAACTCTGCAGAAGACGCTCGAGGTCGCCTCGACGCGTGGGGTCGGCTGCAGCTTCACGAGGAGTAAGGCCGTTAAGCGCTGGTATTGACTCGTCTAGCCAATGGGCTTGGAATTGGCGTTGCAACTCCTTGGCCATCACGTTTCGAATCGCATCGTCATCGGCGGAGTCGCCCAGCGCTTCGATCGCATCATCGAGTTGGTCCCGGTCGATCATGGCATCGAGCATCCCCGGACGATGCTCGATCGTCGGCGGAGCCATCGTTGCGCCAGCCCACGCACAGATCTCATAAGGGTCGCCTTCTTCGCAAAGTTCAATCACGCGGTTCTCGTCGCCGACGCGAACCGGAAAGACCCCACCGACAATTTGGTTGCTTGTGCCGTCGGGCAAGAGTCGAGCGCAGTAGCGTTCGCCGACCTGAATTTGGTGGCTCGCCGTCCGTTCGCGCACGTCGACAACCTCTCCAGTCGCAAGGTCCTTGGCCTCGAAGCCAACGCCGGGTTCGATCGAAGTGATCTCGTGCACGCTGCGATCAACGGTCATCCACGATGCAAGTAACAGCTGCTCATCCTCGGGCAACAGCTCGCCCCGTTCGGCGAGGAAGTGGGCGAACATTCCACCCTCGTGGAGAACAGCATCGAAGATCATTGGATCCTCAAAGACCGGCGCTACTAACTCTTCGAAGTCGTCGGGGTCGACGCTGTAGACAGCATCGGGGTCGGGGTCTCCGAGCGCGAAGGCAACAGCGCAATCAATTGGCAAGTTTCGGCGGTCGCCCGTGGCGTGATTGAGCCATAGCGATGCTTTCCGAGCGAGCCACAACACCCGATCGGGAAGCGCCGGAAGCGAACTCTCGCCCTGGTGGCAGTGCTTGTACTTGCGACCCGAACCACACCAGCACGACTCGTTGCGTCCGACCTTCTTCCCTGCACCAGACCGATCATTCGATGTCTGGACAAGATGAGCAGCAGGGTGCGGGTTAGGAAGTTTGTTCCACCAGCGACGTGCCTCTTTCGCATCGCTGCGGTCAAAGGCATACCAGCCGAGACGTTCGACGATCAGGCCGATTCCCGGCAGCGCAGAGTTCGCTCGACGAAGGTGTTCTTCAGCGATCGTTGGCTGACCGCAACGCTCGCGGAGAATCGCTGCCAAATACTGCGCCGTCGCAATCTCCCGGGGACCATTGGCGAGCGCGATGCATCGACTGACACCATCAAAAATATAGCCAGGCGAATCGACGCGATCTCGTGCAGACTCATCGTCGGAGCGAATCCACGAAGGGATAATAATATCGGTGAGCGTGTCGAGCAGTTCGTTGTCGGCACATGCCGCCAGGTCGGCGCGCAGGTGCTCGATGGGAGTGTCCGGCTCTACAAACGACTGGATCATCGACCGAACCGATCCTTGCTCGTCTTCGTCAAGACCGCGGTCGCGAATGAGAGCGAATGCCTCGGCCAGCTGCTGATTGCGCCAGATCTCATCGTCGTGGGCAACCTTGCCCGCATAGAAGTCGAGACTCGCAGATTCACACAACTCACTCAGCGGCTGTTGTGGCTGATCGAAGAATTGAGGGTGGTTAAACACCAGCCACCACGCCAGTTGATCGCCCTGAACCGGTAGCTGAACCTCGTCGACAAGATCGTCATATCCAGCCCTAACCGCCGAGAGCAGCTCGCTCGGAACAGCAGGTTCGTGGTCAAGCGTCGTGATCTCGACGACGCCAACCAACGGATCGCCGTCGGACATTCGCTCTGGCCGCTGCCACTCGACCGAGATCGAAAGGAGATCTCCGGCAGCAAAGTCATCGAGCCAGCCAGAAGGACCAGCCCATGCCAAGTGTTCTTCGGCAGCAGAGAACGGCTCGATCTCTCCCCCGTTTGCGACCAGCAGCTCATCGAAGACTTCGAACACACCGATGTCGAACGATGCGGTGATAATCGCAAGCTCTTTCTCGACATCGTTCAAGCGATGAGTGAAACAAATCCCATCGATGAGATGAGGGATGTAGACGGC
>CALHXU010000103.1 GCA_938040365.1 uncultured Acidimicrobiales bacterium
GAGCGTGATCCGGTTGCCCGACATTCCAAGCGGGTGACCAACAGCGATTGCTCCGCCGTTGACGTTGACGATGTCGGTCGAGATGCCGAGCTCGTTTGCCGATGCAATGCCGACTGCGGCGAATGCTTCGTTGATTTCGAAGAGGTCGACGTCGCTGACGTCGACTCCCGCTCGTTCGGCTGCGGCCATAATCGCTCTCGATGGTTGGTGCAGGAGCGAGCAGTTATCGGGGCCAGCGACCATGCCGTAGCCCAAGATCGTGGCGATGGGTGACACACCGAGTTCTTCGGCCTTTGCGCGAGATGTCACGACCATTGCCGAGGCGCCATCGGAGAGCTGCGAAGCGTTTCCTGGGGTGATCGTTCCGTCGGCCACAAATGCGGCGCGAAGCTTTCCGAGCGATGCTGCGTCGGTTCCCTCGCGGACGCCTTCGTCGTCTTCGAAGAGGATCGGGTCGGCCTTGCGTTGTGGGACCTCGACGGTGATCGTCTCGCTTCGAAGCACGCCATCTTTGATAGCGCGCGCCGCCCGGTCGTGGGATGCCGCAGCGAACACGTCTTGCGCTTCGCGTGGGATGGCATCGGCCGAAGCGTAGATGTCGGTCGCTTCGCCCATGATCCTTGATTCGATCGCGCACGTGAGCCCGTCGAATTGCAGTGAGTCAACGAGCTGTCCGTCGCCGTAGCCGTAGCCCGTACGGCTTTTCATGAGCAGGTGGGGGCTGTTGCTCATCGATTCCATGCCGCCGGCGACCACAACGGTTGCTTGCCCGGTTTGGATTTGCATGGCGGCGACGTTGATTGCCTGCATGCCCGAGAGACAGACCTTGTTGACCGTCGTTGCGTTGACGGTCATGGGGATTCCGCCCTTGATCGCCGCGTTACGAGCTGCGGATTGGCCTTCGCCCGCAGTGAGTACGTGGCCCATAATCACCGAATCGACGTCGTCGGCTGTTACCCCGCTTGCCTCGAGCGCGCCGGCGATTGCCATGCCGCCGAGGTCGTTTCCGGAGAATCCGCTGAGCGAGCCATTGAAGCGCCCGATCGGGGTGCGGGCTCCGTCGATGATGACGACATCATTTGGCGATGGTTCGTTGTTCGTTGTCATAGATCCTCCTTGAGAAGCTGGTTGAGTAGTTCGTTCGTTGCGTGATTTGGCGAGATTTCGGCCACTTCGGCGCGCCGCAGCTGGTCGGCGCCGCCTTCGTCCATGAGTTGTTCGGCAACCTCAGATAGCGCCTGGGCCAGCCTAGATCGGACTTCGGTTCGGATGCGATGCCGACGCCGCGCCTGCTCCTCACCGGTATCGCGAAGGTGCTGGCGGTGCGCTTCGACCATCGACCACACCTCTTCGTTGCCGTCACCGTTGATGGCGCTTGCCATCACGATCGGTGGACGGTATCCCGACTCGTCTTGCTGGCCGGTCATATGGCTGAGATCCAACATGAGGTCGAGGTCGCGGCGGACGTCGTTTGCACCCGGACGGTCGGCTTTGTTCACAACGAAGACGTCGGCTACTTCGAGCAGGCCGGCCTTGTTTGCTTGCACGGCGTCGCCCATTCCCGGCGTCATAACGACGACTGCGGTGTCGGCGGCTCCGACGACGTCGACTTCGACCTGGCCAACGCCGACCGTTTCGATGATGACCGGGTCGTAGCCGCACGCATCAAAGAGCCGGACGGCGAGCGGCACGGCGAGGGCGAGCCCGCCACTGTGCCCACGGGTAGCCATGCTTCGGATGAAGGCGTTGGCGTCGCCGTCTTCCATACGAATGCGGTCGCCGAGAATCGCTCCGCCGGTGAGCGGCGACGATGGGTCGACGGCAAGAACCGATGGTTGCTTGCCAGCCTTTACGAGGTCTTCGACGAGTCGGCCGACGAGCGTCGACTTTCCCGCACCCGGCGAGCCGGTGATGCCGACGATGTGGGCGTTGCCAGCGTCTCGATGCGCCAGCTCACTCAGCGCATCGGCGTCGAGGCCCCCTCGCTCGACAATCGTGAGCAGCCGACCAAGCGCGCGTCGCTCGCCGCCCCGGGCAGCGGCGTAGAGCTCCTCGACGGTGCGCTTGGGCTTTGCCACCGTTAATTCGCGTTCGCGACCGCGTCGCGCACCGACTGCGCGACCTCTTCGGCCGATGCGCCGGGGCCGAGTACGACGGCCACGCCGGCTTCGAGCAACGGGTCGACATCTTCGTCAGGGATGATGCCACCCACGATCACCGGGGTGTTCAATTCGGCTTCGGCGAGCGCTTTGACCATCGCCGGGGCGAGCGTCATGTGCCCTGCGTTGTGCATGGATAGGCCAATGGCGTCGGCGTCTTCTTGTTCGGCAGCCGACACGATGCTTTCGGTCGTTTGACGAAGCCCAAGATAGATCACTTCCATGCCAGCGTCTCGGAGGATTCGGGCGACCACCTTGAGGCCGCGATCGTGACCGTCGAGACCGAGCTTTGCGAGCAGGATTCGAAGTTGTGGCTCGTCGGTCATCTAAATGCTCCAATGTTCAATCATCTAGATGCTCCAATGTTCAATCATCTAGATGATTGCCTTCTCGACGTAGGTGCCGAACTCGGTTTCCATCGCCATGACGATCTCTTCGAGCGTGGCGTAGGTTCGCACGGCATCGAGAATGGCGGGCATGAGATTGGCGGCCGGATCTTTCGCGGTTTCGGTGACCGCAGCGAGCGTACGGGCAACATCGTCGTCGTTGCGAGCGAGCTTCACGTCGGCGAGTCGCTTGAGCTGATACTCCTCGACTTCGGCGTTGATCCGGAGCAGTTCCTTGTCGCCATCATCGCCATCGGTGAACTCGTTGACACCAACGATGATGCGGTTTCCGTTGTTGACCTCGCGCTCGAAGCGGTAGGCCGAGTCGGCGATCTCGCCAACGAAATAGCCGTTGTCGATTCCGGCGTAGACGCCCTCGAGAATCGAGCCGTTACCAATGTCGTCAAGGTGGGCAAAGATCGCTTCGGCCTGTCGTTCCATCTCGTCTGTCATCCACTCGACGTAGTCGCTGCCACCGAGCGGGTCGGCCACATTGGTGACACCGGTTTCGTGGGCGACGATCTGCTGGGTGCGCAGGGCGATTCGCGCGGCTCGTTCGGTCGGTAGTGCGAGCGCTTCGTCGAAGCTGTCGGTGTGGAGGCTTTGTGTGCCGCCGAGCGCTCCCGCCAACGCCTGAATGGCGACGCGTGCAATGTTGATCTCGGGTTGTTGGGCGGTGAGCGAAACCCCAGCGGTCTGGGTGTGGAACCGGCACAACATCGAGCGTTCGCTCGTTGCGCCGTAGCGTTCTTTCATCCACTTCGCCCAGATTCGACGGGCAGCGCGGAACTTGCCGATCTCTTCGAAGAAGTCGTTGTGGGCATTGAAGAAGAAGCTGAGCCGACCAGCGAATTCGTCGACGTCGACACCGGCCGCAACCGCAGCTTCAACGTAGGCGAAGCCATTTGCGAGGGTGAAGGCAAGCTCTTGGGCAGCGGTGCTTCCAGCTTCTCGGATGTGGTAGCCGCTGATCGAAACGGGATGGAAGCGAGGCATCTCGTTCGTCGTGTACTGAATCATGTCGGTTACGATTCGCACGCTCGGCCGAGGTGGGTAGATGTACTCCTTCTGCGCTTGATACTCCTTGAAGATGTCGTTCTGAATCGTTCCGGCGAGCTGGTCGGGTGTGGCGCCGCGCTTCTCGGCAACGGCGACGTACATCGCCAGGATGATCGCTGCCGGGCCGTTGATCGTCATCGATGTCGACACCGCAGAGAGGTCGATGTCGGCGAACAGGTCTTCCATGTCGGCCAGCGTGTCGATGGCTACGCCGGCTCGGCCAACCTCGCCCATTGCCCAAGAACTGTCGGAGTCGCGCCCCATGAGAGTCGGCATATCGAATGCGGTCGACAGGCCAGTGCCCCCGTTGCGAAGGATGTCCTTAAAGCGGGCATTGGTGTCTTCGGCGGTGCCAAAGCCAGCGAACATGCGCATGGTCCACAGTCGACTGCGGTACATGCTCGGGTACACGCCTCGGGTGTACGGGTACTCGCCTGGGTACGGACCGGGGCCATAGACCGGCTCGACGGGAACGCCCGACATCGTCTCGAACGGAACGTCGCGCAGCTTGGCACTGTCGTAGCGCTCTTTCCACGCCGCGTACTCCGGCGAATCTCGCCATGCTGACTCGTGGTCTGTCATCGTGACTCCTCTGTACTTGCCCGCTTCGAACCTTCGACGTTGTCGCCGGCCGATTCACGTAGTTCTGCGAGGCTGTGGTTCAGATCCCGTAACCGCTCGTCGCCGACTTCGCCCATTCCCCAACGAATTGCCTCGAGCGCTGACGTCGCATCCGTGGCGAGCTTCTTGCCATCGCTCGTGAGTGTGACCAGCGTGGCGCGGCGGTCGTCAGGGTGAGGTGATCGCATTACGAGCCCGTCGCGTTCGAGCCGATCGATCGTGCTCGTAACGCTCGTCGGGTGCACCTGCAGCCGCTCGCCCATTCGGGCCATTGCCATCGAGTTCCTACGAGCAAAGCTCAACAGCGCCAGCGCCTCGTAGCGACTAAACGTGAGCGACATCGGCGACAGCGCTTGGTTAATGCGACCGAGCACGATCTGATGCGACCGAGAGAGCGACGTCACCGACACCATTGCGTCGACCTCGCCGAGGCCACGCTCGACCCAGTTGCGGCGCGCTTCGGCCACAAGATCCATATCGTTTGGGCCGACGTCGCTCATCGGACCATATTAGCGGCATATCCCAATAGTCGGATATCCAACTAAATTGCTCGTGAGCGTTGTTGCATGCGCAACAGCCTTGCGTTCTAGTTCGCTGGGCCGAGGACTTCGATTGGAGCGTCGATCGAGATCGTGAATGGATTGTTCCTGAGCGTGTCGGCGTTGCCGCCGTTGTCGCCGGTCGCGATGAAGAGCTCGAAACCGTCTTCGGTTTTGGATCCTTCGACAATTTGCAGAAGGACGCTGTCTCGTTCGGTTCCCTCTTCGACCGAGAAGCCAATGGCGTATTCGGTGCCGTCGGGGTGCGGCGTTGCGAACTGCACGGTCCAGAGGCCAGTGCCGGTTCTGCCCATCCGAAGGTTGCGACCCCACGTTTGGGTCAGACCGTCGTCGCTTCCGCCGGCGTAGGTCTCCTCGTAGATCGTGAGGACAGGGAAGTCGATCGAGTTTCCATTCGAGATGGTGATCGTGCCGCCCGAAACCGAAAGCGTCTGAGAGTCACCCGTTGCAAGCAACGCAGCAAGGTCGACCGAGTTGCCGTCGCTAATGCTGAGTACCGAGCCTGCCAAAGTGAGGGTCTGATCATCGGTGTCGGTATCGAGCGAGGAGAGGTCGACCGATACGGTGTTGCCGTCTTCGATCGAGATCTCGAGCGTCGAACCCGTAAGGGTAAAGTTCGAGATTCGCTGGTCGTCGGTATCGGTGTCGTTGTCGGGTGCACACGCCCATGCAGTCCCGGTCCATTGCGCGGTCTCGCCGGTTGCGCAGTTCAGCGAACCGAGCGTGTCGCCATCGGTGATCGTCGACTCGGTGCCGTCCTCAGAGGTGAAGCTGTAGGTGCCGTCACCGTTGTCGACCAGTTCGGTCACCGACTCGAGGATGTTGATGCTCGCACCGCTCTCGTCGGTGTAGGTGGCGATTCGTTGCCCGGTCAGCAACACGTTCGTGATCGTGCTCAGCGTTTCGATGTCGACGGTGTTGACCGTTGTGACGGTTTCGTCCTCGCTCGTGAACGTGAACGTGCCGTCTCCATTGTCGACCAACGTCGTGATCGACTCGTTGAGATCGACGCTCGCACCCGCCTCGTTGGTGTAAGTGCCGATCAGGTTTCCGACCGAAAGGGTCGATGCCAGCGAGGTGATCGTCTCGATATCGAGCGTGTCGATGGTCGTGATCGTTTCATCTTCACTCGTGAACGTGAAGGTGCCGTCGCCATTATCGACCAACGTGGTGATCGACTCGTCGAGGTTGACGCTCGCTCCGGCTTCGTTGATGTAGGTACCGATCGTGTTGCCAGTAACCGTGGCGGTGAGCGTGGTGAGCGTTTCGATGTCGGCGGTGTCGACAGTGGTTTCCGTGCCGTCCTCGCTCACGAACGTGAACGTGCCGTCACCGTTGTCTACGAGCGCAGTGATGCTCTCCTCAATATCGAACGTGCTGCCATCCTCAGCGATATAGGTCGCAATCGCATTGCCCGTCACGATCTGACTCACTGCGGTGACCGTCTCAAGGCTGGACGCATCGATAACCGTCTCCGTCTCCGCCTCATCA
>CALHXU010000104.1 GCA_938040365.1 uncultured Acidimicrobiales bacterium
GATGCCATCGATCTTGGTGTCGAGCTGGAGAGCTGTCACGAAATCGCGGGTACCGGTGACCTTGAAGTCCATGTCGCCCATGGCATCTTCTGCACCGAGGATGTCGGTGAGGGTGACGTACTTGTCGTCCATCTTGACGAGGCCCATTGCAATACCTGCAACGGGCGCCTTGATTGGAACACCAGCGTCCATGAGCGAAAGGCTCGATGAGCACACCGATGCCATCGACGACGATCCGTTCGATCCGAGAACCTCAGATACGAGACGGAGCGTGTACGGGAATTCTTCCATTGGAGGAATGACCGGGAACACCGCACGCTCGGCGAGTGCACCGTGGCCGATCTCGCGGCGCTTTGGACCACGCATGAAGCCCGGCTCACCGGTGCAGAATGGCGGGAAGTTGTAGTGGTGCATGTAACGCTTGCGATCGATTGGGTCGATGCCGTCGATCATTTGGTCCATGCGTCCCATGCCCAAGGTCGTGATGTTCATAACCTGGGTTTCGCCACGCTGGAACAAGCCAGAGCCATGTGCGGTAGGGATGAGATCGACCTCGGAGGAAACCGGACGAAGATCCGAAGTTCCACGGCCGTCGATGCGTACGCCGTCGTTGACGATGCGTTCGCGAACAACGCGCTTCTTGATCGACTGGAAGGCCTGGCTGATGCCGCTGCCCTCATCTGGGAAACGATCAGCAAGGGCGGCCTTGACCTCATCCTTCAACGAGTTCTCGGCGCCTTGGCGCTCCATCTTGTCCTTGATCGTCTGGGTGGTAGCGATCTGGCTGGTGTACTCCTCGACCGCAGCGAGCACCTCTGGGCTGTAGTCGCCGAGGACTGGGAAGTCCATCTTGACCGGCTGGCCGACCTTTTCGAGGAGTGCTTCTTGCATCTCGATGGCTTGACGGATCCACTTCTTGGATGCGTCGAGGCCTTCGGCGAGGGTGCCCTCGTCGACGACTGGCTGGTTTGCCTCGAAGGCGCCCCAGGTCTTTGCGGTTCCTCCAGCTTCGACCATCATGACCGCAACGTCATCGTCGTCGAGCAGACGCCCTGCAACGACCATTTCGAAGGTAGACGCTTCGCTCTCTTGGTAGGTCGGATGCGGAATCCACTCGCCGTCGATGGTGTAGGCAATGCGAACAGCGCCGATTGGTGACTCGAACGGAATGCGGGAAATGACGAGCGCGGCAGATGCAGCGTTGATTGCGAGAACGTCGTATGGGTTCTCCATGTCGGCGCCGAAGATGGTGCCGACGATGTGTACGTCGTTGCGGAATCCGTCTGGGAAGTTCGGACGGAGGGGACGGTCGGTGAGGCGGTCGACGAGGATCGCTGCCTCGCTCGCACGGCCCTCACGACGGAAGAACGATCCGGGGATCTTGCCAGCTGCGTAGCTGCGCTCTTCCATGTCGACGGTCAACGGGAAAAAGCTTGCGCCATCCCGTGGTTTGTCACTAGATGTTGCGGTCACGAGGACCATGGTGTTGCCCAACTGGGCAAGAATGGCGCCGTCTGCGAGACCAGCGAGCTGGCCCGTTTCGAACGACATAATCTTGTCAGGCGCGCCCATAACGGCTTCGCTGACGGAATGTTTCTCAGCCATGAATTGGCTTCTCCTTCACTCGAGAAAGTCTCGAGTTGTATGGCCCGGCACCTTGCCGGACTGTCGAACCGACCTTCGGCTCGCTTCTGCTGACCAGCATTTGCCGGCCTCACCAGCATTGGCTGGTGGAGGGATCGCCCAGACGTATCTGGTCGCGGATCCAATTATCAAGTCGACACAAGTCGATCGAATCTGAGGCCTGTGCTTGAGAAGCAAAGTCTCCTAGACGCGAAGACGAGCGGCCGCTGGGCCGCTCGCTTCTGTGTTCCTACCGGCGAATTCCGAGATGCGCAATAAGTTCGCGATACCGCTCGACATCGTTATCGCTAACGTAATCGAGCAAGCGTCGGCGCTGACCAACGAGCATTAGGAGGCCACGACGGCTGTGATGGTCCTTCTTGTGGACCTTCAGGTGCTCGGTGAGATGTGAGATGCGTGCCGAAAGCAGCGCAATCTGGATCTCGGGAGAACCTGTGTCAGTCTCGGAAAGACCAAAGGCCTCCCGAACACTTGCCATCGTTTCTTCTTTTGGAGGGAGTACAGAATCCATGTGTTTTCCTTGGGTTTCGGACCCTGCCTGTAATGCCGTAGCAAATTGCTTCGAACACTCAAGCGGTCGCCCACATTTGTGGACTCGGTAAGGCTAACAGCGAATGCGCAGAGTGCGTTATCTCATTGGTCACTTCTCGTTCAGTCACTGGAGCTGCCCAAAACGAACCGAGCCCGAAGGGAAAGCACAGCTCGCCGACTTCAACTGTTGCGCAGTCCCTCGGCACGGCGAGCAACCTCGCGTTGGGCCTCATAACGGTCGACGTTGAGGGCTTCACCGGCTGCAACCACATGGCTACCACCGACCCACACATCGGTCACGTGCTCAGCCGATGCGGCCCAGATGACATGACTAAAAAGTTCGCCATCGAGTCCTGGCTGAAAAGCTGGTTGGTCGAGGTCGAGGCGAATCATGTCGGCCCAAAAGCCCGGACGTAGTTCACCAACATCGTCGATACCTATCGCCCTCGCGCCTTGGCGTGTGGCGAGGTCGAGTGCAGTTACAGCATCGAGCGCTTCGGGATTGGTCGTGGTTGCACGAGCGAATAGCGGTGCCAAACGAAGTTCGTCCCACAGGCTGAGGCTGTCATTTGACGCAGGTCCATCGGTTCCGAGACCGACCGTGACCCCAGCGTCGAGCAGGGCACGAACATCGGCAATACCCGAACCGAGCTTGCCGTTCGACTGAGGGCAGTGCGCAACTGCTGCACCTGCCGCGCCGAGCAGCGCCCGGTCGGCGTCGTCGAGCCACACGCCGTGGGCTGCAATGACCTTACCCTCGAGCGCTCCGCTGTCACTCAGAATCTGGGTTGCCGACCTTCCGTGCTGCTCGAGCACGAGTTCGCGCTCGGCCTTTGTCTCTTCGAGGTGGATTGCGACGAGCGCACCGCGTTCGCGGGCCGCAACGGCTACCTCGGCGAGACGTTCGGGCGAATGGTCATAGGCCGAATGCGGAGAGAAACCAATGTAGCCTCGATCGACCCGTTGATGCAGACGATCAAAGACATCAGCGACCTCACCTACTCGACGACTGAAGTCTGCGTTGTCGGGCGCTAAGGCCGAGAGGATTCCGCCTGCGGCCATCACCCGCTGCCCGGTGATAAGGGCGGCGTCGAGAATAGTTTCTTCGTGGAAGTAGTTCTCGAGCGTCGTCGTAACTCCCGCTCGGAGCATCTCGATCGACCCCAGCGTTTGCCCCCACCACACGTCCTCGGGAGTGAGCTTGGCCTCTCGGGGCCAAACCGCTTCGGTCAACCACCGCTGCAAGGGCAGACCATCGCCTGCAGACCGCATCAGAACCATTGGCGTATGCGCGTGGCTATTGACGAGTCCAGGCATCAAGAGTCCACCGACACGATGAATGGCGCCGCCGAAGTTCTCGCCCATCTCGGCTTCGGGTCCAACGGCCAGAATTCGACCGTCGGGCCCAACGTCGATCGCACCTTGCAACACAATGGTGTTCGTTCCCCCACCGAGGAGGATCGCGTCGGCGACGAGCCGTCGAGCAACGAGAGCCGAAGTATCTGTCGCGTTCGTCATAGCTAGACCTCCCACTGGTGGCCGTCATCACCACGAATCATGCGCGTCTCGGCGAACGCCGGGTCTGATTGCGCATCGGCGTAGGCCTCGACGCTCTTGGCGATAACCGCCTGCACTTTGGGCGAGGCTTCGCCGATAATCGCCATGATCTCGGGGATCGAAAGCTCTTCCCCTTTGCCGGCAGCCAGATTGGACACGATCGCTATTGAGCAATACGCAAGACCGAGTTCGCGAGCGAGCACCACCTCGGGGTAGCCAGTCATGCCAACAAGGTCGGCTCCGGCGCGTTCTGCCATTCGAATCTCGGCGGGCGATTCGAAGCGGGGCCCGTTGAACGACGAGTACACGCCACCGTCGATAACGGGCTGGCCAACCGCTTCGGCGCTCCGTTTCACTAGCCCGCGAAGTTCTGGGTCGTATGCGGTAGTGACCTCGGTGTGACGAACCGTACCTACCTGATCGAAGAACGTGTCACGGCGACCGTGGGTGAAGTTGAGAAAGTCGCTGACGAGAACAAGGTCGCCCATTGCATACCCAGGACTGATCGCTCCACTCACTGCGGTCGCAATCACGGCGCGAACCCCTGCGGCGTGCAGTGCAGCGATGTTTGCGCGGTAGTTAATGAGGTGCGGAGCGACCGAATGATCGGCACCGTGCCGAGGGATGAAAACGACGTCGTGGCGTCCTTCCCATTGCGCCCGGGTAAGGGCGACGGGACCGTATTCGGTTTCGACCGCTTCGACCTTTGGGTTCGCGAGCGACTCGAGATTCCCAAAGCCGCTTCCGGTGATCAGTCCAATCATCGTGAAACGTTACCTACCTTCCGCGCCGACCACGCATGGCGAAGCGTTACCCGGAGAATGTGCCACCCTGCGAGGATCGAGCCCGCGACGGTGCCGCCAACCTTGGACTCTCCAGCGACCCGATTGTCCCAACTCACTGGGACCTCGGTGATGGATTCGTTACGGGCCGCTGCTTTGACCATCATCTCGGTTGGCCAACCAAAGGTCATTTCGGTCATGTCCAAATCGGCGATGAGCCCAGCATCGATGGCGCGGTACGGACCGAGATCGGTCACCGGCACCGAATAGAGCAGTCGCATCAACGCTGCGGTCGCGGCGTTGCCGGCACGTTGGTGAGGCGGCATTGCGCCCGCTGCGATCGTGCCCGCGGTACGAGAGCCAAGCACCAAGCGAGCATCACCGCAATGGATTGGTTCGATGAGTGACAACAGTTCGCTCGGCCGAGAGCTTTGGTCGCCGTCGATGTAAGCAACGATGTCGGCCCCGTTGACGAGGCAAGCCTCGGTTCCCTTGGCACACGCATACCCGTAGCCACGGCGCGGTTCGGAAACGACTTCGGCGCCGGCCTCACGCGCTCGTGCTGCGGTGTCATCGGTCGAACCATTGTCGACCACAACGACGTGGCCAACCCCCTCGGCCCGTAATCCAGCGACCACGGTCGCGATGTTGTCGGCTTCGTTCAGCGCTGGGATGACCACCGACACCGAGGAGGCCACCGCAGCGTGACCCTCACCTGCGTTCGGTATCGCAGCATCAGCATGTATGGCAGTGAGAGCCAAAGTCGTCTGAGGAAGTCGTCCGGGGTCGATACCTTCGGCGAGGCGGGCAACGTCGGTAATCTCGTCGATGTCGTACCACTCGGGGGCGAATGCCACCGTCGCCTCCAATTCTTCGGCGATCCGCACCGAGTTCAACAACACATCTGGTCGGGACATCTCGACATCTCTCACCATCTCGGGCCATGGCTTCTTCCATCCGATCGTCCAATAACCACCGTCCTCTGAAGGACCGAACACAACATCGACCTCGTCGCTGTCGAGCAGTTCGAACGCTCGTGTTACGTGGTCGACCGGCAGGTCGGGACTGTCGCTTGAGATGGCGAAGACCGATGAATAACCCAGTGCCAACGCGTCAGAAAGTACCCGATCGAGTCGGTCGCCGAGCGAGCCATCACCTTGGTTCACCACTCGAACGTCGGGGAATGTCGCGGAAAACCATGGCACCGAATCTTCACGGTCAGCAGCGACAAATACATCGGCATCGTCTCGGTCTTTGAGTCCGTGGACAATGTCACCGAGCATCGCTTCATAGAGGTCCGCAGCCTCTGTGGGGTTCAATGCGGGGCTAAGCCGTGTCTTGGTCGAACCCGCCGCTGGCTTTTTTGCCATAACGATGAGCGCTCGACTCACGAAGTGACGCTCCGCTCCTCGGATTGCCATGTCTCATTTTCGATGAGCAACTGGGCCTTTCGCTCGACCCGACCTCGATAGGTCCTCAGTGCGTGCGCAATCGATGCAATCGCCATCATCATCAAGCCAGCACTAAAGATCGTTGCGTAGATGAAGATGCCCCAGTTGTCGTGGGTGAATGCGAAGTAGGAAACGACGATTCCGTATCCGCCCAGGAGCAGTTCCCAAATCACAATGCGGTCGATGTTGAGTTGATAGCGACGTTTCGTCCACCCGGTTTCGTCTTGGACTGCGTCGATCCCGAACTTTGCGGTGCGTTCGAACTCGGGATTTGGTTTTGTGAAGATCTGCAAGGCCGCGCGAGCCGTGTTCAACATCAGACCCGACCCAAAGACGGTGACGAGTACGATGCGCGGAATTGCACGAATCCAAGACCGGCCTGCTTGGCGTTGGCCTCCAATGAAGAACAACCCCGGGGCGAGCGAAGTCAACGCGAGGATGTAACCAGCCCCATAGAGCGTGCTGAAGCCCGGATTGCTCGCGCCGACCTGCACCACGAGCGGGTAGAGCAACAGCAACAGGAGCAAGAGCAGGTGGATCCCATATGCCAACAGATGGACGGTCGCCTGAAACTTGGTTCCGATCGACGCAGTGGAGCGCCATACCGACGGCAAAAGCTTGCGAGCGCATTCGATTGACCCGCGCGCCCATCGATGTTGCTGTCGACGGAAGCCCAGCAGTTGCACGGGCAACTCGGCTGGCACGATCAGATCTTCGAGGTAGCGGGCAGTCCACCCTTTGAGGTGTGCCCGATACGAAAGGTCAAGGTCTTCGGTGAGGGTTTCGGCGGTCCAGCCGCCAGCATCGTAGATCGCTTCGGCACGCCAAATCCCGGCGGTCCCGTTGAAATTGAACCAGTACCCGCGATCACCGCGCCCGGACTGTTCGACCAGAAAGTGCCCATCGATAGCCAGCGCCTGCAGCTTGGTTAGCCACGAATAATCACGGTTGAGGTGGCCCCAGCGCGCCTGCACAAACGCTACATCGGCTTCGGCGAACTGGCCGACCGTCCTCATGAGGAAGTCCTGAGGCGGCACGAAGTCGGCGTCGAAGATTGCAATGAATTCGCCGGTTGCGGTCTCCATGCCTTCCGCAAGTGCGCCGGCCTTGTATCCCACCCGCTTGGAACGATGCACGTGCACAATATTTGTGCCTCTCGAACGTTCAGCCGCAACCACTTGGGAGATCAGCACCGAGGTTTCGTCGGTCGAATCGTCGAGCACCTGGATCTGCAACTTGTGCGACGGATAATCGAGGGCGCACGCTGCGGCGATGATCCGCTCGCTCACGTACAACTCGTTGTAGATCGGTAGCTGGACAGTAACGAGTGGGAGATCAGCTTCGTCCGCGGGCGGCGCTGTCAGATTGACGATGCGGCCACGGCGCGTCACCCGAACGACAAAGACGACGAGGTTGACCCCAAAAATGAACAAGAGCAACGACGCCACCGAGTAGGTGAACGCCGTTGCTAGTTCAAGTAGGGACAATCCAAGCACTGCTACCAGATTAGCTTGCCCGGCGAGTCACCTCGGACTGCGGCGATTGCCCGGTCCACTCCAAAAGTGCGACCTCCCCAGCTAAGGAAGGTGGTGATCGATGCTGCGATGAGCAAGATGTAGGTGCCAATCCACTCTTCGCCACCGAAGTAGGTGAGGAACAGTCCAGCAAAGAATGCGGTTGCAAGGGCGCTGAAGAACCGGGTGCCGATTCCAAAGAGCAGGCCAACACCGATCAAAAATTCCATCACCGTTTGTGCAAATCCGACGGCGCCGAGAAGCCCGGCATCATCGATCGAGTCGAACAGCGATCCAATCGCAGTGAACGATGCGCCGTTACCGCCCTCTTCTGCTGAGAGGAACACCCAGTCGAAGAAACCTCGGAGGCCTTCGGCCGAGTAGAAGTTCGGGTCGGAGGTGACGTTGCTCCACCAGGTTGCCAAGATGATAAAGCCGAGGGTGATGCGCAACAACGCGACGCCCGCCGAGCCTTTCTCTTGGTTGGTGGACTGCTCTGGTGCTGCAGTCACTCGTTCACTTTGCAACGTTTCGCTCACTTGTTCGTCTACGATCGACATGGCCTTTTTCTCTCCGTTGAGTTTGTTTTTCGACAACAGAGAAACACACGACCTATCCCCAGACTTCCATTTCTCCGCCAAGAGGGAGATTAATAAGTCGATTTTCATCGACGAACCACGGATTGTAGAGCTCGACGAACTCGCCGCTGGTCCAAATGTCTTGCAGGGCGAAGTTCACAGCGTCGAGCCAGTCAGATTGGTTCTCCGGGACACCAATCCCGAACTGGACCTCGTTGTGGCCACCTGGAAGAAGTGTAAGGTTTGGGTCGCCTGCGGCGAGCGACAACATCGTGATGTTGTCCTCGGTGTATCCCTCGACCGCGCCGGAGCGAACGGCTTCGACCGCAGCGAGCTTGTCTTCGAATTCGACAAACTCAGGAGCTTCTCCGTCACGTTCGGAAACGTAGCTGGTCCAGCTGTCGATCGTAGAACTACCCGCGCTCGCAGCGACGGTCTGACCAAACAACTCGTCGATGTCTGAGTACTCGCCGGTGCGCACGAGGAACGACTGGTTATCCCAGAAGTAGGTCACCGAGAAATCGATCGCCTCATCGCGTGAGCGCGTGTGGTTCATCGAGGCGACCGCCATATCGATCTGTCCGCTCTCGAGGAAGGTGATGCGGGTGGTGCCATCGACGGGAACGAGCTCAACCTCGAGGCCGAGCTGCTCGCCGAGCGCTTCGGCGAGGTCGAGATCAAAGCCAACCCAATCGCCATCTTCATCGATGAAACTGACCGGCGGGTTGTCGTTGCGGACGCCGATGCGGACAACGCCGCTTTCGGTTACCGCATCGAGGACCGAGTCGCCCTGAGTCACCTCGACCTCTTCGGCTTCAGTGTCATTGTCGGCACTGTCACTGTCGACACTGTCACCGTCGGCGCTGTCATCAGCTGCACTGCCACCGGCTGCAGTGTCGTCGTCTCCGGCGCCAGCTTGTGCATCGTCACCAGAGTCATTGGTCTCGGCGACCTCGTCCACTACCCCGCCCGCCACATCTGCGGCATCGGTGCTGCCACAAGCAGCGGCGATGAGCGTTGACGCAAGAAGAATTGCGACAAGACGATTACGACGGGTATTCACGGCTAACTCCTAAATATTCGAACTGTCAGATTGTAGAGCTCGATGATTCGAGCGGTAACTCTAGAGCGACCGTTCCGAAGTTGTTCCTATCCAACGCTTCATAGCGTCGGACAAGACGACCCGCCGTCCACGCGACGACAAAATATAGTGCGCCGACGAGAAGATACGTCGTCACCCAAAAAGGAGCGTTCCCTACGTCGCCACCCAATGCGATTCTGGCGTTCGTGGTGAGGTCGGCAACACCGAGGACCACAACGACCGACGAATCCTTGAAGACCGTGATCGCCTGGGTGATGAGCGCCGGTCGCATCACACGGAAACTTGTGGGCCACAAGAGCGTGCGGACGAGTCCGAACGAGGTTGCGCCGAGCATCCGCGCATCATCGATCTGGCTCTGGGGAACCGACGAGATGCCGGCGCGAATCACGTCGCCCTGATACGCGCTCGCATAGAGCACCAGGGTGACAAAGGCCGACTGAAGCGCCGAGGTCTGAAAGGGAATCCCCGGAATGCGACCCGCGCCGAGTGTCGTATGAACTACCACGAGTTGCACGAGCAACGGAATGCCGCGAATCACTTGCACCCACAGGCTGGCTGCGAAACGAATGACGCGAAAGCGGCTGTGGTGCGCGGCGCCGAGGATCGCTCCGAGGCCCGTCCCGACGAGTAGCGAAGCGGCCGACAGCAGGATCGTGAGAAGGAGCCCGCCCGGGCGATTGTTCGGGAAACCAATCAGCAGCTCGGGCAGAATTTCGATGAGGAAACGCAGCTGTTCAAACACGGAGCGGCTCCGTCTCGCCATGCACACGTCCGAGCCGGCGCTCGATGAGCTTTAGCCCAGCGGTCATGACCGTTGAGAGCACGAGGTACATCACCGCTGCCAGAAGCAGCAAGCTCGTTGCCTGAAACGTTCGGGTGATCTCGCCCTGAATCACCTGGAAGAGTTCAGGGACTGCGACGAACGACGCCAGCGACGTGTTCTTCAGGTTGTGAATCAGACGGTTAGAGACCGCCGGAAAGGCAATCCGGATGCCGATCGGCGCAACCACTGCCCGAAGTGCGTCGATCTGAGACGCGCCCAGCGACCGTGCAGCGTCGACGCGACTCACCGGAACACTGTTGAAACCGGAACGAAAGATTTCAGCGAGGTGGGCCCCGGTATTGAGCGTGAGCGCGAGGGCTGCGGCGAAGAGGTAGTAGGGAATCGGCACCCCGGTGAGGTCCCCCAAGAGGTCGACGACCGGGTTGTTAAAAAAGATCGTTCGGCGCGGGTTGATCGGCACGATGTTTGGTATTGCGAATGCGAAAAAGATCACCAGGATCAGCGCCGGCACATTTCGGAAGATTTCGATGTAGATCCCAGCAACCTTGCGTCGAACCCTTCGGTCACTCGATCGGGCAATGCCCGCCCAAAAGCCGAGCGCGAGCGAGGTCAGCGACGTGACGATGACGAGCCCGATGGTGATTGCCAACCCTTCGAGGAGCGACTCGCGTAAGTCTGGGGTCAGGAAGTCGAGCATGGTCTGGCAACCAGCGTCATGAATGTGTGTGGGGGCGACTGCACACCCTCATCGTAGATCGCCGTGACGACCAGACCAGCGGCGATGAGCGCCTCCTCCAGTTCGTCGCGAGAGAACAGCTCATAGGCAAGGTCGTGGGTGTTTGTCGGTGACACAAAGCGCTCGGTCATCACCGAGGTTTCGGGGTCGAAGGACCGGGTGACCAAAGTTGGGCCGAGCTGCTCGCTTTGAACCAATTGTTTGACGGCTCGCTGTCGTTCGGGCACTTCGATCACGACGGTCGCGTCAGGTGCGAGCGCGCCCGAGATCTTTGAAAGCACCGATCCAACACCGCTCGGCGTATCGGGGTCCCGTCGCTGACCGAGCGTCGTGAACAAACAGATGGCCAGGTCGAACGCGCCGCCGAGCTCTGCGGTGTTTGCATCGGCGTGTATGAACGTAACGTCGAGGTCCTCTGCAGCGGCTCGTCGTCGGGCTTCAGCGAGCAGAACAGACGATGGGTCGACGCCGGTGACCTCAAAGCCACGACGTGCAAACTCGACACAGTGTCTTCCAAACCCACAACCAACATCGAGCACGCGCTCGGTCACCCCTCCCCCATGATCGCTGCACCATTTCAGCAGTTGGTCGATCTCGGCCGCGGTGCGCGCTTCGGTGAGTAACGGGTGGTTGAGATAGGGCGAACCAGGCCCGAAGAAGTTGGTCACGGGCGTTCGGGCGTCTTCGGTGGTGCGTGTAAGTCCCCACTCACGGTGGGAAGCGCTGCGTTGCGCTTCTGTCAAAGGCTGTCTCGAACATCGAGCAGTGGGAGGTCTTGGCGCTTCAGGTCGTTAAGTGCCTCGAATGGAATCGCCGCGTCTCGGGACTCGACCTCGGTCGCCCAATCCTCGAACCACGAGCGGTCGATGGCATCAACGTCATCGACCATCCGCAATCGCTCGATTGTGAACTCGGCCTTGAGCGCCGCAATTTCGGCGGCGACACTCTCAGGCGACCGCTGACGGAAGTTCGTGCCATGCACCGAGTCTTGGCACCAGGTGCAGTTGTACGGACAACCACGAGTCGTCGAGATCGTCATTGAGCTGTAGCCGTTTTCGGTTTCCCATAGATCGAGGTAGCGGCTCATGTCGATCAGGTCTCTGGCGGGCAGCGGGAGTTCGTCGAGGTTCTCGATCGGTGGTCGTGGTTGGTTTACCGCTACCGAGCCATCGACGCGATAGGCAATCCCGGGCTCAGTGCTCAGGTGCTCGAGGGTCAGCTCGTCGTCATCGACCATTTCGAGCAGCCGCGCAATCGTCTGTTCTCCTTCGTGATGCACCACGATGTCGACCGCGCTATGCGCGAGGTAGGCACCGGGTTCTGCTGTTGGATCAGGCCCGCCGACCACGACGACGGCTCCGGCTTCGGCGGCCATCTCGGCGAGGATGAACGCGTTCTCCCGGGTTGGCAGTACACCGGACACACCGACCACGTCAGGGGCATACTTCGCTAAGGCATCGGCGAAGCTTTCCGGACCGGACTCGAATGTTCCGTCGTAGATCGCAACGTCATGACCAGCGTCTCGCACCCAGCTCGCGAGGTACAGAATTCCCAACGGGAAATACGGGCTCGATGCGGCTTGCTCGTCTGGGCTCAATGCAAGAAACATTGGGTGCGCAAGGAGCAAAGATGCCATCTCCCCATGGTATGGCACACTGAGACCCATGTTTCACAGCCCGAAGGGCGTTCTTCTGGTTTTCACAGCGCTCTGTGTGTCCATCGTGCTCGTTGCCTGTGGACAGGAAGAGAATCGAGCAAATTCAGCTGGAGTGGCAGAGTTCGACGCGGTCGCCTACCTCAACGCGGTGCACGGCTCGTGGCAAGCAACGATGGTCGCCAATCACTCGGGGCTACCGGTCGAAGGCATCTGGCTCGATGAACCCGGTCCGGGCGACTCGATCGACCTCGTGCTCCTCGATCAGTGGTCGACCGATGATGACACTCACGTCGAATGGCTCGACCTACACATCTTGGAGACCCACGGCCCTGAGCCGACGTTCGAACAGATCCGCGATGAGTGGGTAGACCATCTCAACGGCGATATTTGGGTCGCGACCCGACGCGCCCGGGACCTTATGGACGAAGGCGTCGTGCCACCTGCCACGGGAAGCCCCGAACTCAACCCGGAGGGTGCGTGGGCAATGGACGCGCAACTCGAGACCGAACTCTTTGGGCTTCTCTTCCCGGGCAACCCCGAAGAAGCCCGGCGTCAAGCACGGCGATTTGGTTCGGTAACCAGCAGCGGGCCTGCGCTCGACGCGAGTGCGTTCTATGCGCACATGTACTCGATGGCGACGATCGACGACGACCCGATGGCGTTGATACGCAATGCCCGTGCGAGCGAACCTGAGGATTCGATCGTCGCCCCCATCGTCGACGACGTCCTCGCGTGGGTTGGCGAAAACCCGAACGACTGGCGGGCAACCCGAGCGCTCATCGGCGAGAAATTCGACACCGACCCCGAGTGGTGGGCGAGTCGGGTGAACTTTGCGGTGACGATCATGGCCCTCAGCTACGGTGAGGGCGACCTCGATCGAACCGTCAACATTGCCGGGCTAGCCGGTTGGGATGCCGACAACAACATGACGACCTCGGCCGGTCTCATCGGCCTCATCATCGGTTTCGACGACCTGCCCGAGCCGTGGGCCTCATCGACCGACGTCTATTTCAACGAAGACCTTTCCGGCGACCTCCCGCAGTTCGATTCGGTCGAAAACATCGCCGAACGCACCGTCGCACTGGCCTTAGGGCCCGAGCGGCCCGTCGCCGAAGGCGCCAAGAGCGGAGGAAGTAACTAAGGAGGGAGCCGACACAATCAGGAGCGAAGCGCCTACCGGCTCATCTCCTTAGACCGAGTGGACCGGTAACGCCTCGGAGCGACGGAAGAGGAACCGCTGACCAACGAACACGCCGACCACTAACGCGAGGGTCGGCCACCACTCGACACGGCGCACCCACGCGCGCTCGAAGAACATCTCCGGGTCTTCGTACGTGATGTAGGAAAAGACTAGTGTCGCGGTGAGCCAGGCCCACGGAGCGAGCGCAAGCCAACGACGATTCGCCTCGCCTAGGGCGGGAGTGTGGAAGATCATGAGCGCAACGAGCAGCAGGACGTACCACGGGTGAAAGACCGGCGTGATAAGCGTGTACCCAGCGATCGGAACCGCAGAGAGGCGCAAGAGGGAAATTGCATCGTGGCGAGACCGAGCGGCGTTCCACACCCACGCCATGACCAAGAAGAACGTCGAGAAAACGATGATCATTGTCAGCATTCGAGGTTCGTTCAGTCCGCGGTCGTCGAGCCCCTGGCCACCAACCCATTGTTCGAAGGCTTGATAGATCGCTGAGTTGAACCTGAACGACTCGGTGTACTCCTGCCCCGAACCAAACACACCGCGCCCCGGGCCGTCGGTAAATCCAAACCCCGACCAGGCCACGAACGGTCCGGTGACGAGGATAAGCGTTGCGGCGTACGCCAAACGCTGCGGCCAGTTCCACCTCCAAAACAACACCGGGGTGAGCAGAACGGGAATTGGTCGGGTGAGGGTTGCGAGCCCGAGCAGAATCGGACCGGCGAGGCTGGTTTCGGGCACTTTGGAATGGAAGGTCGCGACCAGCGCTGCCACCGTGAACACGATCATGATTGCGTCGAGGTGGGCACCGTGGGCGATCTCGACAACGACGATGGGATTCCACAACCACAGCAGGATCCGCCGAGGAGCGATCCCGACGATCTTTAGCAACGACAGAATGCCCCACGCCGCACCGAGTTCGAGCACCGTCATTGCGAACTGGAACGACAACGTCGATTCAGGAAGCAAGACGGTCGTCAGTACGAAGATGCCGTGGGTGACCGGTAAGTACGGGCTTGCAAAGGTCGGATTGTTGACAAATGCCCGGGCAGGAATGTCGAACGCATCGAGTTCGGCGGCATTGATCGGCGCCTGATAGGGGCTGACGCCCTGCGACAGAAGGTTTCCCTCCCAGATATAGCGATAGACATCGTCGCTTAGCGCTGGCGAGGTCGCGAGCAGTAAGAGTCGAAAGACGATCGCCGCTCCCCAAATCCACGACATCTGAATCGGCGTGCGCTCATTCACCCAGACAGCGCCAACAAAACCAGCAAAGGCAACGAGGTACCAAACCATCGTCTGGGTTACAAACTCGTCGCGCAACGTTCCATTCGTCGCATCGAGTACCACGAGGCCGATAAATCCGGTCAGCAGAACCAGTGATGTTGCGACGGTCGCCAGCGACGGTCGTTGCGGCACTGACATCACACGAACGTACGTCAGGAAAGAACGTTTCGGGTGTCAGCAATGTCGGTTTCGAGTTGTGCCTTGAGCTCATCGATACCGTTGAACCTGCGCTCGCTTCGAAGAAACGACACAAACTGCACCCGTGCTTCTTGATCGTAGAGGTCACCGGATTGCCCATCGGCTGGGAAGTCGAGCAGGTGGGCTTCGAGCACCGCTGCATCGGCAGATTCATAGAACGTCGGCCGCACACCAACGTTGACCGCAGCCGGCCGTCTCACCCCATCGGGTGTGATGTAGTGGCACGCATACACACCATTTGCTGGCCGAGCCATATCGTCTGGAAGGATGACGTTTGCCGTCGGGAACCCAATGGTTCGGCCCCGCTGATCGCCTCTGCTCACCACACCTCGGATCTCGAATGGGCGAGCGAGCATGGCCGCAGCGCCTGCGACATCGCCACCGACGAGCGCTCGACGGATCGCCGTGCTCGACACTGGTTCAGTCGCTTCAACGTCGCACTTGATTAGCTCTAGTCCTTCGACGGTGAAGCCGCTCGAAGCGCCATACTCTCGAAGAAAATCGACCGTGCCCTCTCTCCCCTTGCCAAAGTTGAAGTCGCTACCGACCAAAATCTCTTGTGCCCCGAGGCGGCCGATGAAGACCTCTTCGACAAATCGGGCGGCACTGGTGCTTGCACGCGCATCGTCGAATTCGATGACGTAGGCAACGTCCACGCCGAGCTCCTCGAGCAGCTCGAGCTTTCGTGGAAGACGGGTGAGCAGCTTCGGCGCAGAATCTGGGCGCACGACGGTCGCGGGGTGCACATCGAAGGTGACGACCGCAGACGAAACGCCGCGGCCCTTCGCTCGCTCGATCACCTGGGAGATCACTTCGCGATGCCCAACATGAACTCCGTCAAATGCCCCGGTCGTAAGAACAGAGGCTTCGACCCGCTGGTCGTCGCTGTCTCGGATGATCTTCACGAGGATTCCTCGGCTGTTTGCTTAGGGGGTGGATCGGCGAGAACAACCGCTGGCTTGACCGTCCCGCCACGGTGGGCTTCATAGACCGCCAGCAACTCACCTGCTGCATCGACCAAAGGGTACGGCCCCGCAGCGGTTGCACCAATTCGAGCCGCATCAAAGACACGGCCGTATCGAACATCTACCGCCGTCTCCTCGTCGACCGTGATAAGGCCGAGGTCGGCGACGAACTCGGCGGCTGGCCGCAGCTCCACTTCCTCGAGCGGTGCGGCCATCTCCTCGGTGAACGACCCAATCGCAGTGCGGCGAAGACCGTGAAGGTGTGCCCCTCCACCAAGCGCCGTACCGAGATCGGCTGCGAGCGAACGAATGTAGGTCCCGGCCGAGCACTCGACTGTGCAGCGCAGCGTCATTGGATCTGGGGTTACTGCGAGGTCGAATCGGTACACCGAAACCGGAACCGCCTCGCGTTCAACCTCGATGCCCTCTCGAGCCAACTCGTGGAGACGCCTACCGTCGATCTTCTTCGCGCTCACCATCGGTGGCACCTGATGAATATTGCCCGTGAGGGTGAGCGCTGCGGTGCGTGCAACCTCGATGTCGATGGGCGCCATCGCATATGTTGCCGTCACCGTGCCGGTCGAGTCGAGTGAGTCGGTCTCAGAACCAAAGCGAATCTCGCCCGAATACGCCTTTGGCACACCATCGAGAAAGCGGAGAACCCGAGTTGCCTTACCAACCCCGAGGAGCAACACACCGGTCGCGTCGGGATCGAGCGTCCCGGAGTGTCCGACCTTGCGAGTCTTAAACACTCCCCTGGCTTTAGCGACGACATCATGGCTCGTCCAGCCGCGAGGCTTGTCGACGATCGCAAAGCCAGTCGGCCCAGGGGCGCGCTGTTTCACCTGGACACTTCCGGTCCAGATCCCTCATCCCCTGCGCTCGACTCAGGCCCGTCTCCAGATCCCTCATCCCCTGCGCTTGACTCGGGCGCCTCGCCACCAGGCTCCTCGAGGTTTCCGGGGCGCTGCTTTTCCTCGGCGAGCAGGTCTTCGATGCGGTTCGCGTTCCGGAGGTGAAGATCGGGCTCAAATGACAGTGGCGGCGTGCGCCGAAGGCTTGTCTGGCGGCCAATCGCACCCTGGAGTCGTTTACGGTGCTCTTCGAACACCTCGACGAGCGCAAACTCGTCGTCGATATCTCCAAGCGCGGCAGTAAACGAAACCACCGCCCGATCGAGGCTGCGATCGGTGCGGACATGGGTAACGCTCACCCAGTCCAAACGCTCATCATCGATCCTGGTCAGTTCTTCAGCGATGATCTCGCGCAGCAGTTCGTTCAAGCGAGAGCTTCGCTGCGCACCCTGATCACGACCTGACCGTTGCACATGTTTCCGACGTGAACTCATCGATCTAACTCCATCCAAGTCCGTTCGGCTGAGAGCACTTCAATGTCGGGCCGACTCCACACGATCCGCTCTGCCTCATCGAGAATTTCCGTCGCCTGCCGAGGGCTGCCCGACACCACCGCCACGCCAAGACGAGCCTGCTGATGCTCATCGTGATCGGCAGTCTCAGACACGCTGACGCCAAGCTTTGGCAATCGATCCAAAATTGGACGAATTACCGACCGCTTTTCCTTGAGCGACTGAACCTGGCGAAGCCGAAGGTGCAGATCGAGGGCAGCAACGTGCAACGCCCGACCCGTTTAGGTAATCGAACGGGCGATCTCGCGCTCGTCGTAGGTCTCGATAATGTCGCCGTCGCGCAAGTCCTGGAAGTCCGACAAACCAATGCCACACTCATAACCCGCAGCAACTTCCTTCGCATCATCTTTGAAGCGGCGCAGCGACTTAATCTCGCCCTTCCACAAGATGTTTCCTTCACGAATGAAGCGAACCTTCGAACCGCGCGTGATGACACCGTTCTGCACGTAGCAGCCTGCGATCTTGCCGATCTTTGGCACCGAGAAGATCTCTCGAACTTCAGCGTCGCCTGTCACGACCTCTTCGTATTCAGGCGCAAGCATGCCGACCATTGCCGACTCGACGTCTTCGAGCAAGGCGTAGATGATCTCGTAGGTTCGGATCTCGACGCCCTCGGCCTCGGCGCTCGCACGGGCCTTGCGGTCTGGACGAACGTTGAAGCCAATGATCGTTGCGTTCGAAGCCGATGCCAACGCAATGTCGTTCTCGGTAATGCCACCGACGCCACGGTGAACAAACGCTGGCTTGACCTCGGGGGTCTCCAACTTCTTCAGCGAATCGGTTACTGCTTCGAGGGAGCCGTTCACATCGGCCTTGATGATCAAGTTGAGGTTTGCGGCCTCGCCGCGCTGAATCTGCTCGAAAATGTCCTCGAGGCGGGCACCGCCCGAAGTCGCTGACGAGTTGGTACCCAAGCTCGACTGGCGGTGGTAATGCTCACGAGTGTCGGCCACCTTCGAGGCAACCTTCTCGCTCGGCGCAATGTTGAAGTCGTGACCAGCTTCAGCAACATCGGAGAGTCCGAGCACCTGCACTGGAGTCGACGGACCGGCTTCCTTGACGTTCTCGCCCTTGTCATTGATCAAGGCGCGCACACGTCCCCACGCTGCGCCCGAGACCATTGGGTCACCAACGCGCAACGTTCCCTCTTGGACGAGCACGGTTGCTACGGGGCCACGGCCAACATCGAGGTTCGATTCGAGGACCACGCCCGTTGCGCGATCATCGGGATCGGCACGAAGCTCTTCAACTTCAGCGACGAGGAGAATGTGGTCAAGCAACTCATCGATGCCGATGTTTTCGAGAGCGGAGATCTCTTGGACGATCGTGTCACCACCGAAGGACTCGGGGATCAACTCGTGCTCGGTCAGCTGAGAGAGTACGCGCTGAGGGTTGGCATTCTCGCGGTCGATCTTGTTGATCGCCACGATGATCGGCACCTCAGCGGCCTTTGCGTGATTCAACGCTTCGATGGTTTGTGGCATCATGCCGTCGTCGGCTGCGACCACGAGGATCACAATGTCGGTGGCCTTTGCCCCACGGGAACGCATTGCGGTGAACGCCGCGTGGCCCGGAGTGTCGATAAAGGTGAGCGCATGATCCTTGCGGATCGTCTGATACGCACCGATGTGCTGGGTGATTCCACCAGCTTCACCGTCGATGACATTGGCCTGGCGAATCTGATCGAGAAGCTTGGTCTTGCCGTGATCGACATGGCCCATAACGGTGATGACCGGCGGACGGATCGGCGCTTCGTCGCCCTCGTCTTGTTCTTCTTCGACGTCATCCTCGTCGAGACCCAACATCTTGCGAAGTTCGACCTCTTGTTCCTCGCCTGGATCGACGAGCTTGACCTCAGCACCCAGATCCTCAGCGAATGCCGTGATCAAATCGTCGCTGAGCGACTGGGTCGCCGTGACCATCTCGCCCTGTTGCATCATGAAACGAACAACGTCGGCTGCGGTTCGGTTGAACTTTGGGCCGAGGTCGAGCGGAGTGATCGAGCGCTCGATGACGATGGTTCCGACCGGAACCGGAGCATCGTCTGAGCTGTAGCTCGGCACGTTCATTGGTTGGAGTTCTTCACGGTTGCGACGGCGCTTACCCCGACGCTTCGGCGGACGACGTCCGGCCGGACCACCTGGACGGCCACCGCCACCTGGACGGCCACCGCCACCTGGGGCTCCTCCGCCACCTGGTCCAGCGCCACCTGGTCCGCCGCCACCTGGGCGGGCAGCGCCACCTGAACGAGGAGGGCCTCCGCTGTAGCCGCCGGGACGTGCACCTGCACCAGCGCCTGGGCGTTGCTGGCCGCGCGGCGCTCCTGGAGGAGGCGGAATTGGCTTGCCTGACTGCGAACGAGGCGGTCCTGGAGGAGGCGGAATTGGCTTGCCTGAAACCGACCGTGGGCCAGCGGGTGGGGCTCCTGGAGGTGGTGTTGCGCCCTTCGTTGGATCCTCACCAATCGCTGGAGGGCCGCTCGACTCGCTCGATGGCGCAGAACTCTCAGGCGGCTTTGGCGTCGCGGTTGGAGGAGGCGCAATTGTGCCCTCGACGACCGGCTTGCGTGAATCCTTCGACGAAACGATGCCCTTTGGCATCTCTTGGCTCACTTCTGGCGCCGGGTCGGCGCTTACAAACGGCTCAACATCTGCGGGTGCTATCTCTTCGACCGCCGCGGCTGGTTCAGGCGCTGGCGCTTCGCTTACAGGTTCGGGAACAGGAGTTGGTTCGACCGGCGCTGGAGTTTCAACCGCCGGAGGAGCCGCAGCTGGCGCCTTTGCAGCAGCCTTCTTCGGTGGCGGCTTCTTTGTGGACACCGCCTTCGAAGGCGTCGGCGTCTCGACGATCTCTTCTTTTTCTTCCTCTTGAGGTACTTCTCGAATCAGCCCCTCACGATCGGCCTTGCGTCGAACGCGGTCGGCCTGCGCATCAACGATGCTCGAGGAGTGACTTTTCGCGCCAATGCCGAGCGCGTCACAAAGATCTAGGGTCTCAGCGTTGCTGAGTCCTAGCTCTCGTGCGAGTTCGTAAACGCGGATTTTTGCTGCCAATGGGGTGTTCTCAGTCCTTTTTTCGACCGTGGTAACGGTCAGCTCTTCAGCTTATTCCTATTCCTCTTCAGACGCCGAATCTGTGACATCTGGTTCACTGTCCGCGCTTACCTCTGATGGCTCGTCGTCAACGGCCTCTGACCAATCATCGGCCGACATGCCGTCGCCGCCATCTGCAGGCTTCCAAACCTGTTCACCCGACTCTGGGTCGACGACCCACTCGCCTTCCGCCCACTCGACATCGCCATAGGCCTCTTCTTGCGCGAGTTGAGTTTCACTCTTGATGTCGACACGCCAACCGGTCAAACGGGCAGCGAGTCGAGCATTCTGCCCTTCCTTGCCAATCGCAAGCGACAGCTGGAAATCGGGAACGATAACTTCGGCGGTTCCCGTTTCCTCAATGATGCGAACCTCTTTGACCTTCGCAGGCGAGAGCGCCTTCATCACGAAATCGGGGAGATCATCAGAGAATGGGACAATGTCGATCTTTTCGCCGCGCAACTCGGTCACGACCTGACGGACACGAGCGCCGCGTGCACCGACGCACGCGCCGACCGGATCGACATTTGAGTCGTTCGAGTACACGGCGATCTTGGTGCGGTGCCCAGGTTCGCGAGCACAGGCGCGAATCTCGACGATGCCGTCTGCAATCTCGGGGACTTCCAGCTCGAATAGACGCTTCACAAGACCGGGATGGGTCCGGCTCACGACGATCTGTGGACCCTTCGCGGTCTTTCGCACCTCGACGATGTAGGCCTTGAGACGGGCGTTCGGCTCGGGGCGTTCGAACATGACCTGCTCGGACTGTGGCAGCAACGCCTCGACCCGACCAAGATCGAGAAGGGTGTAGCGAGCATCGGTCTGCTGAATCATGCCGGTGACGATGTCGCCCTCGCGGCCTGCGTACTCTTCGTACTTCAGCTCGCGCTCAGCTTCACGAATTCGCTGGGTCATCACCTGGCGCGCAGTCTGAGCTGCGATTCGGCCGAAGTTGTCTGGCGTGACATCGAACTCTTCGCTCGCGATCTCGCCCTCCTCGTCAAGCTCTTGGGCCATGACTCGGATGTCCATGCTCTCGGGGTCGATCGTGACCCACGAGTACTCATATGCATCGGGCATTCGCTTGTACGCAGACTCCAACGCATCGGCAAGAGCCGCGAACAGTGCGTCTACAGAGATTCCCTTTTCTCTTGCGAGGGCCTGGAGGGCCTCCAGCATCTCGTTATTCATACAAGCTGGCCTTTCTATTCATATTCAGTTGTTCCGCGGTGTCCTCGCCGCTATCAGCGGTCTCCTCGCTGCCAACAGCGGGATTTTCAGACGGTGCGGTATTGCTTTGCTCTCGATTGTTGCTTTGCGACTTGTTCTGGTTGGCCTTGCCGCCCTTTTTGGGAGTCGGACCCCACGCAAAAACGGTACGGGCGCTGCGAATCTGGCCGTAGGTAACGCGGTGGTCTTCTCCATCGATCGACATCGTGATGCCGTACTCGTCAGCGCCGATCAATTCACCTTCGGCGCGACGTTCCCCATTAACCAACACGTCTGGGAGCGTCTTTAGCAGGATCGTCTCGCCGATCGACCGCTCGAAATGCAATGGCTTCTTCAGCGGACGCTCAACGCCCGGGCTGGTGATCTCGAGGGTAAACCGGCCACTTATTGGATCTTCGGCGTCGACCATTCGAGACACGGCCTTCGTGACATCGACCAACGTCTGACTATTGAGGCCACCGGGCTCATCGATGATGACCTTTAGCACGCCATTGTTGTAGTCGACGTCGACCAACTCGCACCCGAAATCATCGCAGATCGGTTCGATCAGTGAGGTGGCGCGGGAGACCTGGCTCGAGACATTTGTGCTCATGGTCGCGCTCCTTTCCTCATCTGTTCAAAAAGCTGTTCGGGCGAAAGATTCTGCTCATAGTTGCGGCATAACTAACAAAAGCGTGGGCCAAGGCCCACGCTCGCGTCGTGTGATCCCTACGGATCTCAATATGCGTGCGAACAGATACTAACGGCACACACTCTACAGCTGCACAGCCACAGACACGACACAATCACCAACGGCAACTACAACTGCCCAACGGCAGCAACAACTGCCCAACGGCAGCAACAACTGCCCAACGGCAGCAACAACTGCCCAACGGCAGCTACAACTGCCCAACGGCAGTGGCAAAGGTTTCGTGCACGCCGCGCAATACCACGTTGGCTCCGTCTCGTTCGATTGCGGGCCGCGACTCTGCTGCACCTCTTTCGGCCCAGAGGTCGAGAAGGTGGATCACGATCGCTACACCGAGGACGGCAAAGGCCAAGGTCGCGTTTCGAAAGGCGATGACGATGCCGACAGCGGTCAGCACCGACGCGAGTCCACGGGACTTAATGTGAATATTTTGACGCCGTGACCACCGTTTGAAGACCGGTTCGCTCAACGGCACCTGAATCTTTGGCGAACGCCAACGAGTCGCGGACCGGCCGACCGGCAACGAAATCGCGCCGTCGGCATCACCGCCGGTCATCGCGCAGATCGCCGGAAACCCCTCCTGCGCAGTCTTTAGCGGAAGCGAAACCTCAGCCATGTCGATAGAGGATACTCAGCAAGAGATTCGGACGACCTAGCGCTTCCGAATGAGGTCGATCGCGGTTTCGGACGCGTTTGCGTCCTCGCCCTTCTCGTCGAGGTTCCGGGCTCGATCCTCCTCGGCTGCCTTGCGCGCTTGGTCGCGGGTCGACTCGGCTCGCGCCATCGTTGCCTCGACCCCCTCCTCGTGGAGGTACACCGCCCAGTCGACGAGCTGGTCGACCATCTCGTCTTCGGGGACCACTGCAACGTTGACACCCTTGACGAACAAGTGGCCTCGTTTGTTGCCTGCGGCAATTCCAAGGTCGGCGTCTCGGGCTTCGCCCGGGCCGTTCACGACACAGCCCATGACGGCGACCTGAAGCGGGATCTCGCGATCTTCGAACGCGTGCATGGCGTCTTCCGCGACCTTGTAAACGTCGATCTCGGCGCGCCCACAGCTGGGGCACGCAATGAGGTCGACGTTCTTGCGTTCGCGAAGGCCAAGAGCTTCGAGCAGGGTGCGGCCGGCTTTGGCTTCGAGCACGGGGTCGGCGGTGAGCGAGTAACGGATCGTGTCGCCGATGCCCTCGGACAACAGCGCACCGATACCAGCGGTGGCCTTGATCGTGCCGGCCGGAGGCGGACCGGCCTCAGTAACACCTAGGTGAAGTGGATAGTCGGTCGCCTTCGACAGCTGTCGATATGCCTCGATCATCAGCGGCACGCTCGACGCCTTGACCGAAATCTTGACCAGGTCGAAGCCGACTTCATCGAAGTAGCTGATCTCACGCAGGGCTGACTCGACCATGGCTTCGGGCGTCACGCCCTTTTCTTCGTCATAGAGCGAAGAGTCGAGCGACCCACCATTGACGCCAATCCGAATCGGAACTTCTCGCGCCTTGGCCTCGGCAGCGATGTTCTTGATCTTGGT
>CALHXU010000105.1 GCA_938040365.1 uncultured Acidimicrobiales bacterium
CCAACCGAGCTCGGGCTCGGGCTCGGGCTCAACACGGCAATTCACGCGGGGCGAGATCACCTCCACGCGTGCGGGTATGGACGGGTCGTCGTGGCGCACGCCGACCTTCCACATGCGCAGGATCTTCGGGTCATGCTCACCGACCACGAGATCACGATTGCACCTGACCGACATCGCGACGGAACCAACGTTTTGACCCTTCCAACCTCGCTCGACTTTGCGTTTGCCTATGGCCCGGGCTCGTTCGAGAACCATATGCATATCGCCCGTGGCCTCGGGATCGAGCCGCACATCGTCGAGGTCCCCGGGTTGGCGTGGGACGTGGACCATCCCGATGATCTGTCGAATGGCCCCACCGCTCTTGGGCCGGCCAATCACGAGAACAACACCGACAACAGCACCGACGACAACAAGGACGAGCGCTCATGACATCGACCAACCTGCCCACACCAAAGAGTGCGCTCGCAATCGCTGCTCACCCTGACGACATCGAGTTCGAATGCGGCGCAACCCTCGCAAAATGGGCCGCAGATGGCTGCGTTGTCCACCACCTGATCTGCACCGACGGGTCGAAGGGTACGTGGGACGAACACGCGGACACCGTTGCCCTCGTCGGCATCCGACAAGACGAACAGCGCGAAGCTGCACGTCGGTTGGGGGCGACCGGTACGGTCAACTTTCTCGGCGCCGTCGATGGTGAGTTAACCGCCGATCTCGACATGCGCCGCGAGGTTGCACGCGTGATCCGCGAGACAACCCCTGACGTCGTCTTTGGCCATGACCCGTGGAAGCGCTGGCGTCTTCACCCCGATCACCGCAACGCCGGGTTCCTCGCCGTCGAGGGCATCGTCGCTGCCCGCGACCCGTTCTTCTTCCCCGAGCTTGGCCTTCCCCGCCATCGACCTGACGCACTCTTCTTATTCGAATCCGAAGAGCCAGATCACGTCGAGAACGTGACTGGATTTACCGAGCCGAAGATCAACTCGCTGCTCGCCCATGAGAGCCAGTTCGAAACCACGATGGTCATCACCGACAACCCCGACGCCGAAACCGCCGAGTTCCACGAACGTGAGCTCGATCAAATGCGGGAGATGGCCGCCGGTCACGATTTTGAGTTCGGTGAAGCCTTCCGGCGCATTACCGATCTCTAACGAGCCGTCGAGTCAGCGATCGGCGACCCAGTTGCCGTGAAAGCCGTGTGGCACCCGCTGCGGTAGCTCGATCGTCGCGACTGGATCACCGGCAATGTCGGTCGCGTCCAAGATCACAAAGTCGGTCGTGTCGCGGTCAGCGTCGTAGACAAGAACCATCAGCCAACCGTCATCTTCTGATGTGCCGTGCTCCTTCGCTACAAACACTGGCTCGCCAACTTCGCAATGTGTGCCATAGAAGCGCGTTTCGGTAGCCCCGGTTTTCATGTCTCGTTTGATCGTCGTGTGGAACCACTTTCCGGTCTCGGCCTCGCCACCAGCGGTATAGCCGTAGCGGTACGGCAACGTCGAAACCGCGTCGGCAACCCGAGGGAACTCATGGACCGCGTCGTCGAGTGTCTCGCGGTGCACCTTCGCGGTCTTCGGGTCGATCGTCCAACGAGCGAGGCGGGGCAACGAGTCTCGAAACGGCCCGTTGCGGTCACGATCGAACATCGTGTCGTACTCACAAATGTCGACCACGACCGTGCCATCGTCGGCGTCGTAGCTGTTCATTGGGTGGTACGCGAAACACGGATCGATCTCGCACCAGATCACGTCGCCTTCGGTGGTTGCCGACCTCGGGACGAGACCGATCCGAGCCTCGTAGTCGTGGAACCAGCGCAGCGGAAACGGTGAGCCACCCATCGCCATCTCGAAGTCGACCGCTACCGGCAAATCAAACACGGCACCATAGGACTGGGTGAGGGCCATATCGTGAATCATCGGCATCGTCGGTGTACTGACCGCAATCGACTTCGTCACCACACCGTCGGGGCTCACGACGACGTAGTGCACCTTGTCGACCTGGTCGGGCCAGTGGTAGCAAACGGCGTGTAGTTCACCGGTGAGCGGATCGAGCTTCGGATGTGCGGTGAACCCCGAGGGCAAGCCCCCCAGGTCGGTCGTGCCGATCGGATTTAGCTCATCGTCGAGTTCGACCGGCTTTGCGCCAGCCTCGACGATGGCCAACGTCTTTCCCCCATGGCCAATGATGCTCGTGTTTGGCCCACCGGCGTCTACCGTGCCGACATAACGGTTTCGGTACCACCGTGCTCGCCCGTCTCCGAGGCGCAGTCCGTGCACCATGCCTTCACCAAAGAACCAGTGGTGCGCTTTGAGGTCGAGAACCTCCCGTGGGTTGGGGCCGTTGCGAAGAAAGCGCCCGCTCAATTCATCGGGGATTGCGCCGACGACCGGCAGATCGAACGCCGTCTGTTCCTCGAGGACAGGGGCGAAGTTGCCCGAGAGATAGGGCGAAGCGTCATAGGTCGTCATGTGATGACACTAGATGCTGGGTCCAGCGCGGGCTCAAAAATGCGAGAGAGCCTCGGTCCCATTTGGGTCCGAGGCTCTCTTCAGTCCTTTAACGAATCAGCAGTGCGCTGACCCGCTGTATTTCGAGTGGGCGATTACTTGCCTTCGAGGGTGTCGTAAATTCGTGGCCAGAAGCGGTCACGAGCTGCCCAGATGCCACCGATGCCGAACTTGATGACCAAGATGGCTGCGAGGCCGGTGGTCAGTGCGTTCCAGAGCTGGTCGATGATGTCTGCGCCGAAGCCGAGCTGATCGATTGCCATGAGGCCACCAATGAGCCAGATGCCACCGACGACGATCTTCATCAGCACGTCGCCTGCAGCGATGTTTGCCATGGTTGGTGCGAGCAAGCCACGGACGAAGTTCGCAACTGCGCCGGTGATGATTACGAGGATGATCGCAATGATGACGTTAGGAATCCATGCGACGAGCTGGTTGATGAGGTCTTCGATCGCATCGATGCCGAGTGCGGCAACTGCGAGCTGGATGAAGACCAACATGATGATCCAACCAACGATCTTGGCGATGAGAAGAGCCGAGTCTGGGTAGCCAGCTCGCTCGACCATTGCTCCCATGCCACTCTTGTCGATAACTGCATCGAACTTGACTGCCTTAAGCAGCTTGTGCGCAAGCTTTACGGCAATGCCTGCAACGATCTTGCCGATGAAATAAAAGAGCAGAGCTCCAATGAGATTTGGTATAAAGCCCAGGAAGTTGGAGAACATGTCTCCAAGGGCTGAAGTAATTTCGTCAACGATACTCATTAGGTGTTGCCTCCACAGCAATTAGTCAGTTGTCCTAGTGACGCCACACTTCCATGAAAAGTCGCGCGCCGGTGGGATTTTCTTTGGTTACTTAGTTGTCCGTACTAATCGTTGATTTTTATTGACACAAATCCGCGACAAAACGCAACTGGTTGAAGTCTGAAGTACATGGCCGTTTGCGCTCTCCTTTCACCTACCGACGACATGTCATTGGCTGCACTATCTGCGCCGTCCATCGTCGCGTTCGGCCTGGCCGTCTCGACCGCAGAGGTAAACCAAGTTCCGGCTACTGTCACGACAAGCGTCGACGGCGACACCAAAAGACACCGTCTCAACCAAAGAGACCGTGTCAACCAAAGAGATTGCGATATGACCAGCATGGAAACCAAAGCCGAGGCGACACCAGAGCAACTGCTCGACGAACTCGTGCGCGAACACCTCGATTCGGTGTACCGGGTTGCATACTCGGTCGTCCGAGATGCGGCCCTGGCAGAAGATGTTGCTCAGGACGCAATTCTCAAGGCATGGCGAGCACTCCCCACGTTCCGTGGCGACTCATCATTGCGCTCATGGGTGCTGCGAATCACCCACAACACAGCAATATCGACACTGCGTCGTCGCCGTGAGGAGATTCGAGACCCGGCGTTACTGCCCGAACAGGAGTCTCGGTCAAGTACCGAATCCGAAGCGGTGCAACACCTCTCGATGGAGGCCTTCGAAGAGGCGCTGGGTCAGCTCGACGAGCTGTCCCGATCCATCATCGTGCTTCGCGAAGTCGAAGGTCTAAGTTATGAAGAAATCGCCGACCTGGTCGGCGTACCCCTACCCACCGTCAAAACACGACTCCTTAGGGGTCGTCGCGTTCTGGCATCAGCACTCTCAGATTGGAAGCAGTAATGGCGCGACATCTAAGCACCAAACAGCTCACCTCCTGGTTGAATGGCGCGGCCGACCACGAACAGCACACCGAGCACCTCGACACTTGTCGTCGGTGCACCGAACGAGTCGAACAGCTAACGCTCAACAACGTCGAGCCGCTGAAAGAGGAGTTCCGGCCGGCATTGATGGCTGTGCTCGAACCGCCGAGTGATCTGCACGAACGGATCAGTGCTCGCATTGCCGAGCGCCTGCAATCGCAGAGCGACGCATCACTGTTGGGCTCGATGCTCGCGACATCTGTCGAGACCGTCAGAGTTATCGTGGAGCCAAATTCCGACACGGATTAGTGCTGAACGCCACTCCTGACCTATCGTCTCGATGAAGCCCTTGGGTGGGATTCGAGAGGCGAAGACGGAATGTTGCAAGTTCATAGCATTTTGGCTCAATCGAGCGTGATGAACGCGCTCATAGCGGCAGGCCTTATCGTCGTTGGTTTTGTCCTGGGAACCATTGCGGCCTCGGTCTCGCGCCGCGTCGCGGGACGCGAGAGCCAGCCCGAGGTCATTCGGTCCTCGTCGGGATCGATCGCTACGCTTGCGTTCTCGCTCATCTTGATCATCTCGCTCATCGCCGCGCTCGGCTCGGTGAACCAGCCAGCGCTCGATCAGCTACTTACCGATGTCGCCCTCTTCCTCCCCCGCATCATTTCAGCGGCGATCGTCCTGATCGCTGCCAACGTGGTCGCCGGACTCGTCGAAGGAGCCATTGCGAGAAGCATCGGCCATGTGAGTCCCGAACTGCGACGGCGTGTACCGAGCCTCGCAAAGGGCCTCATCATTGGCTTCGCTGCGGTCATCGCAGCAAACCAACTCGGCATCAATACCTCGGTCATTCTTATTGCCGTGGCGGCGATCTTCTTTACGGTCGGACTCGCGATGGCACTTCTCGCTGGGTTGGGCGGGCGTGCTGTCGCCGAAGAAGTTGCCGCAGGGCGCGCCGTTCGGCGTGAGCTGAAAGTGGGCGACACGATTCGTGTCGGCCACGTCGAAGGCGACGTGGTGGCGATTGGTTCGACTTCAACCCAGATCACCAGCAGCGAGCGCATCACCTTGGTCCCAAACAGCGAGGTGATGAGCCAGTGGGTCGAAATCATCCAAGACGCTCAGACCTTGGGTGTTCTTGACGAACCAGACGCCGAATAGTCAATCGCTGCGAACTGCTGAAACAAGCACAGGTCCAATTGACCCTTGCGAAATCGAAGAATTCGTTCCTTAATCGAGAGATGGCCATCGCGACCTTGTCGTGAGGCGGACTATTCAGGGCTCTCAAGGGAAATGATTTCACATGGCGATCAGCTCAAACGAACTGCGTAAGAAGACCTTCTCGGTCGTTCCGAAAGGCTACGACCGTCCGGAGGTGAACCGCTATCTGGCCGATCTCGCAGATCAACTCGAGCAGTTCAATGCGCAGCACTCGAGCGGACCCCAGGCGGACGAAGCGTCTCAGGTGCGGGCGACCGAACCAGAGACCACTGAGGTCGAAACCGCGCGAATCGATGGTGACCGGTCCGCTGAACCCACGATGAGCGCACCAACTAATGCGAATGCAGATGACGATTTCGATCGCGTCGGCGCCGAGATATCGGTCATGTTGCGCCAGGCCCACGAGAGCGCATCGAAGATTCGCGAGGATGCCGAGGTCGAAGCCCGTTCGTTGATCGATCAAGTCCGGCTCGATATCGAAGCTGATCGTGTCGCCCATGAGAGTGCCGCAGCCGAACTCATCTCACGCACCGAGGAGCGCGCCACCGCTATCCGAACCTCCGCTGAGGACTACGGGCGCGAAACTCGGTCGATGGCCGATCACTACGCCGAGACCCGTCACAACGATGTCGAAGCAGAACTCGCCGCGTCGATTTCTGAAGCTGAGGCAACCCGTCAACTCACCGCAGAGCATCTGACCGCGGCGAACCGCGAAGCATCGGCGATGGTCGAGGAAGCAACGCATCGATCTCGCACGATCATCGCCGAGGCAGAGGCGTTCAGCGGCAAGATCCAAAGAGACGGGCAAGCAAAGTTGCAGGCGATGCTCGAGGCCGAAGCTCGCACTCGCGAAGACCTCCTTACGCTGCAGCGTTCGATCAGCACGATTCTCGATCACGATACGATCGCCGAGCTCGATGCATCTCGCCACGACAGCTACCGAGCTGAGGGGCAAGCCAGCTAGTCACTGGCTCAGGCCAGCGAGTTACTGGCTCATGCCAGCGAGTTACTGGCTCAGGCCAGCGAGTTACTGGCTCAGGCCAGCGAGTTACTGGCTCAGGCCAGCGAGTTATTGGCTCATGCCAGCTAGTCACCGAGTGTGTCGGGCAGTTCAAAGCTTCCGTCAGGACCGCAGGGAAAGTCGATCACGTCTATGACGGCATCGATGTTGAGGACTCCGTAGAGGTGCGGAAAGTGCTCGGTCTCGCCGTGGGAACCTGGCTCAAAGACAACTTTGGCCGCAACGAGTTCTGGCTCGATCACGAGCAGGCACAGGTCGTTGCGCCCCCGGTAGAGCAGGTTTGCGGGTCGCAGGATTTGGCTTTGCTGTGACAGGTGGATGAAGCCCTCGTGAGCAAGTCCAGCCGGACGGTATTCGCCTGCGTCTTGTGCGTTCTGCCAGTCGGCGCGGCTAATGATGTGGAAGAGCATCACCGCACTCTAGGGCTACCTGACAATCTGTAAATGATTCGTGTTGCGCGAGGGCGAGCGTCGGATAGTTTGGTCGCTGCGCAATGGCGACCACCGTGACCCTCCGACGCTGGCAGCGAGACGCGCTTATCGCGTTTGCTGATCGGCCCCATCCCGACTTTCTTGCCGTGGCGTGCCCCGGCGCGGGCAAAACGACCTTTGCGCTGTCTGCGATTCGTGCCGAACTGGGCGGCCAGCCACGGCCACTCGTCATTACCGTTCCGACCGCCCACCTCAAACAACAGTGGGCAGAAGCTGCGGCACGATTTGGGCTTCACCTCGACCCGGACTGGCACCCCGATTCTGGCCTCGCAGCCGACATGCACGGAATCATCGTGACTTACGCGCAGGCCGCCTCGGCGCGCCATCACCTACGGAAGTTTGCCGAAATGGGTGTCGTCGTCCTCGATGAAGTCCATCACGCGGCGAGCGACCGTTCGTGGGGCGATGGCGTCTTCCACGCTTTCCAAACCGCCGATGTCCGGTTGTTGCTGTCGGGCACTCCTTTTCGAAGCGATGACAATCCAATCCCCTTTGTGCGCTACACCTTCGGCGATCACGGCGAGGCGGTTTCTGATTTCGAGTACGGCTACGGCGACGCGCTCGAAGAAGGCGGCGTTGTTCGTCCCGTCTACTTCCCCCGCTTCGACGGCCATATGGAATGGATGGACGCGAACGGTGCAATTAAGGAGGCGACGTTCGGCGACGACCTCGACCGGAGCGACTGGAGCGCTCGGCTTCGCACGGCGCTCGACAGCGACGGTGGCTGGTTGCCAACGGTTCTCGACAAGGCAAACCAGCGGCTGACAAAGATCCGGACCTCTCACCCAAATGCGGGCGGCCTCGTTATTGCGATCGACCACGAGCATGCGCGCGAGATCGCGGCGAAGATGGCGACCATTTCGGGGGTTGCTCCGCAGGTCATCCTCAGCGATGACGCGAAGGCGTCGGAGAAGATCGATGCGTTCGCCGCGAATGACGCCCCGTGGATCGTCGCTGTTCGCATGATCTCCGAAGGCGTCGATGTGCCGCGACTTAGAGTTGCGGTCTTTGCAACGACCACAACGACCGCACTGTTCTTTCGACAAGCCGTTGGGCGAGTCGCCCGCTGGACGCCGGGGCTAACCACTCAACCTGCGTATTTCTATGTGCCCGATGATCACCGCCTCCGCGGACACGCTGCGACGATTGCGATGCAGCGACGTCACAGCGTTGAGAAGCGCCCAACGCCCGAACGAAAGTCCGACCCAGCAGCGCTCGATGGCCGCGAGGAACAGATGTCGCTGTTCTCCGCGCTGTCTTCGACAGCGCTCGAAGAGGTCGCGCCGACGGGTCACGACGGCATCGACCCCGACGAAAACCCGGTGATCTCCACCGCTGGTGATCTCACTGGCCACCCCTTCGATCTTCCTCCACCGCCTCCGCTCGCTGGCCGAGCGACCACCGATGGTGGCGTGCCCGATGCGCTCGCGAACATTCGAAGCAGGTTTTCTGGCAAACAGGCCCTTCGCGACCGCAACAGCGACCGGGTACGTTCGATCGCGCAAATTCTTGGGTGGGAGCACCGAGCGGTGAATGGCGAGCTCAATCGTCGGTCGGGGATTTCGCGCATTACCGAAGCCACTGCTCAACAACTCGAGCATCGAATCTCTTGCGCCGACAAGTGGCTCGACGAACTCACCGGTCGTTAGCGAGCTCCGCGCCTAGCTAGGTCGCCATGTCGATAGTCGCTCCGCGCCCGATCATATCGACACGCTCCCTAGCCTCTCTCCCGCTCTCGTCTCCTCCGGCGACGGGCCGCTCGGGCCCTAGGTCCGGCGGCGTTGCTCGAGAATCACGCCAATTTCTTCGAACGACTCCATGACCCCGTTAAAGCCGGGAATCTTCTTGAGACGCTGGTCGGCATAAAAGACGGCGCCGAGGAAGCCAAAGAAGCCAGCACCTGCGCCGATGATCGTGCGGATAATGAGGAAGTTGCTGCCAGATTCGGTCTCGCCGAGCAGCCATATTTCGAAGCCGACGGTGATCAGCTGGTAGATCGAATAGCCAAGGGTGAGGTTTCGCATGGTCGAGCTATAGATCGGGTGAGCCTTGGTCGTCTCGTCAAATGGCAACACGAGCGGTGCGAGTAGCCCTGCGAGCGGCCGGCCAATGAAAACTGAAACCAAGGCGGCGAGGCCGAGGGCGACTTTGAGGCCGATTCCGATTGCCAGAAACACCGTCTCACCCCAGATGAGCCCGGCGATTCCGCGAAGGAACAGGTACGCCGCGATCGAAGGAATCCACCAGCCAATGGCTTGCCCACGACGTTTGCGTTGGACCACCGACCATCCAGCGGCGAGGGTCATGAGGACGATCGCGATTCGATCCCCCCAGAGCTCGCCGAAGGCTCGCCCGCCGAGCTGTTCGCCAATGAAATATCCGGCGAGCGGCAAGATCCCCTCGAGCGAGGATCCCTGACGAAATGCCGCCGGCAGATTATCGGGGTCGATCGTTCCAGTCATTGCGGCCTACAGCGGGGCATTCCCCGCCAAGATCAAGGCGAACAAGACAAAATTGATTGCGCTTCCGAGCACCACGAAGCAGTGCCAGATCTCGTGATACCCAAAGACGTACGGGTTTGGATTTGGCCATTGCGCCCCGACGATGAGCGCACCAACGGTAAACACCGCTCCTCCGGCGAGCAGGATCGCAAGGCCGACTCCGCCAAGGCCGCGAGCGATTGGAACGATGAATAGTACCGGCCACCAACCAAGTATCAGAAAGATCGTATTCATCATTCCGCGAGGCGGGTGAAACGGAAGCCAGATCGTAATGACGCCGAGGCTCATCATGGCAAACATGCCAAAGAACAGTGCCTGACCGAGGCCGCCGCCGACGGCGTATGCCACCGGGGCGGTCGACGCAGTGATGTAGACCATGATCATCGACTGATCGAGCATGAAGAGCTTGTGGAGCCGCCCGGGTTCCCAAATCTTGAAGTGCGCTGCTGCACTCGCTGAATACAGTCCGACTCCAGCAAGGCCGTATCCCACCGCAATGAGTCGAGCGGTCCCGGACTCGGCCACGGCGGTGATCACGATCGTTGCGAGCACTGCAACTGGGATCATCCACTTGTGCAGCGTCCCGCGCCACTTAGGTCGGGGAAGGTCGAGTACGCGACGTACCGAAGGACTGAACTCATCGCGGGTTACGGACACGCAGGAAAGTGTGCCGTCCCAATCCGAACTTTGCTGCGATGGGAAACAGAATTTTCCCTTACTCTTGAAGCGTGCGACGACTAAGACCGCTCTCGTTATTGACCTTCGCCGTACTTCTCCTCGCCGCAAGCTTTGGAGCTGGACTCCCCGTGACGCCTTTCGAGCCTGCTCCGGCGAGCGCACAGATCACACCCCTCGACGAAGAGCCGGTCGAGGCGCCAGGCCTCGGCGACATCACCGGCTCGCCCGAAGCCGGGCCCGACCCCGAAGACGCGGGCGATCGTGGCGGCTTTGCCCAGCTCACGCTCGCCGTTGTTTTGGGGTTCGCGGTGCTCTTTATTGGGTCCAGGCTCATCCGCGCCGCTCGGGCAAATCAGTCGCCTTAGACCGTGCCTAGTGCGCTCCAAAGTGTTGCCCTGTAGTAGAACGTGACCTGTGCCGCAACGGCCCTGTGGGTAACGGCACCCCACCACACGAAGACGAAAGCGGGACCAATGTCGGTCGACAAACAACTCGAAAAAATCGAACTCTTCAGCGAACTCAGCAAGGCCGAGTTGCGCGCAGTCTCAAAGCTCATGACGTCGGTGACACTGAAGGCGGGCAAGGCGTTGATGACCGAAGGCGACGTCGGGCGCGAGTTTCTGATCGTTATCGAAGGAGAGGCAACGGTTCGCCGGTCCGGTCGGGTGCTTGCCAAAGTTGGCCCGGGCGACTTCTTGGGCGAGCTCGCCGTGATCGCTGGAGTTCCTCGCACTGCCACCGTCACCGCAGACACCGAAATGGTCGTGTCGGTACTCAATCGCCGGGAGTTCGGCGGGCTGTTGGACCAACAACCAAAGATCGCAAAGAAAGTCCTCGTCGGGACGGTAAAGCGATTGCACGCCCTCGAGCCAGGTATTGGAAGCTAAGACGAATGCACCACGTCCTCTACTGTTTGACATCGCACCCCGACGTCACCCGATTTGAGGTCGAAGATGGGGTGGTGCGCCAAGCAGCAGCTGAACTGCTGAGCGAAGAGACGACGATCGACACCATTGCGATCGATCTCGGGATCTTTGTGCGCGAAGGCGCCGCCGAAACTCCAGCTGCGGGCTACGACGTGCTCGTCTCGATCAGTGGTGGCACAGCAGAAGATGTGTCGCCGAGCGAGTTCGCTGAACTCGTCGCTGAGGTTGCCGTAGTTAGCTCGTCGACACCGATCAGCATCGACGAGCTAAGCCAGCTCGAAAAAGAATGGGTCGGCACAACCACCCCGGGGCCGAAGGTGACTGCACACTTCAACCCCGCAGCCAGCGACTCGGCTGACTATCGCGACCAGATCGAAGCGCTCGCACGCTCGGTCGTCGCTTCGATTGGAAATGTTGGCTGTCGAGTCGTCCACAGCACCCCCACCGACGGCTGGCCGTTTGCAACATCGCTCGGATATTGGTTCGCGAACAACGCTGAAGCAAAGGAAGCATTCGAACGCGACGCATTCGATCTGCTGTCATCGTCGAGCCTTATCGCTCCTAATTCATTCGTGCTCACCGAATCGATCGAGCATCGAATCGCCCCGAACCCAAACACGTGGACGACGAACGACGGGGTCGAACCGCCGGCGCCGGCCTAGTTGGAAATGCTCGCTGAAATGACGAACCTCATTGCAAGGCGGTTGACGCCGACTGGGAGATGACATGTTGGACCGCCCGCATCTGCTTCTCGATTGTGACCCAGGGATCGACGATGGGTTCGCGATATTTTGCGCGCTCCGATTCGGGAACCTCGATGCGGTGACGACGGTGAGCGGGAACGTTTCGATCGAGAACACGACCCGCAACACGTTGTGGCTACTCGAGCTTTTCGGTAGCGAGGTTCCGGTACACCGAGGCGCAGATCGCCCACTGCGCGTTGCGCCGGTCGTGGCCGACGATATTCACGGAGCGTCTGGCTTTGGCGATCGGCCTGTGCCAGTGACGACTCGCCAGCCCGAAGCAACGAGCGCCGCCCAAGCAATCCTCGAATACAGCAACGGTGGCGGGGCGACCATCGTTGCCACCGGGCCACTCACAAATATCGCCCACGCAATCGAGGCCGACCCAACCGTCGTTGAACGGATCGAGCACCTGTACTGGATGGGTGGAGCGGCGTCGACGGGCAACGTCACGACCCATGCCGAGTTCAATGCATGGTGCGACCCAGACGCGGCCGCGGTCGTCCTCGAGTCGGGGATGGCCCTCACCATGTTCGACCTCGACCTCACCCGACAGGTCCGGATGGGCCAACGAGAGATCGAGCTTCTTCGGGCGGCCGGAACCGAAATTGGCGAGATCTTTGCTGATGCGCTCGACTTTTATAAGCGCGAGATCGATCTTGGGGTCATCGAACATCCAATGCATGACCCGTGCGCCGTCTTAGGATTTCTGCGACCCGACCACTTCACCTTCCGCGCATCGAATATTGTTTGCTCAACAACAGACGGCGACGAGCGAGGCCGAACCGTGGTGGGATTCGACGATGAGAACCTCCCTCACTACCTCGCCGTGACAGCGAACGACAAAGAAGTGATCGAACTGATTCTTATGGCCATCCTCGACACGGACAACAACCAATGAGCGAACTGTTTAACGATCTCGGCCCCGTCGAGTGGTTCACCGCACAATTCGAAGACCCAACTGCGGCATCACTTTTTCGCCTCGTGCTGATCTCGTGGGCGGCCGCTGCGGTTGTGTACATCGGCCTCGATCGCCTCGGCGCGGTCCTCCTCGGCCGGTCACGACCGCTCGCCCAAGAGCCTCCCGTCCGAGCCCGAACCTGGCGCTGGGGCAAGAACGCGCCGCCATCGCACTACTCGCTACTCCCTCCTGGGGTTACGGCGAGCACGCCACGACCGGTCGTTTCAACCGGAGCTAGTTTCGATCGCCCGTCTGCTGTTGCTGCGGGGATGCTCGCACACACGATTCGGGTGCCCGACCCAGCAGGTCCGCTCGAAGACGATGAGTTCTGGCAGCTCTTCGATGAGGAGGGAGCCCCGCTGTTTGGATTCGAAAACGGCCTACGACTGCACGCTGGCGAAGCTCCCGAGCGATATAACCCCATTACTCGAAAGGTCGAATCGCTACATCGCCATCGCGACGAGGGGATTTTGCTCTGGCAGTGGTCACCGAGCTCGACCACGATCGTCGAAGGCGACGCGTGAACTCGACCCGTACGCTCGCTGATCGTTTTCGGACGCAGCGAACCGACCGCATCCGCGTCGATGGCATCGAGGTCGTCTCGATGACCGAGATTGTGTTGGCTAAGGACTCGGTCCTTGAAGTCCTCGTCGAAGACAGCCGCCCCGATATCGAGCAGTCACTTCGTGTTCGAAGCCGCTCTGGCACGATTGAAGTTGTTGGCACCGACTTCGACCCTTCCGAGAGCATTCTCGTGCTTGCAGAAACCTACCCGGCGTTCGAGATTGGATTTTCGAGCCTCGATGACGACACCGGCGTGCTCCAATTGTGGAACTCGTGGATCCTCGGTGACGGCGAGCATGCATGGGTTGGGAACAGCGGCATCGTTGTCGAGCAGCTGCCGGTGCCCGAAGGAGCATCAGATCGGATGCGGCTCTGGTGCAGCGATGGTCTTGGTGACCCCGACTTTGATGACCTTGTGCTCCTGCTCACGGTCGGCCCACGCGCCTCTTCTTGAGCAGCGAGAGAAACGTTCACCTGTAGTTCACGGCGAATCGCGTGACTTTGTCATTCGACTATGGCAAAATGACTTCAGGTTGAGGCAAGACTTGCCGAACACCTCACATAGTTAGCCCAAAGACATAGAAAACCCAAAGGAAATCATGAACGTGATCCAGACAACGTCGTCTGGCGATCGACTCACGATGCTCTGTGGCTCCGGTGACCAAGCGGTCACTCAACGCCAAGCAGACTCGTGGTTGCGCCAGCGTCAAGCAGCCAACCAAGTCCAGCAGAGCACGAAGCGGGCGCTCGCAAGCTAA
>CALHXU010000106.1 GCA_938040365.1 uncultured Acidimicrobiales bacterium
TCACGAAGGAGCCGTGTCCATCGTTGCGAACGTCGGAGCGCTTGTCGAGTCGATACAAAAGTCCGACTACGAAGATGCGACGAAGGTCCCCAAGCAGCTCTTCTCCCACAACGACCAACAGTCGGTCTGGCAATCGCTCGCGCCCGAAGGCGCGTCGACCGGCTGGGGTGGGCGTATGGCCGATCTGATGCTCGATGACAACGGACAACACTCGGCGTTCACGTGCATCTCTGCAGGCGGAAACGCGGTGTTCTTGGCAGGTCGCGAAGCCACACAATTTCACGTGAGCCCCGGCGGCATCGTGCAGCTGGACATGCCCTTTAACTCGCCGGCCGTTGGGGAAGGTCTTGCTGCGCTGATGAGCAGGGCCGGTGGAGACGACCTCTTCAGTCAGGCCTACAGCGATATCACCCGTCGAGCGCTCGGCACGTCGGCGTTCCTTTCAGACGCTGTCCGCGAAGGCGGTGGGGTCAATTCGGCCTTTCCCGAGGGCCGGCTCGGTGGCCAGCTGCGCGCAGTCGCCGAGCTCATCGTTGCCGGACGCAATGTCCTTGGTCTCAAGCGACAGGTGTTCTTTGTGGGCCTGGGTGGTTTCGATTCGCACAGTACGCTCGACACCCATCATCGGCACCTGTTGAGCGAGCTCGACTCTGGGCTGAGCGCGTTCTACAGGTCGATGGTCGATCTTGGGTTGTCCAATGAAGTCACGACCTTCACCGCTTCTGACTTCGGCCGATCGCTCGTCACCAACGGCACCGGCAGTGACCACGGTTGGGGTTCGCACCATCTCGTGATGGGCGGAGCGGTCGATGGCGGCCGAGTATTCGGAGACCTGCCAGTCATTGCGAACGATGGCCCGAACGATGTTGGACAAGGCCGGCTTATTCCAACGACGTCGGTGGAGCAATACGCTGCGACGCTCGCAACGTGGATGGGCGTCGAGGGTGATGAGCTTTCGGCAATCCTGCCGAATGTGGATCGCTTTGCGAGCTCGGATCTTGGATTTATGGGCAATAGCGGGTTGTCCGGGTCGATCGGCGGTGCGCTTCGTGGCGAAGGGTCACACTTCTCCCAAGAACTACTTTGGGAAATCCAACGCGGGCTGTCTCCACACTTCACGCGGTAGCTGTCGGGAGCGTTTTCGCCGCAGGCGAAAAGGCGTGTTTGACGAGGGCGCCCAGCGCCCGAGACAATACGTTTGCCAAAGGTCCGTAAGGACCGAAGCAATACCGTTTCGGCAACGCGTGTCGTACCCCTTCTCTATAGTCAGTTCTGTGAATCTGGGTTTCGGTTCGGATTCTCGCTTTGGTGTTTGTAGGCTTGTCTGCTGGCCAACTCGTCCCTCGGGGCGAGCGGGCCGTGTTTGACAACACAGACCCTGCTCCGAAAGTCGGGGCCTCGGTGAACAACCGAGTCCAGAGGGAGGTACTTGCTACATGCGAGCCTATGAATTGATGGTCATTTTTGACGCTGACGTTGCCGATGCGACGCTCAACGGTCATCTGAAGACCCTTATTGCCGACACCGTTGAAGCAAACGGTGGATCGGTCGCCAAAGTTGATCACTGGGGTAAGCGTCGTTTCGCCTACCGCATCAATCACAAGTGGGAAGGCACCTACGTGGTGCTCGAGATCCTGCTTCCCGAGCGCAAAGACCTTTCCGGGGTCGATCGTGCGCTTCGTCTCGCGGACGATGTCGTCCGCCAAAAGATCATTCGGCTCCCCGAGTCCGAGGCCATCAAGCGTGGTCTCTTGGAAGCCGCAACAACGGCCTAGAGCCGAGAAAGCGCTGAATCAGCAATGGCATACGACAACACCATCACCATCGTAGGAAACCTCACCCGAGATCCTGAGCTTCGTTTCACCCCTGGCGGTGCAGCGGTAGCGAACTTCGGAGTGGCCTGGAACTTGAAGGGCCGCGACGGAGCAGAAGACAAGGTGTCGTACTTCGACGTCACCTGCTGGCGCCAGCTCGCAGAGAACGTGAGCGACTCGCTCACGAAGGGATCGCGCGTTGTCGTTCACGGGCGCCTCGATCAACGCTCTTGGGAAACCCAAGACGGCGATCGTCGCAGCAAGGTCGAGATCGTCGCTGACGATGTTGCACCAAGCCTCAAATGGGCCACTGCTGAACTCACCCGGAACGAATACAACGGACCCGGCGCAGGCCAGGGCGGAGGCGGGCAACAAGGTGGCGGCGGATACCAGTCGGCACCAAACGCTGCTCCCGCTGCTGCACCTGCAGCTGCACCGCAGTACGACATGAACGAAGAGCCGTTCTAAGGCTCGAACGCATTTATACGCCGCCCTTCGGCGGTTCCACGCCGCCATCGAGCGGCAAAACGCCGCCAAGAAGCGGTGAACGAACAGGACGAATAACTATGGCGAAGAAGCCACCACCACGTAAAAACTTGAAAGACGCCGGACGCAAGAAGAAGGTGTCGGTACTCACCACCGAGAAGGTCGAATACATCGACTACAAGGATGTGAACCTGCTCAAGCGGTTCGTTTCCGATCGGTCGAAGGTCCGCGCTCGTCGCGTTACCGGCAACGACGTTCAGCAGCAGGCTGAGGTCGCACGCGCAATCAAGAACGCTCGCGAAATGGCACTCATGCCATATGCAATCCGAGTGACGACTCAGCGCAACAACCGCGGTCGCGACCGTGGCCCACGCGACGGAGCGCCACGCGGCGAGCGGTCAGATGCACCAGAGACCGAAGAGAACGAAATGGTCGACGGCGCTGACGACGGCGATATCCCAACCGAAGCTGTCGCAGAAGCGCCAGAAGCTGAAGCAACCGAGGAGGTCTAACAATGCAGGTCATCTTGAAACAAGACGTCGAAGGCTTGGGTGTGCGTGGCGACATCGTCACGGTCGCCAACGGCTACTTCCGCAACTACCTCTCACCAAAGGGCCTTGGCTACAAGGCAACCAAGGGTGCCGAGGCAGAAGCCGAGTCCATGCGCAAGGCAAGTGCAGCCAAGAACGAAGCCAACCGAGCAGAAGCCGACAAGGTTGCTGCCTCGCTCGTTCCACAGGTCATCACCATCGCGGCAAAGACCGACGACGGTGGCACGCTGTTCGGTTCGGTAAGTGCGGCAGATATTTCTGCAGCTGTCCTCGAACAGACCGAGCACGAGATCGACCGCCGAGCATTCCAGCTCGACGCTCCGATCAAGACCCTCGGTCAGCACATGGTCATGACGAACATTCACAGCCAAGTGCAGTTCCCCGTAACCGTCGAGGTCGTTCCAGAGGCCGAAGACTAAATCCGAAACTCGCGCATCCATTGCGCGATTAGGTCGCACCGGCCGCATCACCGAGAGGTGATGCGGCCGTTTGCGTTTTCGCAACCACTGCATTGACCACTGCTAGCGTTGCGCCGTGCAGCCCTCGCCGTGCATCGCTACAGGAAGACCCCGCTCATGGACATCTCATCGCTGAAGAGTTTCTCGCCCGAGGCGCTGTTTCGGGAAGTAGTTCGCCACAACGCCGAAGTTGGTTCGACCACCGCCGAGGGATTGGTCGAGGTGACGGTGACCCTCACCAGTGGCGTCGAACTCAGCGGCCGACCAGTTCACGTCGATGGATCGAAGAACGCAACGGTGTCCACTGGTTCAGGCCTCGCGTACTTTGCGCTCGGCCAACTCCACGTCATCGAAATCCTCGACGCCGCAGCCGCTGGCTCGATCGTCATGCGCGAATCCGCCTCGAATGAGGCACCGTCGAAAGCACCCCCACCACCACCTGGCGCGCCCGTCGTTCCTGCCACATCACCCCCGCGCAGCGACCTGCGCGAAGAAGTCACGGAGCTCAACACGGTCCTATCGAGAAAGTTCTCGATCGAAGTGCTGGCCTCTGTGCTCGATGATCCTTCCTTTGGCGACACCGGCAAAAACCAGTTCGCCGAGTTTCTCGACATCTTGCGACATGCGCTTTTCGCCATTGGTGAAGACCCGGTCGGCGAGATCACCATCCAATCCCTTCAACAAATATCGATCATCCAGGCCGCAGGCCAACTAGCGGTAGATCGAAGCGGCCCGGTGATGGTCGTCGCTGTGCCATTTGACGAACCGTTCGACTCGACCTTGTCGGCACGGCTACAAACCGAGCTCCAACTCAACATGTAGACGACCAGCCTCCTCGTACCAGCACAGCCGATTCCTCGACGCGACCGCTCACACTTGCGTGCTGCTTGCCGATTTCAATGGAATGGATCGTAAATCTTCTGAAGACTCACTGCAGTTCACCTTTGGCGATCGCAACCCGAGCTTTAACGAAGAGTCGCCATCGAAGCGCCGGACCGAAACCTTCGACCTGATGGTCGTCATGGTCGTCGCATTGAGCTTCCTCGCTGGCGTTACTATCGCGATCGCAATGTTCAACCCAGATGCTGCAGACGAAACTGCGACCTCCGTTGAGGAAACGCAAGAAACAACTGTCGCCCGCGTCGTCGTCGATGCGGGCCCTGCCGCCGAAGTTGCTGG
>CALHXU010000107.1 GCA_938040365.1 uncultured Acidimicrobiales bacterium
TCATCGCGGCCATATGGAACGCAAGCACCGCTCCGGTCGTTGCGACGTTGAGCGACTCGACCTTGCCGTGCATCGGGAGCGACACCGTGTGGTCAGCCATTTCGCGAACTTCAAACGCCAGTCCGTGGGCTTCACTCCCGAGAACGATCGCAACCGGGCGTTCCGGGTCGATCTCGACGTCGCTGTAAGTCGCGCCGTCCATTGCAGTAGCGATGCTTTGGACGCCGAGCCGATCGAATGTCGATTCGAGACCTTCGATCTCGACCTCGGCGATCGGCACTCGCAACACCGACCCCGCCGATGCGCGAACGGCCTTCGGAGAGAAGACATCGGCGGTTTGGGGCGTGACGATGACCGCTGAGCAACCTGTTGCTTCGCCAGTTCGGATGAGGGTGCCAACGTTTCCCGGATCGGCCACGTCGACAAGGACGAGGACCATTCCAACTTCAGAAGCATCGGTGAGTCCGAGTCCGGTATCGAGACTTGGCAGCTCGACGACCGCGAGCGCTGGTTGCGGCGTCTTTGCATCGGAGAGGTTTGCGAACGCGTCGGCGGGAAGACCAAACATACGAACGTTGCGCTCTTCGCACGCCTCGGCAATATCAGGGTCGGGGTGCAGATTACCCGGGACGATCACGAAATCGACAGCGAAATCGCTCTCGAGCGCCTCGAGGACCAGCTTTGGTGTCTCCACCACAAAACGAGACGACCGGCGTCGCTGCGCACGCTGACGCAGCAGACGCCGGACGTCTGCAACCCGAGGGTTACGAGCTGAAAGCTCGAGGATCAGGCGGCTTCTCCGCCACTTGCAGCTTCGCTGTCACTTGCAGCGTTGCTGTCACTTGCAGCTGCGCTGTCACTCGCAGCTGCGCTGTTGCTGCTTGCTGCCGCTGCATTTGCTGCTTCGACAAGCGCGCTGAACGACGCTGGGTCCTGAATTGCAAGCTCGGAGAGGACCTTGCGATCCACCTCGATGCCCGCTTCTTTCAACCCGAAGATGAACTTCGAGTACGTCGTGTCGTTAAGTCGACATGCAGCGTTAATTCGCTGCACCCACAGACGACGCATTTCGCCCTTGCGAGCTCGGCGGTCACGGAAGGCATAGTTGCCTGCGTGCATGACCGACTCGTTCGCTGAACGGTACGAACGGCTCCTGTTGCCGTAGTGTCCTTTGGCCTTCTTGAGTGTTGCTTTGCGGCTCTTACGGCCGTTTACTGAACGCTTTACGCGTGCCATATCAGAATCCTTCCTACGTCTTGTAAATCAGTTGCCGAGCATCTTGTCGATGTTCTTTGCGTCGGCCTTTGCTACATCGGCGTCGCCGAGGAACCGTGCCTTGTGCTTTGAGCTCTTCTTTTCGAGCATGTGGTTGCGACCTGGTTTGTTTCGGCGCAGCTTGCCCGACCCGGTCTTCTTGAAGCGCTTTGCGGCGCCGCTGTGTGTCTTCTGCTTTGGCATAAGGACCTCTCTCGATTCCTACTTGTGTACCTAGGGGGGAATTACTCTTCTTCGGAGCTTGCTGGTTGCTCTTGTTCTGAAAGCTCAGCTTGTTCAGCTTCGTCTTGAACGTCGGCCGCGAGTGCCGCGGCCTCTTCGTCTTGCTTCTTCTTGAGGACAGCCATCTTCTTCTTGTCCGGCCCGAGCACCATGATCATGTTTCGGCCTTCAAGATTCGGACCGAACTCGACGTTCGCGTACTCGACGACCACGTCGGCAATGTCATCGAGAATGCGGCGCCCAAGTTCTGGATGCTGCATCTCGCGACCACGGAACATGATCGTCACCTTGACCTTGGAGCCCTCCATGAGGAACTTCTCGACCTTTCGCGTCTTAGTGTCGAAGTCGCCTTGACCAATCTTTGGCCGGTACTTCATCTCCTTGACGGTGACGTTGGTGCTCTTTTTGCGAGACTCCTTGTCCTTTTGCGATTGTTCGTACTTCCACTTGCCGTAGTCCATGATTCGACACACCGGAGGATTTGCCTTGCTGGCAACCTCCACAAGATCGAGATCCATGTCGCTCGCCATGCGGAGCGCTTCGGGGGTGGGACGAACGCCCAGCTTCTCGCCATCTGGACCGACGAGAAGAACTTCGCGGGCGCGAATTCGTTCGTTGATCCTGGCTTCGGGCTTATCAGCTATGACTGCTCACTGCGCAATGGCAGATCCTTTCATCGGGCTCTGTTAGCCAAGCGAGAACGACACGGGTCTCACGGGCAGCATCAACCCAGCTCGCGCCTGACGGCGTGCGCGTGGTGAGATGCATTCTGTGAAACCCAGCGCACCCTCGAGTGGCTGGGCGGGTCCGTCCGGCTTGGTAAGAAACCTGCGGTCCGCTTCAGAACAATTTGTCTGACGATCAGCATAGGCTGACCTCTGCGAAAACAGGCGAATTCACCTAGATCGGAAGACACCCATGAGTTTGTGGACACCCGGTGGCGAGCACGAAGTGCCCCGCGACCAGCCCCAATCCACCCCCGGCGACGCTCCAGCGTCGGCACCTGCGAGCGACACCACCTCGGTCGGCGGTGTTGAGATGGACGAAGCCGCACTCGCCGCTGCGCTCGGAATCCCGTCACTCGACGAGCTGAGCGACGAGGAGCGCGCCCAACTCGAACAGGCCGTCATCCAAATGGCCGAGACCGAACACCAGCTAGCCACGACGCCGCCCGAGGTCGTCATTGCCAACCACGCAATGGGTCTCTATGAGCTTGGGGCAATCCACCTTCGCCAAAATCCACCTAACTTGAACGAAGCGTCGCTGGCAATCGATGCGCTCGGCGCCCTCGTCGACGCCCTTCAAGGCCGTCTCGGCGAGAACGAAGCCACGCTTCGTAACGCTCGCGAGCAACTCCAGCAAGCTTTCGTTGCGATCAGCTCGGGCGAAGAAGGCTAACGACGATGTCGGTGCACACCCGGATCGCAATCCCGTCGAAGGGTCGCCTTCGCGAGTCGGTCCTCGAATTGTTGGCGCACGCCGGTTATTCGCGCCGCTCCTTTGATCGCATGAACGCATCGGCTGTCGTCGAGAACTTCGAGTTCATCGAGATGCGCCCGCGAGATGCTGCAGCGTGGCTCGCCCAGGGCCGACTCGATGCAGCCTTTATCTCGACCGACACCGCGCTCGAAAACGGCATCGAGGAGTGGCCGAGCGTCGACCTTGGCTTTTCGCGCTCCGATCTGGTCATTGCAGTGAGAGAAGACTCACCGTTCGAGACTTTGGCCGACCTCGGCGGCCACACCGTTGCGACCCACCTTCCCGGTTGGACTACTCGCTGGCTCGCGAACGAGAACGTGGACGCCACGGTGGTCAATATGGGTGGTTCGCTCGAGGGCGTTTGTGCAGTAGGGCTCGCCGATGCAATCGTCGATCTGCGCGAGACCGGCGGCAGTTTGCAACGCAACCGGCTTCGCGTTCTTGCCGAAGGTGCGAACTGTCAGGCGACCTTTAGCTGGGCTAACGATGACTCTCCGGTTATCGGCGCATTACTGCTACGTATCAATGCGGCGATTCAGGCTCGCCAGACCCAGTACGTGATGTTGCACGTACCAAAGGACAAGCTCGATGATCTCGGCAAGGTCTTTCCGGGATTGGCTGCGCCGACGATTTTGCCGCTCGCTGGCCGCGACGATCTCGTCGCTGCGCACATCGTGGTGAAGAAGGCCGAGCTGTGGTCAAAGCTTGGGGAACTTCAAAACATTGGGGCGACCGGCATCGTCGCGCTCAACACCGACGCCATCGTCTAGCCCTGCTCGAACATGATTTCCGAGCTGAACCACATCAATATCGACACACCCGATCTCGATGCCACCGTCGAGTTCTACGAGCAGGTGCTCGGATTGGTTCCGCGCGCAAAGCCATCGGGAAATTCGGGCATGTGGATGTACTTGGGCGACGCTGCGGTTGTGCACATCAACGTCGTTCCCGAATCGCTTGGGACTGTCACGGGCAACTTCAATCACGTTGCGTTCTCGGCTGCCAACCTCGACCGTTTCGTCGCAACGCTTACCCGACGTGGAACGCCACATCGTGTCGTCGAGCGACCGGACATGGGCCTCACGCAATTGCTGTTCAACGATCCAAATGGCATTGCGATCGAATTGAATTTTGAGACCGTCGGTTAGTCGACATTTTGACACCGTCGGTTAGCCGACAGAACGCAGCAGACTTATCGAGGGCGATAGATCAGGCGTATGTCTTCGCCGAGCGGCGTAGCGCTCACGAAGGTGCCGCGGGTGACCTCGGCCATGGTGCTTGCGCCCTCGCCGGCAAAGATTGAGGTTCCATCGCTACCTCCCATGAGCGCTGGGGCGAGGTAGATCCAGTACTCATCGACCAGGCCAGCGCGGTGGAACGAGCCAGCGACCGTCGCTCCACCTTCGATCATCACTTGGAGTAGATCCCTCGACCCGAGCTCGTCGAGCAAATCGTCGATCGGGCCATCCCAGGACTCAAAGGGAGCGGTCCTCGCTCCCGCTTCGAGTGTTGACGCCGTGGTGCCGAGCACGATCCGCCAGGGGTCGAGGGGTGGAAGTGCATCGTCGACTTCGGGCGGGGTGAACTCGCGCACGGTCAGTGATGGGTCGTCCGCGCGAACCGTTCCGGACCCAACCAGAATTGCATCGGACTCAGCTCGAAGCCGGTGGACGTCTCGACGGGCATCAGCGCCAGTGATCCATTGACTGGTTCGGTCGGGTGCGGCAATGAATCCATCGAGTGTCATGGCGAGCTTTAAGACGACCTTTGGCCGACCTGTTGTCCGGTGGGTGATGTACGCGTCGAGCTGTCGAGCAACGGCATCGGCTTCCACTCCGGTGACGACCTCAACACCAGCGTCTTCCAGGGCCGCTACGCCGCTGCCGTTGACTTGAGGATCGGGGTCGGTGATACCGATAACGACCCGGGCAACTCCAGCATCGATAAGCGCTTCGGTACAGGGGCCGGTGCGGCCGGTGTGGTTGCACGGTTCGAGCGTCGTGAACACCGTCGAACCATTCGCAGCGTCGCCGGCGAGCGCGAGGGCCTCGCGTTCAGCGTGCATTCCTCCCGGCGGATGC
>CALHXU010000108.1 GCA_938040365.1 uncultured Acidimicrobiales bacterium
GGGCCGCAATGGTTTACCGGCTCGCTCGATGCGATCTATCAGAACTTCAACCTCATCGACGATGAGCGGCCCGAGAACATCATCGTCTTTGGTGCCGATCACATCTACCGGATCGACGCCCGTCAGATGCTCGACGCACACTTAACCGGAGGCACCGGTGCCACCGTGGCCGGTATTCGCGTACCAAGAGAAGAAGCGAACCAGTTCGGGGTGATCACGATTGGTCCGGGGTCGAACAAGATCCTCCGTTTCGACGAGAAGCCCGAGAAAGCCGAGGGCCTCCCCCACTCACCCGACGAGGTGTTGGCGTCGATGGGTAACTACATCTTCTCGACCGAAATGCTCATGGACCTCGCCACCGACGATGCGAGGAACGACGGCTCAAAACACGACATCGGCGGCGACCTCATTCCGACGCTTGTCAACCGTGGCGAGGCGAGCGTCTATGACTTCACCGAGAACATCGTCCCGGGCGACACCGAACGCAACCGCCACTACTGGCGAGATGTCGGAACGCTCGACTCGTATTTCGACGCCAACATGGACCTCGTCCAGCCCGAGCCGATCTTCAACCTCTACAACCCGAGCTGGCCAATCTTTAGCTACAGCCGGAACCTTCCGCCTGCGAAGTTCGTCAGCGATTGGCGAACCGGCGACCCATCGGTGAAGAACTCCATCGTGAGCACCGGTGTCATCGTGTCTGGGTCTCGGGTCGCGAATTCGGTCATCGGTGTCGGCTCTCACGTGCACCACGGCGCCGATCTCGAAAACGTCGTGCTTCTCGACGACGTCACGGTCGGTCCGGACACGGTGCTGAAGAACTGCGTCATCGACAAGAACGTGATCATCCCTGCAGGCGTTCAGATCGGTGTCGACCCCGAGCTCGACGCGCAACACTGCACGATCAGCGATGGTGGTATTGCCGTGGTTGCAAAGAACACGGTCATTACGCCGCCTAAATAGCGAGCACCGGGCTACTCGGCAACACCTTGGACAGACGCAGTCAGCTGCGGTTCGCCGATCTCGGGTAACACGATGCAGATAACTTCGCGATCATCGGCTTCGTTCCAGCTCTGCTCCGATGGCGGCACGAAGGTAAGGAGAAAGCGCGAGCTGTCGTAGTCGATTCCGACGAATGGTTCGAAGGCGTCGATGCAACCGGCTTGGGCTTCGGTCGAGACGGCATCGGTTCCGGGAAACTCGGCAGCATCGGTGAGATCGAACAGTTCGAATATTTCGGCATCGTGGGGAGCGTTGCACTCGACCGATTCGAAGCTTGAGATGCGTTGCTCATCGGCCGCTGGAAGATTGATGCAGTCGCCGACCGCAACGTCGAACGCGTCGACCTCGGTCGATGCGCTGTTATCTCCGTCGGTGCACGCTGCGAGGAGGAGCGCTCCCGCAAAGGTCATGGCCGCGATCTTCATGGATGGTCTCCGTTGAGAGGGGGCATCGACGACGGTAGCCGCCCGGCGTTGCCGGCGCTCAACTACGGGCTTGTGACATGGCGCGTTGGTATACCGACAGGTGTTGTTGAGTGGGGCCGTCCCAACTCCAGTCGATAGCCATCCCGCGCTTTTGAATGCCGACTCGACGGCGACGCACCCGCCATGCCCCTACAGCTCGGTGGAGCGCATCGAGCATGCCGATCGCATCGACGGTGAGCGCTACAAACCCAGTGCCGTTCTTCTGGTCGTGGTCAGCATCGATGACCGTATCGACGAGCCCACCAACCGGCGTAACCACCGGAATCGTGCCGTAGCGCATTGCCTGCATTTGTGCGAGGCCGCATGGTTCGAATCGGCTCGGCATACAAAAGAGGTCGGCTCCGGCGAAGATCTGGTGGGCGAGTTTGAGGTCGTAACCATCGATGAAAGCGAACTGGTCGGGGTACTCAACTTCGAGTTGACGAGCCCACATCGACAACAGCTCGGCTCCGCTTCCGAGCATCACCAGCCGGGCGCCCATGTGTTCGAGGTAGGGGACGAGACCGAGCATGATGTCGATCCCCTTTTGCTCGACGAGCCGGGTCACCATGCCAATGATTGGTCCATCGTTGGGTTCCCATCCCGCGAGTGCCCGCAGTTGGGCTTGGGTCTCTTCTTTGTTGCCGAGATTTGTCCGACCATACCGAGCCGCGATGTTCGGATCGGTCAGCGGGTTCCAAAGGTTTGCGTCGATGCCATTTCGGATGCCGACGAGGTCGTCACCCCGCTCGGCGAGCAAGTCGGCGAGACCGGCGCCTCGTGTCGGGTCGAGAATCTCGCTCGCATAGTTCGGGCTGACGGCGATCACCTGATTCGCGGTTTGGATGGCTGCGGCGGCAGGGTTCACCTCGCCGAATCGCTCGAACGCCTCACGGCGTTCGGGAGCGATGACATCGAGCCACGAGATGTCGGCGTGCCCCTGATATCCAAGGGTGTGAATGGTGTAGACGCTCGGCGTGTCGATCCACGCCGACGCCATTGCGGTGTGCCAGTCGTTGAGGTGCACGACGTCGGGTTGGCGATCGTTCGTGATGGCAGCAACACCGGCGGAGAACCCAAAGAACCGCAGGTCGTTGTCAGACCAGCCTTCGCCGTACTCGTCAACATAAGGGTGCTTGCGGGTCATCGCAGGAAAGCCAACGAGGTGCACTTCGCCAAGTTCGGGAGCGATTCCAGAACGCAACGTTGCGGGGCCGACCCACTCGGGAAGGTCGAGCTCGGCGGTCGTTTCATCCTCGAGGATCGCATCGCCATAGTCAGGCAACACGACGGTCAGATCGACCGGCGTCGTAGCTCGCAACGAACGAATCAGCCCGGCTGATGCCTCGGCCAACCCGCCGACACGAGCGATCGGCGCGGCTTCTGCGGTAGCGAACACGACGCTCTCGACTACCGGTTCGTTCTTGTGGTCTATCACCACTGAATTACCACACCTTCGTAGGGCCCAAATGCCTTCTCAGAGTATGCAACCCACAGCGGTCCTCGTCACTTTGGGGACGCCTACCGAACGTTGTTCGTCGCCAATTCAGCCCACACGAATAGAAGAACGAGCGAGGCCTCGTTAGTATTTGGAGAGACAACCGGGGAGCTCGGGCAATTGCCGGGCTGAGAGGGTGACGACAGTGTCATCGACCCGCACAACCTGAACTGGGTAATGCCAGCGGAGGAAGATACCAATGACGAAGAACCGACGATTCGTTCGTGCGCTTGCAGCGATGCTGATGATGGCGATGATCGCCGCTGCGTGCGGAAGCTCGAGCGACACGAGCGCTGCAGCCGCTGATTCCGAGTGTTTCACCGATCCCGGTCTCGAAGCGGTCGAGCTCGCCAGTGACCCAGCGAGCCTCGACGGCACGACGATCACGCTCGCAACCCACGACTCATTCTTCTTATCTGAGGGAACGCTCGAAGCGTTTACCGCCGAAACCGGCATTACCGTCGAGCAAGTGGCCGTTGGCGATGCAGGCCAGCTGGTCAGCCAGTCGGTTCTCACCGCAGGCACACCAACCGCCGACGTGCTGTTTGGAATCGATAACAGCTTCCTCTGCCGAGGCCTCGAAGCCGATTTGTTCAGCCCATACGTCTCGTCTGCGCTGTCGACCGTTGCCGATGATCTCCAAGTCGATCCGTTCAACCGAGTCACACCGATCGACTTCAGCGACGTGTGCGTCAACTACTGGAACGATGCGCTGCCCGGTGATGAACCAGCATCGCTCGAAGACCTCATCGACCCGGTGAACGCCGGCCAGTTCGTCACCGAGAACCCCGAGACATCGTCGCCTGGCTTTGCCTTCCTGCTTGCCACCATCGCCCGCTTTGGCGAGGACGGTTGGGAAGAGTACTGGGAGTCGCTCGTCGAAAATGACGTGTCGATCACCGCAGGGTGGAGCGAGGCGTACGAAGTCGAGTTCACCGCAGGTGGCGGTGAACGATCGATTGTGACCTCCTACGCATCGAGCCCGCCAGCCGAGTTCCTCTTCGCGAGTCAGCCCGTCGATGCCCCACCCACCAGCGTCTTGTTCGACAGCTGCTTCCGCCAGATCGAGTTCGCTGGAATCTTGGCAGGCACCGAACACCCCGAGGCGTCTGCTGCGCTGATCGACTTCATGCTCAGCCCGACCTACCAAGAGGACATTCCGCTCAACATGTTCGTCTACCCAGCGAACAGCGAAGCTGAGCTGCCAGAAGCGTTCGTCGACTTTGGACCACTTGCTGACGAACCGTTGATCCTCGACCCGGCCGAGATCGAAGCGAACCGCGACGACTGGACCGAGCGGTGGAACGCCATCGTCCTGGGCTAGCACCCACAATTCGTAGCGGCGGCGGGCTGGTCCTCGTTCCCGCGGGGTTTCTCGCGGTGTTCTTCGCCTGGCCCGTCGCGCAGCTCCTACTCCGAGGTTTCTCCGATGGCGGCTTTCAGGCGTTCGCCGACACGTTAGGTTCGTCGACGATTCGCTCTGCGGCGTGGTTTACGCTGTGGCAGGCCGTTGCGTCGACGCTCCTCACGCTCATCGTCGCAGCGCCGCTCACCGCTGTGTTGGCGAACGTTTCCTTCCGGGGAAGGCGCCTCGTCAACGCGCTCGTGACGGTTCCGTTCGTTCTGCCAACCGTCGTGGTTGCCGGAGCGTTCCTTGCGACGAGTGAGCGGGTCGGCCTGACGAGCGGCCCGTTCGCGCTGCGACGGTCGGTGTTTTCGATCATCGTCGCCCACGCCTTCTTTAACGTGGCTGTCGTTGTTCGAACCGTTGGCTCGTATTGGAGCCAACTCTCACGAGACGACGAACACGCCTCCCGATTGCTCGGGCAGAGCTCGCTCTCGACCTTCTTTCAAATCACTCTTCGGCGGCTTCGTCCTTCGATACTCGCCGCAGCATCGCTCGTCTTCTTCTTCACGTTCACATCGTTTGGCGTGGTCTTGATCTTGGGCGGCGCCCGTCAGCGCACGATCGAAACCGAGATCTTCCGTTTCGCCATCAGCCGCACCGACTTCGCAACCGCTGCAGTGCTTTCGGTCGTGCAACTCCTCGCCGTCGTCTTGCTCGTGGTGATCAACCTCAAACTGCGCGGGCGCCTCGTGAGTGATCGGTTGGGCCAACGCCTCCGACCATGCCAAACAACGCGAGGTTTGCTTGCGACCTGGGCGGTCATTCTGCTGACCCTCGGTCTGCTCGCCATCCCGGTCGCCTCACTTGTCGAGCAGTCGCTGCGAACCGGCGATGGCTACGGACTGGCCAACTACGCCGCCCTCGGCGATCGCCCGCCGTTCCTTACAGTTCCGCCGGGAAGAGCGATCATCAACTCGCTCGCTTTCGGCGCCGTCGCCGCAGTTATCGCCACCGTCGCGGGCGGCTGGGCCTCGTTCGGCATCGTCTATGGGCCACGCCGCTGGAGCCGTCTGCTCGACACTGCGTACCTGCTCCCCCTCGGCACGTCGGCGGTGACGCTCGGCTTCGGCGTGCTCATCACGTTCGACACCTCGTGGTACGACATCCGCCAATCGTGGATCATCATCCCGCTCACCCAAGCGCTGATCGGCGTGCCCTTCGTGACCCGGGCCGTGGTCCCCGTCCTTCGAGCGATCGACCCAAAGCTGCGCGAAGCTGCTGCGAGCATGGGCGCCAGCCCACAAAAGATCCGCCGAGACATCGACCTGCCTATCGCAAGACGAGCTCTGACCATCGGCGCCGGCTTTGCTTTCGCAATCTCGCTCGGCGAGTTCGGTGCCACGTCATTCGTGGGCCGCCGCCCCGACTTCATGACCGTGCCACTCGCAATCAGCCGACTCCTCAGCCAACCCGGCGACACCATCCAAGGCCAAGCCATGGCCCTCAGCGTCATCTTGATGATTCTCACGACCACAGTCCTGATGGCCGTAGACCGCGCCGACGGCTCCAGCATCCTCTAACCCAAAACGTAAGGGTGCCAGGCTCCCTTACGAAATTGCTCGGGGAATGACCCGCCCAGTCCGTGTCTCAGCGGCGCTTTCTGAAGATGTCGAGATGCAACTCGGCACAGAACAGCCACTTCGTCAAGGTGCCTGGCACCCTAACGAAGTGGCTGCTCGACTTCTGCAGCGAGTGAGCGAATCGAACGATGCGAAGCCAAGGGCGAGGGTGGTGCATGAGCGCGACCGAGGTTTGGCGGAAAGAAGAGCGCCTTGACTCAGCCCCTGTTTTGGTCGATCGTTCAGTTATGGATTCGGTTACGTGGACACAGATGGCTGACGGCACTCGTGAGGACTACGACATGTTGGGTCAGCTCTATACCGAGCACACCCAAGGTGAGTTGATCGACAACATGGTCAAGCTGCTCGAGATCATGAAAGGCCCGAAACTCGGTTACCAGATCGACCGGTACGAGCATTCGTTGCAGTCGGCGTCTCGGGCGCTCCGCGCCGACGAACGCCTCGACCTTGTCATGGGTTGTCTGTTGCACGACATTGGTGACCCGATCGCACCGCAAAACCACAGCGCTACGGCAGCGGCGATGCTTCGTCCCTACGTCGACGATGAAACCCACTGGGTCGTTGCCCACCACGGGCTGTTCCAGGGGTACTACTACTTCCATCACATGGGCGGCGATCGAAACGCTCGCGACTTGTACAAGGACCACGAGTATTCAGAAGCGTGCATCTCGTTCTGCGCGAACTACGACCAGAACTGCTTCGACCCCGACTACCCCACGCTTCCGATGAGCGACTTCATCCCGCTAATGGAAGAGCTGTTCTCACGAGAGTCCAAGGTGCCCGGTGTGGCTCCGGAAGGCCTCACCCTCGGCGAAACCGTCAACTAACTCTCGCCATCGGCGAGTTGTTTCACTGCAGCCCAGACATCGTCTTCGACGTCGACACCGTCTGGGGTGCTGCTTTCTTGGCCGGGAAGTCGAGTGCCAGGCTGATCGGCGATCGAGCGGGCGAGCGACTCGAGGTGAGCATAGAAAGCCTGATCGGCGTACGCAGATGGATCGATCACGATGTAGAACTGGCCGAGGTCGTGTGGCGGACCCTCCGGTGCCTTGAGCGGCGGAACGTCGACGCTTCGATTTGAACCGGTGAGCGCTGATGCGAGGATCTCGACCATCAGGCCAATGCCATAACCCTTGTATCCGCCGGCGGAAACGAGTGAACCCTGCAGGGCAGCGTGTGGGTCGGTTGTTGGTTCGCCGTCACTATCGACCGCCCAACCCAACGGGATCTGCTCCCCCGCTGCAGCGGCCATGGTGATCTTGCCGAGCGCAACTGCGCTGGTGCTGAAGTCGAACTGAAAGGCCACTCCGCCGTTGCCGTCGGGCACTGCCATCGCGATCGGGTTCGTTCCAAGAAGCGGCGACGAACCACCGGGAGGCGCAACGCGGGGAGTTGCATTCGTTGCCCCAATCGCCAACATTCCTTCGTGGGCGAACTGTTCGGTGAAGTACCCGAGCGAGGTGCACGTATGGCTGTGTTCGATACTGAAGCCACAGATGCCATTGGCCCTCGCTGCGTCCAGCGCTGCCGGAAGGCCCGCGGCAAAGGCGGTCTGGGCAAAGCCAAACTTTGCATCGACTCGAACCGCTCCCGGTCGATCGACGTGCACAACCGGCGTTGGGTCGACCGGAATCCTGCCCGACTCGAGCTGCTTGCAGTAGCTATCGAGGTAATAGAGACCGCAGATCTTGTTGCCCTTCGACTCGGCGACCCGCACGGCGTGCGCCACCTCGCCAGCCACAGTCGAATCGGCACCTGATGCTTCTAATGCCGCCTTGGTCACTGCCTCGATCTCGTCTAACGCAACATGTGCCACGGTGTGTTCTCCCCTCAACGACGCGATCGCGCCGCTCATACGCTCTCAGAGACCCCGTCGCTATAACAACTCGTCCCGAGCGAACAACTCGTCCCGAGCGAACAACTCGTCCCGAGCGAACAACTCGTCCCGAGCGGTCGGTAGGTTGTCCCCATGCCATTTGTGCCAATGACCGGAACGCTCTGCTACGTGTGGGACAAAGAGGCTGACACGGTGCTGATGATCCGTCGCAATGCCCGCCCCGACGACGACCACTTCGGAAAGGTCAACGGACTCGGCGGAAAGCTCGAACCCGACGAAGGCATCGTTGCGAGCGTTCGCCGAGAACTCGACGAAGAGGCCGGGATATCACTCGACGAACTGTCGCTTCGAGGAACTATCACGTGGACGAACTTCGGCCCGAAGAGCGAAGACTGGATGGGCTTTATCTTTCTCGTGACGAAATGGACCGGCACCCCACCCGAGTCGAACGTCGAAGGCAGCCTCGAATGGATTCCTCGGCAGCGCCTGCTCGCGGCCTGCGAGGACGACGAGGCGACCCGCGCCGAAGCCGACCTTCCGATGTGGGACGGCGACCGCCACTTCGTGCCACTCGTGTTCGACGACGACCCTCGGGCCTTTCACGGCACGATGCCCTATGACCGCGACGAGCCAAAGGACTGGATCTACGAACGCCTATGAACGAACCCGAATTCATCGACGGCGCGGTCGGCAAGATCGCGATCCATGACCTTGGTGGGTCGGGGTCCGAAACATTGCTCATCGCGCACGCAACCGGGTTCCTCGGAAGGGTCTACCGGGCGTTTGCGAAAGAGCTGACTAAGGACGCACACGTCATCGCGCTCGATATGCGAGCCCACGGCGACAGCGATACCCCCGAAGACGACAACGACATGCACTGGCATGGTATGGCCGACGACCTTCGTCGCGTCGTTGCCCACATCGGGGCCGAATCGCTCCACGGCTTTGGTCACTCGATGGGAGGTGCGGCGCTGCTCGAAGTCGAACGGACAACGCCCGGAACGTTCACGTCGGCGATGGTCTACGAACCGGTTGTACCACCGGGACCCTTCGGTCCCGAACCATCACCGATCCAACGAGCCGCTGCTGGCCGGATGCGCACGTTCCCGAGCCGAGGCCAGGCCCTCGAACGGTATGGCGCCCGGCCACCCCTCGGCCTCTTCCGAGCCGATGTGTTGTCGGACTATGTGCGCCACGGCTTCGCCGAAGGCACCAACGGCGAGATCACCCTCAAATGCGCGCCTGAAAGCGAAGCCCTCACGTTCGCGAACGCAGGGACGATTCCGCTCGCGTCTCTCAAAGACATCGACCTCGATGTCGTCGTTGCTGTGAGCGGCGAAGATTCGATGCTCGCGAGCTTGGTCGACGAGATCGTCGAGATGCTCCCGAATGGGCGCGCGCAAAGGTTCCCCACGCTGTCGCACTTTGGTCCGCTGCAAGATCCCGTTGTTGTCGCCAACGCCGTGCGCGAACTTATTACGGCAGCCAGCTCTTAATCTGACGAACCACGTCGAGCGGGTCTTCTCCGACCGGGTTGATAGTCAGCGCGGTGACTCCGGCCTCGTTATAGGCCGCGAGGCGATCCTTGATGAAACCTTCGGTACCGACAAGGTTGGTGGCGGCCAAGAACTCGTCGGGAACGAGCGCAGCCGCCTCTTCTTTGTTTCCGGCTAGGTACAGATCTTGAATCATCTCGGCGAGCTGCTCGTAGCCGTAACGGGCGAAGAGCGTGTTGTAGAAGTTCTTGCCCTTGGCTCCCATACCGCCGATGTACAGCGCCGCATTCGGCCGACCAAAGTCGCGCAGCGCCGCAGCCTCTTCTTCGGTCTTTGTGATCGCGGCGAAACCGCCAGCGATGATGTCCATCGTCCCAAGCGAAGCATCCCGCTTGGCCATACCGGCGTCGAGCGATTCGCCCCACGCGGCCTGGGCCTTCTCGGGGTAGTAGAAAATCGGAATCCATCCGTTGGCGATCTCGGCGGTCATCTCGACGTTCTTCTCGCCGATCGCCGCGATGTAGATTGGGATGTCTTCGCGGTACGGATGGTTGATCAGCTTCAGCGGCTTGCCGAGGCCGGTACCGCCCACGGTCAGCGGCATCTGATAGTTGCGTCCCTCGTGGACGAGCTTCTCGCGCTTCCACACCTTGCGGCAGACCTCGATCACCTCGCGGGTGCGGCCGAGTGGCCGGTCATAGGGAACACCGTGCCAACCCTCGATGACCTGCGGACCTGACGCACCGAGGCCCAGAACGAAGCGACCCTGCGACAGCGAATCGAGCGTCGCTGCAGACATTGCGGTGAGCGTTGGGGTTCGGCTGTAGATCGGCAGAATTCCCGACACGAGCTCGACGGTACTGGTGCTCGCGGCGAGGAACCCGAGTGTCGACACCGCGTCGAAGCTGTATGCCTCGGCGACCCACACCTGGTCGACGCCAGCCTTCTCCATCGCTTGCACTTTTTCGACGGCCTTCAATGGATCGTCGCTGTAGGTGATCGTCATCGAGAGTTTCATGGGACGAACTTACCCAGTGGTAGCCGCAAATGTCGGATTGGCATCGGTTGCTGTCGCCTCTGCACCTACTGCGCGTCGACGTTGTTGGCTTTGTCGAGCTGCCAGAGCTCCTTTTGGGTTTGGTACGCAAGCAACACAAGCGCTGCGATGTTCAGCGCAATCACCAACGGCAGGCCCCACCAGAAAACCTCACGACCGGCGAAGAAGACGAACGTGTTGAGCGCAATCCAACCGATGCGAATCTCGGTTGGACCAATGCCGTAGTGCGCTATCTGAAACTGGTTCGTCGCCGCAAACGAGAGAAACGAAACCGCCATGCTCGCACACGTCACGAGCATGAGAACGAGGAACAGGAACGCGGTGCCAGCGGGTGCGAGAAAGTAGTACCCAATCACGATGCTTCCCGCGAAGATGAGATCGAGCAGGTGGTCCATGAAGAAGCCCCACTTGATCAACCCCGCCTTGCGGTACTTGCCGAGCGATCCGTCCAGGCTGTCGGTCAGCCACTGCAAAAACACGAGCACGCTCATCCCCCAAATCCACCAACGATTCTCGAGTGAGAGATAGGCAAACAGAACCGTCAACACCGACCACAACAAGGTGAGCATGGTGAGGTGCCAACCGTCGATCGGCTCGGGGATGCGCGGCACCCACTTGTCGATGAAGCGACGTTCGATTGGCCCAAGGACCGACTCGCCTTTCTTCTTGTCGCCGGCAAACGTGGCTTTGTCACCCGCACTCATCGATACGCCTCAGGCTCCGGCGAGCGCGGCGTCGACGATCTGTCGACAGTGCAGCTCGGTCGATGCGAAGTACGGGATGAACACGTCGTCTTCGCTCACGAGAAGCTCGACCTCGGCACAACCGGCAATCACACCCTCGGCACCTCCCGAACCCAACCGATCGATGACGTCGAGGAAGTCTTCGTGAGACGAACGACTGAGCACACCTTGGACGAGTTCGTCGTAGATCACTTTGTGAACCATCTTTTGTTCCTCCTCGGGTGGCACCACCACCGCAACGCCAGCGTCGGCAAGTCGATCGCGGTAGAAACCCTCCTCCATGGTGAAGCGCGTTCCGAGCAGACCAACCGAACTAAGGCCCGCCTCCTTCACTCCGACAGCGATGGCATCGCACACATGAACCAACGGAATGCTGAGCGCCTCCTCGATCGCAGGTGCAACTCGGTGCATCGTGTCGCTGCAGATGGCGAGCACCCCAGCGCCCGCGTGTTCAAGTTTCTTCGCATCTGCCACGAGGAGTTCGGCGCACTGTTCCCACTCGCCAGCCGACTGCAACGCTTCAATGTCGGCGAAGTTGTAACTGCGGATAAACAGGTCGGCCGAAGCAGCCCCACCGACTCGTTCCCGCACTTCGGTGTTGATCAGTTCCTCGTACAGAACCGAAGATTCCCAACTCATCCCACCCAATAGGCCAATCGTCTTCATCTCAAGAGTTTGGCTGTGCGATACTCCGAAGTAATGGATGTTCTAGTTGAGATGACGCCGGGCTCGGGATGGCTCGCTCGAGAAGACGACCGAATCGTGTTCATTCCCACCGCTGAAACCGTCGATACCGCACACGATGTGATCGAACCGTTGCTCATTCCACGCAACGTAAATGACAGCTTTGCAACGATCCTCGGATGGATCGCCGCAGACTTTCCACTGCCCCCAATGATTCTGATCAGTCTCGAATCTTCAGTCCGCGTCTTCAACCACGGCATCGATACCGCCACGTGGGCTGCGCCTCGGTCTGCAGCAGAGCAACTCGCCCCCGCTTCGAGCAACGAAATTGTCGAACTCGGCGAAATTTCTAGCCTCGTGATCAACGACGACGCTGAGCAGGCATCGGGAATGCTTGTCGAGGGCGTCATCCGAGCGGGTGGGCTTCGGCTGCACTTCCACAGAGGTTGGGGCGCCGACGGGCCTCGCGAAACGAACAAAGATCTCCCGAGTAGCCTGCTCGAAATTGAACTCGGCAGCCGTCGTCTCGGTATTGGCAACGGCTTGGTGCTCGGGCGTTGGCCCTACTCACACCCCGAGTTTGACGATGCCCTCGAACCGCTCATTCTTAACGATCCAGCGGTTTCCCGCCTTCATGCAACAATCGCTCCGACCGACGCCGGAATCGTCCTGAGCGATTTTGGTTCGCACAACGGCACGTGGATCATTCGGGCGACTGGCGAGTCGGTGCAGGTCAACGCCGGAAACACCCACGTCCTCCAATCAGATGACCAAATCCGGGTTGGCGACACCATCTTGCGCATCTGCGACGTCACCGACACCTAGCCCCCGAAACTGACAAACACCGAACATTCAAAAGCGCTTTGGTCAACTCCGTTTTCGCCGATAAGAGAAGGTGAAAGGTGAGGGCGAGGAGTTTTGATGGGTTCGCAAGGCGTACAGCGCGAGATACAAATCACGGCAGGAAACGGCCTTGTCGCGCACCTCGACGGGTTTCTCGCTTACGCAAACGGTGAGAGCGAGCAGCTCAACGAGTTGCGAACGAAGCTCGATGCACTCGCCGACGTCTCCTGGCACGAAGCAGTTCGCATGATCACGACAACGATCACCTCTGGCGGGTTTGAGGACCATCCACACCTCACCTGCGTAGCGATCGAGGAGAACAAAGTTTCTGCGTTTGTCTTTGGTTCGATCGAGCTGAACTTGGTCGTCGATGGCGAAACCCAAGTGCTGGACGGGCGAGATTCGAGCACCTGGATCGATGTCGTAATCCGAGGCTCGATCGATCAAATTCGAGTCGGCGCTGCGGCCAGGGCCCCGATCGTCGGGGTGCTTCGGGACGGGATCGTCCCCGCTGGAGGTTTCGTCTTTCAGAACTCGCTTCCAAACCCGCCGGCACAAGACCACACCGCGGAAGCTCCGGCACTAGCAGTGGTGCCCGAGCCATCGTCGCCCCAAGACGCCTCCACTCCCGGGAGCCCTGCACCCAACGACAACGCCACGACCGCTCCGGGCATGTTCGCATTCATCTCCCAAGTCTCTGACGACGAGGCCGAATCATCCGACCACGACGACGCCGAACGCAAACCCAAAATGGCGACTCCGGTCGTCGAAGCAGAAGCCTCGAACGAGCCGCAAATTCCGACCGAACCCACACCCTTCGACCTCCTCGAACAGCGAGAAGCAAAGCGCAGGTCGGTCACCGTGGCAGCCGCAAAGCCACGCCCAAAGCTTCGAGGAGTGCACTGCTCGTCTGGACACTTCACGTCGACCGAGGACGACAGATGTCGAACGTGTGGCATCGAAGTCGCTCCGGGAACCCAGACCCTGGCCGGCCCACGACCAGTGCTTGGACACCTGAACTTCGACGATGGTGCAACGCTCGCCATCGACCGGCCCGCAGTTATCGGCGCAAACCCGCCCAACGGCTACAGCGTCGATGAAGAACCAACGACGAGCGTTCGCCTCGACGATGGCCACGGCGGCATCTCAGATGTACACCTCGAAGTCCGGCCTGCGGGTTGGCGAGTCGAAATCATCGACACGGGTTCGAAGAACGGCACCTACACAGTGATGGACGGCGCACGACAGACCCGCACCCGTCTGCGAGTTGGCCAACCCGTGCGGGTCCAAGACGGTATGACCGTCGAAGTAGGCACCCGGGCATTCACCTTCTCGGTCACGCCTAAGCAGGCTTAGAAGGAGCCGAGTCAATAGGCGCTTTGCGCTCGATTCTATCGACTCGCTCCTTCACCATTTCTCCCACTCTGGACGCCTCCGGCGACGGGCCGCTCGGGCCCTGGGAGCCGAGTCATTTCGCTCTCTTCGGGCCCTGGGATGCGCTAGTCCTGCTGTTGGGCTTCGGTCAGGTTCGCGATCCGACCTTCAAGCAGTTCGAGGCGACGCTCAGCCCGCTCGACCGCAACCTGTGCTTTGGCCGCAATATCGGCGTCTTCGTTGTGGATCTCGAGTCGCAACAGGTCGAGGTTCTCGGTCGCCTCGACGAGCTTCGCTTTGGTCTCTTCGAGCTGCTGGGCTGTCTCGGCCTTATCGAACACACGGTCCTCGGCCGTTCGGCGAAACCGCTTTCTGGTTCCCTCGTCGGTCTCTGGCAACAGCGGATCATCGGATGCTTCGCGTCTCGCGATATAGGTAGGCGACATGATCTCGATCTCGGCGGCGTGCAGTTTGTCGAGAATCTCGGAACGAAGCTGCGAGCGGGCCTTGAGTAACGACTTTGGGTCGGGCAAAAAGCCAGCGATCCGGTAGTTCACCGAGTAATCGCCAAGGTCGATCACCTGCACGAACGGATCCTCGAGGCCAGCCGCTTCGGCCGCTTCGACAAACAACCCTTCGAGGGTGTGTCGGGACACGTCATAGCCAAGCGATGCCGTTGCGGACACGATCGTGCCCGACGCCCGAACCACCCGCACCGGCTGGTTCACCATCAACGAATTCGGCAACGTGATGAGATCGCGGTCAGCGGTTTGAATCTCGGTATGGAACAAGCCGCGCTCGGTCACTCGCCCCATATGGTCAGCGACTTCAATAAAGTCGCCGAGCTTAAAGCTGCTCACGCTACGAACCATCAACCCTGCCATCGCGTTGGCAATGATCGACTGCGACGAGATGGCGAGCGCGCCGGTGACGACGAGGCCGACGACCGAGAACGCGAGGTCTGAATTTGAATCATCGGGCAGTACAAAGACGACGACGAGCAGGCCAACGAGTACGAGGCCGACCGTGAGGAGCTGCGATCGGAACCGAGCCTCGGCATCGTCAGAACTCGACCGTCGACGAACGATTGCTCGTGTGGCGATGATCGCAAGCACGGTAATGATGACGACCGAGATTGCCGGAACCCAGTCGCCGATTCGGGAGCCATCGGCTGGAATATCCAAGACATCGTCTTGCGCTAAAACCAAGACAGCGTCTTGCGCGAAAAATGCGTGAGGGCCCACGGCCTCTGTTTCTAGTGGAAAGAAACTCGAACATCCAAGGTGGTTCCAACAACCAGCGCACCGGTGGGCCATTTGGACTAGGTCTGAAACCAATCTTGCGATCGCAGCGAATTTGACTCCAGTACGGGCATCATTTGCCGACTAGTACAGGATGACAGGAGTAACTTCAGGCGTGGTTACCACGCCACGCTGGTGCAGCCATGACGGCGAATCCACCCACCCAAACGTTTGCGAACATTTGTATGTCGCAACAGGCGAACGCATGGCGTTCCATCGTTGGTACCTCGGAACCAGAATGGACCACGAGTTGCTTTGCCCCATCTGCGTGGGCAACCGCGCCGATGGAGTCGACGTACCGATCAAAGACATCTGCAACGAATGCCACGACGGCGTCATCAAGGTCTGGGGCGACGAACAGCCTCACCTCGGCGAGCCCGAGGTTGTCAACCGACCACAAGCCGTCGACGCTCGACTCGTCGCGACCGAACTCGCCGTCGACTCAATTGCCGACATCGCCTTAGCCCGCGACATTCCAAACACGACCTTCGTCCTGACCGCCGAAGGCCAAATCATTCGTGTCGATCACGGATCGAATTCTGCACTGTCACAGGGTTCGGTTCCGCTCGGATCTGCTCAACAACCAGGCGCTGCTCCTCGCCCGGTTCGCAAGCCAAAGCTTCACGTTTCGGCCAATGGCGAGTATGCCGCTGTAGTGACCGACTTCGGTCAGTCCGGTTCGGTCGTGAACCTCAGCCAGCAGCGCGTCACGATGAAGCTCGATGGCGACGACCAGACGATCGATTCGGTTCCGTTCTCGCTCGCCTTCTCGGAATACGGTGGTGACACCGTGCTCATCCACCGAACGAAGTGGAACCGGCTCGACGTATCGAACCCCGCCGATGGAACGCTCATGACCGAACGAACGGTGCCGCCGTTCGTCGAAGGTGATGACCAGTGGAAGAAGCTCGACTACTTCCACGGCAAGCTCTTCATCAGTCCAGATGGCAACAGCGTCTTGAACGATGGTTGGAACTGGGAACCTGTTGGGCGTCCAATCGTGTGGAGCGTTCTCGCGTGGCTTCGCGACAACGAATGGGAGTCCGAGCACGGGCGGACGCGCCGGACCATCCCCCACCAGAATCACTACTGGAACCAGGGCTTCTGCTGGATCGACAACCGCCACATCGCAGTTGAAGGCATTGGTCACCCAGATGATGAGATGATCAACGGCGTTCGAATCTTCGACATTACGCCGACCGACGTCGACACCGAGTTCGCTCGTGAGGTCAACGTATTCGCAGGACCTTCCGGACAGCTCTTCGCCGATGGCGATCAGCTCTTCACAAGCGACGCTTCCGGCCTCGGAATCTGGAGCATCAGCCAGGGAGCGCTCACGGGACGGATCAGCGCATTTAGCCCGATCGCTCATTCGGTACTCGATCGCACCCTGATCGATATCAAGAATGGGTCGCTGCGCCGCTGGCGTTACTAACCCGTCTCATCAACACCATCTGATCGACACGATTTGACCAACACGGCGGTCACAGGCGCTGTGGCGTGATGGCTTTACCTATCTCTTCGCGGAGGGTTGAGCGTGACCAATCGGTAAGTCGCTAGCCTCGATATCGCTATGCAGCTTCCATTTCCCCTCCTCAAGAATGTTGTCTTGGTCGGTGGTGGGCACGCCCACGCGCTCGTACTTCGCGCATGGGGAATGGACCCGATCGCTGGCGCTCGGGTAACGGTAATCAACCCGCACCCGACCGCTCCCTACACCGGCATGCTCCCGGGCTATGTCGCGGGCCATTACACGCGAGACGAACTCGATATCGACATCGTGAAGCTCGCCCGCTTCGCCGATGCCCGATTCGTGCTTGGCACCGCGACCGCAATCGACCCTGAAGCAAAGACCGTCACCGTTCCGGGGCGACCTCCAATCCCCTACGACGTGTGCTCGATCGACATCGGTATCACCTCGGAGATGCCGCAGGTCCCCGGTTTTGCCGAACACGCGGTTCCGGCCAAACCGCTCGATCAGTTCGCCAACACGTGGACCAAATACGTCGAAGCCACAAAGACCCAACCGCGGTCGTTCTCGCCGAATATCGCCGTGATAGGTGGTGGCATCGGCGGCAGCGAACTCGCAATGGCGATGCATCATCGGTTGTCGATCCTCGGCCGAACACCGACCGTTACCGTGATCGACGGCGGAACAATCCTTCGCGAGGTCGGAGCCGCGGCCCAATCCGAACTCACCCAGATGCTGCACAGCAAGGGCATCGCTTGCAAAGAACACATGATCGCGACCGAGGTGACGAGCGAGGGAGTAGTCCTCGCCGATGGCTCGCTGGTCGACGCAGACTTTGTCGTCGGCGTCGCAGGCGCACGGCCCTACGACTGGGTCGAGTCGATCGGCATTGAGACCCACGATGGGTTCATCACCGTCGACGAGACGCTCCGCTCGAAAACCCACGGAGCGATCTTCGCCGTTGGCGATTGCGCCCACATGGGTTTTGACCCCCGCCCCAAAGCGGGAGTCTTCGCCGTCCGGCAAGCCCCGGTACTCACCAAGAACATCGCTGCGGCACTCAAACAAACGAAACTCGGAAAGTTCAACCCGCAAGTCGATTACCTCAAGCTCATCTCGCTCGGGAAAAAGTCGGCCGGTGCAGACAAATTCAAACGCTTTGTGAGCGGTCCTGCTTTCTGGCGGCTGAAGGACAAGATCGACCGAGACTTCATGGACAAGCTGAACGACTTGCCCGAGATGGCGATCGAGTCGCCGCCGAAGCAATCGGTCCGTGGACTGAAGAACCACCTCGAAGACGACCCTCCGTTGTGTGGTGGGTGCGGAGCAAAGGTCGGACTCGACGTACTTGCTGGCCCGCTCGGCGAGCTGCCAGCTTCGACGCGAACCGATATCACCAAGCTGCCAGGTGACGATGCGGCAGTGGTGCACATCGGCTCGACGAATCAGGTCATCACGACCGATCAGGTGCGGGCGTTTATTACCGACCCGTTCAGGATGGCAAAGATCGCCACGCTTCACGCGATGGGCGACATCTGGGCAATGGGCGCTTCGCCCCAAGCCGTGCTCGTGACCGTGACCCTCCCCCAGCTTGGGCAGGGCCTCCAAGAGGAATGGCTGAGCGAGGTCATGGCTGGAACTTCCCAAGCACTCGAAGGCACCGGCGCGGAAGTCGTTGGCGGCCACACTTCGATGGGCGCCGAACTCTCGCTCGGCTACACCGTGACCGGCCTGGTCGACACGCCTATCACGCTCGCCGGAGCCCGCTCGGGTGACCAACTCGTGCTCACCCGGCCAATTGGTTCGGGCGTTTTGTTCGCAGCCGAGATGCAGCGAAGTGCCCGAGGTCAAGACATTACCGACCTCCTCGCAATTCTTGAACAACCCGGCGGACCCGATGCAGCCTTACTCGCTGAGGCTGGCGCGACCGCAATGACCGACGTGACCGGATTCGGCCTCGCAGGCCATCTCACCGGCATGCTTCGCGCCTCGTCGACCGAGGAAGAACCGCTCGCCGCCCATCTCGACCTCGATGCCATCCCACTCTTCTCTGGCGCTGCACTCGCATCACGAAATGGCATTCGATCGCACATCTACAAAAGCAACGCTGCCGCAGTACCGGTCACTTCGGCCGGCCGAGACCTCCGCTATCCGCTCATCTTCGACCCACAAACCGCCGGCGGGTTCCTCGCCGCTGTCCCAGAAGAGAACATCGATCGCCTCGAGGGCCAGTTCGCCGTCATTGGAACGGTCGTCTCGGGAAAGACCGAGATCCACCTGTAGAACCGGGCGTGGCGAGAGGCGTCCTGTTCACATCAATGGCTCTGTCACAGCGCGACCGAGTTCGTGACGTACTCTGGAACGATGCCAGCTACGAAGCCCCCCGCTGACCTCAAGATCAGTCACGACCTCATCGACTCGTTGCTCAAAGAATTCGTTCCCGAACTCGCCGGATTGCCAATCGAGTTCGTCGCCGCAGGCTGGGACAACGAAGTGCATCGAATCGGGACCGATCATGCCGTTCGGCTTCCCCGCCGCAAAGAGGGCGCGCCCCTCGTCGAACACGAACAACGCTGGCTACCCGAACTTGCCGACGAGCTCCCGCTCGCAGTGCCAGCACCAACCCATGCGGGTCGACCTGCATTCGGCTTTCCGTGGCATTGGAGCGTCGTCCCGTGGATCGAAGGTGTGCCACTCGCCCACTCGCCCACGATAGCTGCCGAGCTTTTGATCGAACAGCTGACCGGCTTTCTCGGCGCGCTCCACAAACCAGCGCCTGCGATCGCTCCAGTGAACTTGTACCGAGGCGGGCCGCTCGTCGACCGCGTCCAGATCGTCGACGATCGCATCGATGCAATCGAGCCGCTCCTGTACGAACTTGACCTCGAACTCTCGCCGATCAAAAGCCTGTGGGCCGAATTGGTCGAAACCCCGGCATGGGGTGACGAACCGACCTGGCTCCACGGCGACCTCCATCCTATGAATCTTCTCGTGCGCGGCGGTCGGCTCGTCGGCGTGATCGACTTTGGCGACATCACCTCGGGAGACCCAGCGACCGACCTTGCGATTGCGTGGATGGTCCTCGACAACGATGAACACCGGAACTCGTTCCGTCAGCGGTCAGCGATCAACGGACGCAGCATCGACGTCCACACGTGGAAGCGAGCCCGCGCGTGGGCGCTCTCGCATGCAACAGCGATACTCGAAAGCTCGTCAGATGACCCGTCGATGCGACGGATGGCAGAGACGACGCTCAAGAACGTCGTCGGCGTAAAGCGCGACCGTTAAGGAAGTTCTTCCGCTCCGAACCCGCAGGGTTCGCAGGCGCCTCCGGCGACGGGCCGCTCGGGCCCTCGGCGCTACTCTCGGGCGCTAGCTCGCGATTGCGCTGATGGTCGCATCCATGTCAGCGACCTCGTAGCCGAGGGCTTCGGCGACGCTTGGCTCGACGACCTTGCCTGCGCTGACGTTGAGTCCGTTGCGCAGGTGGGCGTTTGCCTGAAGCGCAGCCCGAGGGCCGAGGTCGGCAAGTGCCAAGGTAAAGGGCAACGTTGCGTTGTTGAGGGCATAGGTCGACGTGCGTGGCACGGCGCCTGGCATGTTTGCAACGGCGTAATGCACGACATCATCGACCATGTAGACCGGGTCGTCGTGGGTGGTTGCGTGCGACGTTTCGAACGCGCCGCCCTGGTCGATTGCGACATCGACGAGAACCGAACCAGCGCGCATGCCCTTCACCATTTCGGCGGTGACGAGCTTCGGCGCGGTGTCGCCCTTGACGAGTACTGCGCCAATGACAACGTCGGCTGCTGCGACCTGCTCTTCGAGCGCTGCGCCAGTCGAGTAGATGGTGGTGACACCGGCGCCCCAGCGGGACTCGCAATGATCGAGCACTTCGTTGTTGCGATCGAGGATCGTGACGTTGCCGCCAAGGCCGATCGCCATCTCGGCTGCGTGCTGTCCAACGACACCACCACCGATGATCACAATCTTTGCGGGAGCGACGCCCGGAACGCCACCGATGAGCTTGCCCGAGCCGCCGTTTGGCTGCTGCAAGTAGTTGGCGGCTGCTTGGATCGACATGCGTCCGGCCACCTTCGACATTGGCGCAAGGAGTGGGAGGCCACCGTCGTTGTCGGTCACGGTCTCATAGGCAATGCAGGTTGCACCGCTGTTGACCAGATCGGTCGTCTGCTCGGCATCGGGTGCCAAGTGCAAGTAGGTGAAGAGCGTGTGGTCTTCGCGAAGCATGGCGCGCTCGACAGCGAGCGGCTCTTTGACCTTGACGATCATTTCCGATGCGTCGAACACCGTCGCTGCGTCGGGAGCGATCTCGGCTCCGGCTGCACGGTAGGTGCCGTCGTCTGCGCCAATGCCGACGCCGGCGTTGGTCTCGACGAGCACAGAGTGTCCGCGGCGGGTGAGCTCGTTCACGCTGTCTGGTGTCAGACCTACTCGCTGCTCGTGGTTCTTGATTTCCTTTGGCAATCCAATACGCATGTCTGCACCTCTTTCGTGGGTTTTCGAATGTGGTGCTTACAGTACAAAAAGCTGCTTAGAAGATGTATGCGAATATTCACCAAATTGGCTAAACAACGCGAGATACATTCGGAATATTCGTCAGTACGTCGTAGAATCTTCACATGTTTCGACTTGATGAACTAGATCGTTCGATTATCGATGCACTCCAAGAAGATGGTCGCATCACAAACGCCGACCTCGCCGAATTGATCGGCCTCTCGGCATCGGCATGTCATCGGCGAGTACGGCGGCTCGAAACCGAAGGCGTCATCGAACGGTATGCCGCCATGGTGAACCGCGAACTCGTCGGACGAGGCGTTTCGGTCTTTGTCGAGATCTCACTCGAAAGCCAGCGCGAAGAACTCCTCGATCAGTTCGAAGCCGCAGTCCAAGAGGTCCCGCAGGTGCAGAGCTGTCACCTCATGGCCGGAATGGCCGACTACCTCGTCCACGTCACCTGCGAAGACGTAGCAAACTACGAGACAATCCACCGCGAGTCACTCGCCGTACTTCCCGGCGTCACGAGACTCCGAAGCAACTTCGCAATCCGAACCGTCACCGACACCACCACCCTCGAACTGAACTACTAAGCGCTGCTGCGACTTTGGTGCTCATCAGACACGATGAGCGTCTTGCACGCCGCGATGGGGTCAGGTCTCACTTTCACCGACGTTTGATTGGGGTCAGGTCTCACTTTCACCGGTCAACCCAAAAATCGTTGAAACATAACCCTCGCAGCCGAACGAACTGCGAGCACTGACATTAAGCGGTTGCCGCAAAGAACCCTTCCACCTCGCACTGCCTCCGCAAGACTGCTGATTTCTCAACAGTTGGCGATGCAAACCGCAAAGCGAGTGAAAGTGAGACCTGACCCCCGACGGCTGTGAGTGAAAGTGAGACCTGACCCCGATCAGCGAGTTACTCGAAGCGCTAGCTGCGTTGCCAGTGCCCAGGTTCGACTTCGGTCGCTTCGCCTCGGTCGACCATTCGGGCAAGGTGCAGCTTTGCGGTACGGCCTTCGACCGTTTCGACGAACGGGATGTCGACGTGGGGGCGATAGACGAAGCGCCGCTCGATCATCTCGGCGACCGTGCGGGGCTCGGCGAGGAAGTCGAGCATCTCGTTGTGGCGGCGGCCAATAACGGCATGGAACGCATCGAGCATTTCCAAGAAGAGCGGGCGGCCTTCGATGATGCCCTTCTGATGGAAGGTGACGTAGTAGTCGGCCTCGACTTCGCGGACATCGATCAGGCTTTGCTCGAACTGGTCGAGGTCGCTCCACACATCGCCGTAGTACGGGCCGAAACCGGTCAGGTCGATATCGGAAAGAAAGAAGACACCACCATCGATATGGAACCCGCTGTGCCCACGGGTGTGGCCGGGAAGGTGCATTGCAGTCAGGCTGACATCACCCAAGTCAAAGACATGCCCATCGCCGAAACCGTGGGCATCGGGCCGCGGTGCGTAGTGCATCTCTTCTTGAAAGAAGATGCGCTGCTCGGCTTCGATGTGTTCGGGAAAACCGAAGACCTCCATCAGCCCGTCGAGGCTCTGTGCCGCCGGAAGGTCGTCGTGATGGATGTGCACGCGGGCATCGCTGAACAAGCCGTTGCCGCTCAGGTGGTCCTCATGCCCATGAGAGTTGATCACAGCATCGACTACAACCGGAGCACCACCTTCCGCGACGACGCTCACCGACGGATCGATCAACGCCGACTCTGAAGACCCCCTGATAAGAACCGAGTTGCCACTCGGGTACCCACCTCGCTCGGCCCCCAACAACACACTGACCTTGTCGGTGAGCTTTGCCTCACCGGCTCCCCAATCGACGATCGCTGCGCTCATGACGCCACGTTAGAGCTGCTTTGCTGGCGGCGGGTCATTGAGGAAACGAAGACCGATGAGGCCAATGAGCGAAGCCAGCGCGCCGGCGAGGAACGCGGGGCGTTCGCTGCCGGTTACGTCGACGATGATTCCGAGCAACGGCGCCCCCAACGCACCGGACACATCGAAGAAGAACCCAAAGCTCGCAACCGAATGGCTTCGTTCGTGTGGCTCGGTGCCGCTCATCACAAACAAGAAGAGCGCCGGGTAGTTAAACGCGACGCCCACCGCCATGACGATCGCTCCGACATAGACGCCGACGAGTGACGCCCATAGCCCCATGATCACCAAACCAGCTGCGATAAAGCTGAGTGCGAGGACCGTTCCCCGCCTGGCACCAAGCCGATCCGGAGCACTTGCAAAGAACAGACGGAAGAAGACGATGACCGAGGCGTAGGTCAAGAACACGAGCGCCGAGTTCGTCGTGCCGTTCGTGAGGTCGTCGACATAGATCGCAATGAAGGTCGAGAACCCGACAACACCGATGAGCGACGCGACGAACGTGATGCCCGGGACGATTGCGGCAGGGTGCAGGAACGAGCGAGTGTCCTTGCTACCCGCGGGGCGTTCGATGGCCGGCGGCTTCGCCGGCACCGCAAACCCGAGGGCGGCGCTCACGACCGAGATCGCGAAACTCGCCTGCACCACCGCGTCGAAACCAGATCGTGCGAACAGCCACTCGCCGAGAATCGGCCCGATACCTAGGCCCACATAGATCGACAGGCTGAAGTAGCTCGCCGCCTCGCCGCGGCGGTCATCTGGAGCGAGGTCTTGGCTTGCCGTCGCCGCACCGACAAACGCCCCGCTCTCGGCAATTCCGGTGATCAACCGAAGGCCGATCAGGATCGGGATCGACTCCCATACCGGATAGAGCAATGACGTGACGCCTGTAAGAAACGCGCCAGCGACCAACAAGATGCGTCGGCCGTACACATCGCCCAGGCGACCCAAGATCGGGCGAACAAACGCCGCCGAAATGCCGAACGAACCAACGACGAGTCCCACCTCGGTGCTCGATCCGCCGAGCACACCCGACACATAACGCGGCAGCGTTGGGAGCAACATCGCAAAGCTGACGAAGTAGCCAAGCGCCGAGAGCGTGATGATTCCGAACCGCGGAGTCACGAGCCGCGCCTGAGTGGATGCCACGAAGCGACGCTATCGGCAGAAGTAGTGTTGCGATCGCAGCAAGAAATCTTGCCGAGGATGTAAACGCTATGACCTCCTCGTGCGTGTGAGTGGTATGAGAGGAGGACAGGTCATGGACCCGAACACAGAATCGATAGCCGCTGCAGACGTTGTCGTTTCGACCTTTGAGTCCGTCTTCGTAACCGAATACGCCAACATGGTCGCGCTTGCTGCGGCCGTCTCGGGAAGCCGAGTACACGCCGAAGACATTGCCCAAGAGGCAATGACCCGACTCGACCGTGACTGGGCGAAGATCCAGAGCTACGCCAAACCCGGCGCTTGGCTACGTCGCGTAACGATCAACCTGGCCCTCTCTCAGAAACGACGACTGAAATCAGAAGCGCTGGCCCTGCTGCGCGTGGGAGCTCCAGAACCGGAACTCCCACCAGCAGCTGCAGAAGACGAGCACATCTGGACCCTCGTCGCTCGACTGTCGAAGAAACAGCGGGCCGTTGTGGCCTTGCACTTTCTCGAAGACAAGAGCCTCGAGGAGATCGCCGAGATTCTCGAGATCTCAGCGTCGACGGCACGAGTCCATCTGCACCGCGCCAAACAGTCACTTCATACATCACTCACTCACCCCAAACTGCAGCTATCTGCCGAGGAGGTAGGACGATGAACGACGAACAATTCGAAAACGACCAAACCGTTCACGACGCCTTTGACCGACTTCGCGCCGATGCCGGAAAGGTCAATGCAATGACCGCACTACGCAACCACGAAGACAACAAGGCAGCATCACCATGGCTGGCCCGCCCCGGAACACTGATCTCGGGGCTCACGCTCGCCGCCATTCTGATCGTCGGCGGACTGTTCTTGTTCAACGGTGACGATTCGCTGGTCGAATCTGACGGCCCCGTCGCCACCGAGGACGGCGCCGGTGAGACAACGCCGCAGCCCGACGTGGACCCAACACCCGAGCCGGAATCGTCGCCGACCACCGCAGACCCAGACGCTGCCGCCACCGAAGTCGATCCCGCTCCCGAAGAAGCCGACCCGATCGTTGCCGAGACCGACAATGACGGCGAAGGAGATGACGGCAATGACACCGATGACAGCGGCGATGTCACCGGGTCATCCGAAACGACCGTTCCTGAGGAAGGACCCGCAGTGGTACCGACCGGTTCGTCATTCGGTGACCTCCCCGGATGTGGCACCCTCACCTCCGATACCGAAACGGCCAGCACCACCGCAACCGAGCTGGTCGAAATCCTCAGCTTCGACAACGGCAGCTGTCGCCGTTCGGTGTTCCAGTTCGAAGACGGCGCAACGATCAGCGCCGACGACATTCCCGCACTCTTTCCATCGACCGGCGCCGTCGAGATCTTCTACGACTTCACCCTCGCAAGCGACTTCGCCGAGATTCCCGAGAACCGCGAAGCCGGATTCGCTGGCCAAGGCATCCGCTTCGACGGCACGCCGTACTTCATTGTCAACCACGGCCAGCCCTCTGCCCTGACATCGGTCGCGGTGCTCAACAACCCTGCACGAATCGTGGTCGACACCCCCACGACACGTCCGGTCAGCGATCCGCTCTTTGGCACCAACGTCATCCTTCCCGGAGCATTCGGCGAGGTCACCCTGCCGTTCACCGTTCGGGGCCACGCCCGCCCCTTTGAGTCATTCGGCGATGTCCAGTTGCGGCGGGCACCCGCCGCTGGACAAGCCCCAGGCTCGGGCGAGCTTGTCGATGCCGTGTGGTCGGGCACCGAGTTTCTCGGCGAGGTCACCGCCTCGAGCTACGGCTACAACGCCAGCTTTCAACAATGGGGCGACTTTGCCTTCACCATCGAAAGCCTCGAACCAGGTGACTACGAGCTGGTGTTCGTGAACTTGGCCGCCGGTGAAGAGAACCCCGACGCCATCGCCCTAGTGGCACCGTTCACGATGACCAATCGCAGCCGCACAGCGAGCAACGAGCCGGCCACCGCAACCTTCGACGGCCTCCCTGAAAACTTCTCGGCAGTGATCGACGAACTCCGAACCATGACCTCCGCGCCGATCCTCCTTCCGACCCAGTTTCCAGACGTCGAAGATCCCAACGCCGAACTCTTCCTGACAATCCAAAGCGCCGCAGATGACCGCTACGAACTCACGATCGGTTTCGTTCCCGACTGCAACGGCGCATCGGCCTGCCGATACGGAACCGTTCGACTCCTCCCCCAATCGGAGGGAATCACCGATGTTTCCGGCGTCCTCGTCGACCTACCGAACGGCGTGAGCGGACAGTTCTTCCCGGCGACATGTGGCGCTGGCTGTAATGACGGTTCCATCGTGTGGGAGGACGACGACTACTCATATGACGTTGGCCTCAAGGCAGCGATGCTCGACGACGCCATCGACTTCACCTCGAGCGCTCGCATCATCGTCGAGTAACACCAACGAAGTAGTCTTTGGCGGTGACCCGCCCTCGATTTCACCTCGCCGTTCCGGTGACCGACCTCGTCGAGACCCGAGCGTTCTACGGAGAAACCCTTGGCTTTTCCGAAGGACGTTCAGCCAGCCACTGGGTCGACTTCGACATGTTTGGCCATCAACTCGTGATCCATATGGTCGCCAGCAAAGAAACTGACCAAGCGGCCCAGACCAATCCGGTAGATGGCGACGATGTACCCGTTCCGCACTTCGGCGCCCTGCTCGAGGTCGATCAGTGGCAGAAGTTGCGCGACCGTTTGATCGCTGCTGGCGTGAGCTTCGTCATCGAACCCCACATTCGTTTCGCAGGCCAGCCCGGCGAACAGCACACGATGTTCTTCATGGACCCGAGCGGCAACGCGCTCGAGTTCAAAGCATTCGCTAACGATGACCAGGTGTTTGCGACCTAACTCGGAACGCTCGCCCCTAGCTGGCTAACTCCGGGAAGAAGTCTGCGAGATCAGCGCGGATGTCCTCGGGAGTCGTCCCGGTGTCCCAACGGGCGACCGTTTCACCTTGCGGGTTCACGAGGAACTTCTCGAAGTTCCACTTCACGTCGGCCGAATCGCCATCTCCGGGCTGCGCCGACTTCATCATCGAGTAGAGCGGCGCTTCGTTCTCGCCGTTCACGTCGAGCTTTGCGAACATTGGAAAGTTCACGTCGTACTTGCCCGTAGCAAACTCGAGGATCTCTTCGTTCGTGCCCGGCTCTTGGTCACCAAATTGGTTACACGGAAAGCCGAGAACACTCAGGCCGTCAACTTCGTTGTGGAGCGCACGCAGACCTGCGTACTGAGGGGTAGCCCCTCACTTACTCGCAACGTTGACGGCGAGCACATGCTCACCTTCGAATTGGGAGAAGTCGACCGATTCGCCGGTGATCGACTCCATTGATAGCTCGTGAAAGTTCATATTCACTCCTGTCCTAGCTACAGAAGCTAGTGGATTGGTCAGTCGACCTGGCAAACGAGGTCGTTCGAGATTGCAAAGTCGATCGCCTTTGTCGTCCACCATCCGTGCGGGCCATCGTTGCTCAGCGCGTAGGCGTTGGTCCGGTTCGGGTCGCCAGCCACGGAGATGAGGAGACGTTCGGGCCGGGTCACGACCGGCACCATCCGGTTTGGGTCATCGGATTCGCCGTAGACGGTCGGCAGCAATCCTTCGGCAACCAATTCGGCGAGCGAGCGCCGCCCGGCGGTCAGGTTGCTCCACTCACCGATCATTGCCTCGAACGTGCTCGCCGGAATCCGCGCATACTCGAAGAGCAGTCGCTGGACATCGAGCTTCGACATCCCGGCATTCGCGAACGTTCGAGCCAACACCGGCGACAGGACGAGCAGCGGTGAGAATTGGTCGTGGCCGAGCCCATAGACGTGGGTCAGGTCCCACGCCGCGGTTCGAGCAATGCCGTTGCCGAGATACGGAGCGATCTCCTCGGGCGTCGAACCAAAGACGCTCCCGATAATCGTTCCGCTATTCATCCGCGCCATCGACACTGCATCGGCGCCAGCTGGTGCGCCGAGGTCATCTGCGAGCGACGGCCACCCAATATCGACGAGCGCGGCGTGGTCTTCGGCGAGTACGACTCGCGCCGAGTTACCGAACGTTGCTTTGTCGAGCGCATCGCCGGTGAACCCAAAGACATTGCGGAGATAGAGGCGCAGCCACCGACCGACGCTCGTGTTTGCGTGAGCGCCTTCGCGCAACGCACCGGGCCCGTGATTGAAGCCAAGGTCGCTGTTCGTTGGCCCACTCACCACGATGATGGCATCAGCGCCGGTCGTGTTGCCCGAGTGCTCCGAACCGTAGGCAGGATCGAGCAGCACCTCGGCAATCGCGAGCAGGATCGGCAGATGCTCGGGGACGCATCCGGCCATGACCGCGTTGACCGCTATCGACCACACGGTCACATCACGGCCCGACGACGATGCAACACCGAGCACCTTCCACGGATCGTGGCCGGTAATGGCGAGGAATGCTTCGACGCGATCTTTCGTCGGCGGGATGATGGCGTTGCCATCGGTCCATCCTTTGTCTCTGAACGCTTCGTTGACCTCATCAACCGACCCCGTGGCCACCACCTCGAGCGCGGTCGGTTCGACGCTGACGTCCGCCTCGGTCGAAGCATCACCGTCGACTGCGGTGAGGCCCGCAACGACCTGGTCGACTGTCGCCGCCAAGAAATTCGAAATCATCTCTTCGGCGCTCTGGGCGTCGACATGGCCAAGAGTTTGGGCGAGCGCGAGGTTGTCGTAGCCATAGCCTCGACCGGTGGCGAGCGCTTGTCCGGCAAACCCCTCACACACGATCGACACCGAGGGAATGCCGACCGACTCGGCAGCCATTGCAGCCCGCATCACGGCGGGCGTACAACTACCTCAACAACCCATCCCCGAGACGACCGCATCGACGCCACGGCTCCGAAGATCATCGGGCAGACGACCCACCCGGGCCTTCTCATCTTTGCCGTGCAAGTTGCCGAACTCTTCGAAGCTGACGATCTCGATGTCGTCGAACCGTTCTTCGAGCGCAACCTTCAGGACCGGGAAGAGTTCGTCCCCACGAAAGAGATAGTCCCAAAGGAACGCAACCTTTTTACTTGCAAGTGTGTCGAGGCGCGGCGCCGTCCGCTGCTGCTGAATGCCGAGCGGCGACGACGGCCAGACCACTTCATACGCGTCTCCCATGCACGACACGGTAACGTGCACTCATGAACATTCAGAAGTGGGTAGACCCTATTTGACCATGGTGTTGGGTGACGGCTCGTTGGGTCGTCGACGTTGTAAAGCCAGAACGTGATTTGTCGATCACATGGCAGCCGATCAGCTTGCTGTTCAAGAACCAGCCGTCAGAAGACTCCGAGTACTACAAACCCGTCCAGTACACGCACAACCTTTTGCGCGTCTTCGAGGCGATAAACGCCGCCGAAGGCAACGAAGCAGCCGGCAACTTCTACTGGGAGTGCGGCAAGTACATCCACCACGATGAGAATCTCTACACCGACGTTTCTGAGATCCTTGCGAGCGGCGGCTTCGACGAGTCGTACGCATCAGCTTTCGACGAAGAGTCATGGGATGCCGTCATTCGCGAAAAGATGGATATCGGTCTTGGCCTCGTCGGCCAAGACGTCGGCACGCCGATCATCGCCTTCGAAAAAGACGACGGCGAGCACGTTGGAATCTTCGGCCCCGTCATCAGCCACGCACCACAAGGCGAAGAAGGACTCGCCCTCTGGGATGCCATGGTGACGATGTCGACAATGGACGGCTTCTGGGAGCTCAAGCGCACCCGCACCGTCGGCCCCAACTTCGGCGACCGGCCGCAATAACACGTCGGGACTTCCGCCCGACATCGACAACACGTCGGGGCTCCCGCCCGACATCCGCGGTTATCGACATGCTCGCTACGCCAGCTGCGCTCGCCTCGAGCGGTTTATGAAAACGGTGTTGTCACGCCAGAGCCTTTTGCCGCAGGCAAAAGGCGGTAAGTGAGGAGGCGCCCCAGGCGCTGACGAACGACGGTCACTACGCGCAGCTGCGCTCGCCTCAAGCGTTTTGCCGCAGGCAAAAGGCGGTAAGTGAGGAGACGCCCTAGGCGCCGACGAACGACCGACATCCACGATCTACTGTCGTGCCAGGCCTACCGTGGTGATAGCGCAACCATGGCGGGTGCGCTCATCTGAAGGACGGGACATGATGAGAAGTTTGGTAATTGCCACTGCAGTTTTGGCATTAGCCGCTGCGGGTTGCTCATCGGACAGCGACGAAGCAACACAACCAGCAGCAGCCGATTCCAGCGCAGCGACAGGCACCGAGTCCGAACCTGAAGTCGAGGTTGCTGGCGTGACCGAAAGTCTCGAGACTGAGGAAGCTGCTATCGACGATCCAGATGACGTTCTGCTCGGTGACCCCGACCGATCCGCGGCGCTCGGAAGAGCCTGCGACAACAACGAACTCCCAATCCCCGACCAATTCACCGTCATCGCCAACCCCGGCCTACGAGCACGCCAACTCCCCGGCAACGGCGACATCATCACCGTCCTCCCCAACGGCACCATCGTCGACACCTTCCCCGAACAAGACACCTGCGGCGTCCTCGACGACGGATCCATCTGGTTCAACATCGGCACCCCACTCCTCGCAACCGGAGGCTGGGTCCACAGCGGATTCCTCGAACCCGCCAGCTGATGAACTTCCGTTAGCTGGATCGGAAGCTCTCGAGTAGTTCGAACACGAGAGTTCCATCGCGGGTGGAGTCCATCACGTGGCCCTCGCCTTCGAAGATCGTCAGTTCAGCATCACCACCGGCGCTGGTCAGGGTGGCGACCGCTTCTTCGGCTGGGCCGATCCAGTTGGTGTCTTCGCCGCCAACGAACAACCGCACGGGCACGTCAGTCAGTTCTGCGAGCGCGGCTTGGTCTTCAGCCGAGCGTGCAAAACCTGGAAAGGCAACGAGCGACTGCACCCGGTCGGGATTGAGCGCGCTGTAGCGGAACGAGCTGATGCCTCCGTTGCTGATTCCGGCCACGTGCGGGGCGCCGCCTTCGGGCACGACCCACGTTTCGGCCCAGTCCAAGAGTGTCGGGACCAAGGCCTCGCTCCCCCGGAAGAAGAGTTCGCCATCGGGCGCTGCTGGGCTGAGGACGACCCAGCCGAGCCGCAGCGCTTCGGGGGCGTACGTGCCAGCAACGATGTTCTGGGTCAGTGCGAGGTCTTGCCCACCGGGTGGGAACGCGAGCAGGAGTGGGGCCTCGTCGCCGATCTCAAATCCGTCCGGCACCGCAACGGCGTACTCGATCATCGTCCCATCGATCTCGACCGAGCCTGTCGTCGTCGTTCCAGCCGTTATCGCAGGTGCAGTATCTGGAATCACGGTGGCGGTCTCCTCCTCTACGACAACCGGCGCTTCAGCCGTCGCAGTCTCATCGGTAGACGCCGAGCATGCTGCGATGACGAGTGCAAACGCGATGAAGACGAGCGGGCTTCGGACCAGAGATCTGGGCATGCACCAACAACCCCAGCCGCGGCGAGGCCATTCCCGGTCAATACCGCTAGTGACTTCGTCTCCAAAGAGGATTTGTCCCCCGTTTGGAACCTATTAGGTATCAAACGGGGGACAAATCCTGATTAGTGCTTGAGGTTGCGGTGGTCGGCGATTGCGTTGCCGGCGCCCCATTTGTTGGCTTCGAGCACCCTGAGGAAACCAACGACGTTGCGGTCGCGAATGCGTTCGAGCTCGCGCACATCGTGCATGCCCGACTGCGCATCACTCTGCTCAACGATCGTGTCGACGAGTTCGTCGGTGTACTCAGGTGTGTCCATGAGCTTGCTGTAGGGCCATTCGAGCGTCGGCCCGAACTGATCCATGAAGTGCTTGAAGCCGCCGGTGCCTCCAGCGACTCGGTAGGTCTCGAAGAGGCCCATCTGCGCCCAGCGCAATCCGAAGCCGTGGGTCATGATGTCGTCGATCTCTTGAGTAGTCGCGACGCCATCGTTTACGAGCCAGAGCGCTTCACGCCAAAGCGCCTCGAGCAGTCGATCGCCGATGAACGCGTCGATGTCGACGCGCACGTGCACGGGCTTCATGCCGATGCCGGCGTAAATGCCTTGCGCTCGACGCACGACCTCGATCGGTGTCTTCTCGCCGCCGACCACCTCGACAACCGGAAGGAGGTAGACCGGGTTGTAGGGGTGGCCGACGACGAGGCGTTCGGGGTTGGTCATCGTCTCTTGCATCACGGTCGCCCGAATGCCCGAGGTCGATGACCCAATGATCGTGTCGGCCGGTGCCGCTGCCTCGATCTCGGCGAGCACTGCCGCCTTCACTTCAGGCCGTTCGGGCACGCTCTCTTGGACGAACTGGGCATCGGCGACCGCTTCGCCAATCGAGGCTGCCATGACATAGCGGCCCCGGTTTGCCGTCGACAGGCCGAGGTCGTCCCAGGCCGCAACAGCGTTCGCCATCACCTCGGTGAGGATCGACTCGGCTTCCGGGGACGGGTCGCTTATCGCAACATCGACGCCACTCAACAACATGCGGCTCGCCCAGGCCGCACCGATCACACCACAACCGACCACCGCCGCTCGCTCGATCTTCAGCGCAATCACATCTTCGCTTTGCTCCGGATGTGCTGCTGACTCACCCGCTACGTCCGGCGTCACGTCAGCCATGCTTGGTGAGTTCCAGGTTGTCGCGCACCTGCTGTGGTGAAAGGACGTTGTAGTTCTGCGCTTCGAGTATCGACACGGCCCGCTCGACTAGCTGACCGTTGGTCGCAAGCACACCGCGTGACAGGTAGATGTTGTCTTCCAAACCAACCCGCACGTTGCCGCCAGCCATTGCGGCGAGCGAGACGTACTTCAACTGGTTACGGCCAATGCTGAACGCCGAGAACGTCCAGTCGTCGGGAATGTTGTTTCGCATTGCCATGAACGTGTTGAGGTCGTCGGGCGCACCCCAAGGGATGCCCATGCACAACTGCAACATGACCGGCTCGGGGATGATGCCCCGGCGGACGAGATCCTTCGCGTGTGCGAGGTGGCCGGTGTCGAACGCTTCGATCTCGATCCGAGCACCGATCTCGGTCATCTGCTTCGCCATCTCTTCGAGCGCACTCGTCGTATTCGTCATCACATAGTCGCCCTCACCAAAGTTCATCGTGCCGCAATCGAGCGTGCAGATCTCGGGCTTGAGCTGGCGGACGTGCTCGACGCGTTCGCTCGCGCCAGCCATATCGGTTCCATCATCGGAGGGGGGCAGCGGGTTCTCGACATCGCCGAGCACAAGGTCG